>NZ_NRJF01000007.1 GCF_003585965.1 Psittacicella gerlachiana | reverse complement strand
TATGATTTAAGTAAAATGCAGTTTAAGCATGAATTAAGAGATAAGTTTGCTTCCCTAGATAATCAAATTACTTATTTCCCTGACTCCTTATTAAACAAGAATTTTTATTTAGTTAATGAATATAAGGAATTATTCCAAGGACGTTATGGACCTAATGTAGATAGGTTTAACAACTATCTTACGATAATTTCTCGTAATCCTATTTTAAATAATTTATTTATTCTCTTTAAAGGTAATGTTGATTTTTATAATTTAACAGCAGAATTAAAGCATGAATATTTAAATAAAATAGAAGCTCGTATGGAATTAGGAAAAGAGGCTTTTGATAATGGTATTGTTGAGTTACGTCGCCAATATATCAAGGATAAAGAAAAGTTTCTTACCGAATTTAACTTAAATGAGATTCAGCAAATTAGTCAAAATACGCAGTTGTACTACGAAAGTTTAAAAAATCTTATTCAAGAGTATCGTGAACAGATGATAGCTTCAAATGATGAAGAAGAAATTGAATTTGTCTTAGTTGAAGATGATGAAGAGTAATTGAGGTTAAAATGTTAGTTTCAATATATACTACAAAAGATAGTAAATATTTTCTTTATGTACCTTTCGATGCTAAATTAAAAACTAATTTGGATTTATATGAAGATATTCCTGAGATAGTAAAAGATAAGTTTAAATCAGGAAGATTTATTAAAACTATAGATACCGAAGTAAAGAAATTAGTACAAATTGAAAGTTTGGAAGAGTTACATAAAGCTTTATCAACTACGGGGTACTATTTATTTAAGATAGATGAAGAATTTGTTGAGCGTCAAATTCAGCGAGCAATCGCAAAGTAAGATAAGTAATCTCTAATTTTAATGTATGTTTAAATTATCAAATGTTGAGTTTAATTTAGAGGGGCGAGCTTTATTAGCCCCTTTATCTATGGAATTTTTACCCGGAAAGGTCTATGGACTTATAGGACATAATGGTTCTGGTAAGTCTACTTTACTAAAGCTTTTAGCTCGTCAAGAAACTCCTAGTATGGGAAGTATTCTCTTTCTAGATCGAGAAATTAAAGATTATAAAGCTAAAGAGTTTGCAAGATCTGTTGCTTATTTACCACAGTATTTACCTGTACAAACTTTTTTAACGGCTTCTGAGTTAGTAGCTATGGGAAGATTTGCTTGGCAAGGACTGTTTAGTCGCTCAAGTGATGAAGATAAAAAAATTGTTGCCGAAAGTTTAAAACTAACTAATACCGAAAAGTTTGCTCATAGTCTTGTAGATAACTTATCAGGTGGAGAAAGATCTCGTGTATGGTTAGCTATGCTTTTAGCTCAAAAAACGCAATTTATTCTTCTTGACGAACCTCTAGCTGCTCTAGATGTAGCTCATCAAGTTGAGGTGATGAAATTATTAAAAGATCTCAGTGTCAAACTTGGAATAGGAATCATAATTGTTATTCACGATATAAATTTAGCTGCGAGATTTTGTGACAAATTAGTTGCCTTGCATACAGGAAAAGTCATTTTTGAAGGGGACGCTCAGCAATTAATGCAAGAGGAGGTTCTCAAAGATATTTATAACATAGATTTAACCGTGATAGATCATCCGCATGAAGCTGGGGTGAAAGTGTCATTCTATTAAAGGAAGAGTTTGTCTATGTTTAAAATAATCTTTACTTTGTGTTTATGTTTTTTAGCAACTCTTAACTCTTTTGCAAATAATGAAGAAAAGTTAAGAGTAGCAACAGTAGATTGGACGGTTGCTGAGACTTTATTAGCTTTAGGGGTAAATCCTGTAGGTGTAGGTGATGTTTCTAGTTATAACCTTTGGGTAAAAGAGCCTAAGATTAATTTAGAAGTAACTAAAGATTTAGGAACAAGATTACAGCCTAATTTGGAGTTAATTACGAGACTAGATATAGCTTTATTTATTAATACTCCAATGTATGCAAGTCTACAAACAAAGTTAGAAAAGTTTGCTCCAGTAATGACCGTAGATTTTACCGCTGAAAATAATATTTGGCAAAGAATTAGTGACTCTACCTTAGAGGTGGCAAAGCTAACTAATAATTTAGCTCAGGGTCAAGCTTTAATTGTTAAAGCTAATCAAGAGTTAGAAGGCTTAAAAGAAAAATTACAGTTAGAGCCTAAAGTACCAATTGCTGTAGTGCAGTTTGCTGATAGTAAAAATTTTCGTTTATATGCTGGCAATTCAATTGTAGGTGCAGTACTTGAGCGTTTAGGATTAGAAAATGTGCATCCTGAAGCAGGAAATCTTTGGGGATTTGTAAACTTAACCATTGATAGTTTAGCGAGTTTTCCTGAGAATACTCAGTTGGTAGTGGTAAAGCCTTACCCTATAGATGTGCCAAACAAGCTAGCGATGAATAGCTTATGGAACTATTTGCCGTTGAGTAAAAATGTTATTGTCATTCCTGAAACTTGGACTTTTGGAGGAATTCCTTCTGCATTACGTTTTGCAAATTTATTAGTTCAAGGGTTAGAGGGGGATAAAGGACAATGGTAAGAAAACTTAATATTTTTGCTTTAGGGTTATTTATCCTTGCTACTTGCTTATTTGTTATGCTAAGTAAATTACAACTACAAGGAATAGGTTTTAAGCAAAGTTTTTCCTTATACACGAATAATTTACAAGTATTACTGTGGCAAAATTATACTTTACCTAGAGTATCCATGGCGATTCTCTCTGGAATAGGCTTAGGTATAGCTACCGTAATTTTACAACAATTAACCAAAAATACTTTAGCTTCAGATAATACTCTTGCCGTAAGTTCCGGAGCTCAGTTAGCTATAGTTATAACCTTTGTCTTTTTCCCGAATTTTTTAATTTATGGAACAAGTGTAATTGCCTTTATTGGAGCCTTTTCTGCTTTATATTTGGTACTTATTATCTCTATGCAAAAAACAACAAATCATATCATTGTTGTGTTAGCTGGGATGGTAGTAGGGGTATACTTAGCGGCCATATCGTCAACTTTAATTTTAATTTTTCCTGAAGAAACCAGGTCGGTTCTAACTTGGTCTGCGGGGTCATTAGTGCAAGATAGTTGGCTTGATAGTTTTTATCTCAGTTTAAATCTTCTCATAAGTCTAGTGGTTGTAGTACTATTTATTAAACCATTAAATATGTTGAGTTTAGATGAGGCTAGTGCAGTAAGATTAGGAGTGCCGGTAAACAGAATAAGAATTATTGGCTTAATTATCGCAGCTTATATAGTTGCAATTGTGATTGCTAGAGTCGGCATGTTAGGGTTTATTGGCTTGATTTCAGCAACGATCACACGTAGTTTTGGATCTCGTACTTTTAAACAATTGCTATTTTATACTCCAATAGTTAGTGCTTTGCTTTTATTGGTGACGGATTTAATTTTAAATTTAATTAATTATTTTTATCAAATCCAAATTCCAACTGGAGCGGTTACGAGTTTAGTTGGAACTCCTGTATTACTTTGGTTAATGTTTAAAGATAAGTCTGGAGCAAAACAAAAGCCTACGAGTGAAAAAATCAGAATCCAAAAAATCAATGTCAAAGTTATTTGTTACTTATTAGCAATTACAACTTTAATGATCTTGGTTAGTTTATCTTGGGATAGTTGGAAATTAAAAAATATCCAAGAGTTAATAGAAATCCTTGAATTAAGATCACCACGTTTGCTTTTAGTGATTGGAGCGGGGGTGATACTTGCTTTATCGGGGCTAGTATTACAAAGAATTAGCAATAATCCTTTAGCTTCACCTGAATTAATGGGAATTACTTCAGGGGTGAATTTAGGGATTATGTTAAGCTTATTCTTTGTAACTACAATTAGCTTACATTCATTAACTCTAGGGGGAATTATCGGAGCCCTAGTAGTTCTTGTAGCAATTATGGTTTTTAGTTTAAGAGGTGGTTTGCAACCGGAAAAGATTCTCATGGTGGGGATAAGTATTACAGCTTTATATGATGCCTGTTTGAGAATATTTATGGCAACTAATGATTTTAGAGCCTATACTCTTTTAAACTTAACTTCAGGTTCAACCTATTATGCAACCTTTAGTAGTGCCTTTTTTGTAATCTTAATCTCATTATTATTTACTGGAATAATTTTATTTCTTACAAAACAATTTGAGATTTTAAATTTACAGGTAACAATTGCAAGTCAACTAGGGTTAAATATCTTTCTTTTTAGATTATTCTTGATAGTAGTGGTAGCTCTAGTGGTAACTATTGCGACTATTAATATTGGAGCAGTAAGTTTTGTCGGTCTCTTAGCTCCACATGCGGCTCGAGCACTTGGTTTTTATCGTCCGAAATTGCAAATATTGGTAAGTATACTAATATCCATTCTTGTGATGGTTATTGCTGACTTTGTCGGTCGCAACCTAATTTATCCATATGAACTCCCTGTAGGTTTAATGTCTACTTTAATCGGTGGATTATATTTTATAATTTTAATGAAAAGATTATAAATAGGTGTTGGTTAATGATAAATATAGGGGTGTGAGTGCCATATTCTCTTAGAGTTTATAAGTGTTTGTTTAAGTAAATATTATTGTTAAACAATAGTTTAACTCTGGGGGGGTGGTAAATGTTTCTTTTAATTTAGGTCTTTGCTATAATTTGCAAAGATCTTTTTTTTGTAAAAATCATTTTAGTTTTAGTGTATGAATAAAATTTTAAAATTAACTACTTTATCTGTTTGTTTAATGTCTGCAGCTTCTTTTGCGGAGACAACAGAGAACAACTTAACTCTTAATAAAATTTCAGTAACCGGATCTTTAAGCAAAGTTGGAGGATTAAAATTCTATTCTCCTACTTCAAGCAGTAATGTAAATGTTGCTAATGCACAAGAGTGGGGTGAAGCACAGCTAGATTCCTCTTTAAGATATACTTCTGGGGTGCAAGCTCAACTTTATGGTGCTGACCTAGATGATACTTATTGGTATAAAATTCGTGGTTTTGATGCTAATTTATTTATAGACGGTAATCCAGTTTATAATGGTGGTTACACTTCTTATTCTCCAGTACTTTTTGGCTATGAAGAAATTGAAGTTGCTAAAGGAGCAAACTCAGTTTTATATGGTGCAAGTGAGTCTGGTGGTGCAATCAATTTAATTACCAAACGACCTAAGCTTCAACCACAAGGTTTAGTGCAATTAAATGTAGGTAACCGAGGTCAACGTGGACTAGCTGTAGACTACAATGGCAATTATGCAAACAAACTTTTATATCGTTTAGTATCTAGTTATAGCCATGCTAAAGGTGAAACTTACGGCACATGGGCTGAGCAATATTACTTTGCTCCGAGTTTAACTTGGTTAATTAATGATAAAAATAGCTTAACAGTATTAGCTTCAGTAGAAAAATCAACTGGAGTACCAACAACCAATTTCTATCCATTTGTAGGTACGGTAGATACTTCATCTTTTGAGATTTCAAGACGTACAAATTTAGGTAACCCTGAATTAGATTACTTTAATCGTTATGCCCAAAAATTTAACCTAGATTATACTTCTGAATTTGCTCAAGGTTGGCAGTTAGATCTTAGTTACAATTATTTACGTTCAAAACGTGATCAATTATCTAGTTACTATAGTTGGGCAAGTGCATTACCTGAATACTATAGAGGCTATTTATACAATAACACTACACAAAGATCACATACCTTAGATGCTCATGTGACGAACAAAAGTAATATTTTTGGTGGTAAAAATACTTTAGTATTAGGGGCACAATATAACTATATTAAAGTAGATGGTAAGTATGGTTATAACACATATACTGGATCATTTAATGTATTAGATCCAGTTTATACAGGTTCAGTTGATTTATCAAGCATGAATCCATACCTTGTAAATCAGCATCAAACAAGTTTATATTTACAAAACTCATTTGACTGGAACAACTTTATTCTTGATTTAGGCTATCGTTTTGATAAAGTAAGCAGCAAAAGTGATACTTTTGGCAGTGTGTCATCTTATGAAGCAACACGTAATACTTACTCTTTAGGTTTAATGTATAATTTTGACCTAGGTATTAGTCCATTTGTACACTACTCTACTTCATTTAAACCTTTAAGTGGAACAAGCGGTACTCAAGCTTATAAACCTATTACTGCAAGACAAATTGAATATGGTATCAAATACGTACCTGAGTTCATTGATGCTAAGTTCACTTTAACTGTATTTGACATTAAAGAGAAAAATAGCTTAATTTACACTTCAACTATCGCTCAACAAATTGGTAATAACTCAAGTAAAGGGGTAGAGTTAGAAGCAGATGTTAAATTATTAGATAATTTAAATCTAAATCTAGCTTATACTTATATGGATGCTAAAACCATGGTAACATCTGGTGATAAGAGTGGACAAAAAGTAAGAACTCCACTTACAGCATTTAACCAAGTTGCGACTAGAGTAAGCTATAGTTTTGAAAATATTCCATTAACACTTGGAGCAGGGGCTAGATTCTTTGGATCATCAAGTGATGAGCTAGGTAATAGTGGTAAAACTATTCCAAGTTATACTGTTTTTGATTTAATGGCTAAATATAACTTTACAAATAATTTAGATTTATTAGTAAGTGTGACTAACTTAACTAATAAAACTTATGTAACAGGTTGTTACTATTCTTGTTACTATGGTGAAGGGCGTAAAGTTAACGCTACATTAAGTTATAAATGGTAAGAAAAAAATTAATTAAAGTAAAAGGTGGGATTGTTTCTCACCTTTTTCTTTGTTTAAAATCAATTAATTAGGGAAAGTTTTATTATCATTTGTTGACAAAGGTGTTTTTCTTGTATATAATACTCAGCGTTGTCAGAAAACAGGAAGATAAATAAAATAATTGAATTTAAATAAATAAAATAAATTTAAAATATTTTATTGACATTGTTCTTAGGTATCTGATAAAATAAACAAAGTTGATAATAACTTATCATAATTAGTTCTTTAACAATTTA
>NZ_NRJF01000069.1 GCF_003585965.1 Psittacicella gerlachiana | reverse complement strand
TAAATATATATATTTATAATTGTTTAGTCTCGGTTGAGTAAGCCTCAACCTAGACTATATTTTCTCACTACTTGCAAAGTACTCTTTGCTTAAACTCTTGTCTATGCTTAGACTATAAATCAGAGTTAACTAATCATTTACTAATTTATAACCCCTAATCATAGACAAGACTTTAAGTACTAAAACTTTATGAACATATAACCTAAGTACCCCCATATTTAAGTTAGTTCTTGTTCTAAAGTCTTGATTTTTAGTAGAGTCCTAATACTAAAAAAATAAAAATAGAGAGTGATATTTATAAAGTTGGAAATATTTGTCAAAAGAACTAAACCAAGAGTTTAGGTCGATGCAGAACAAATATAAAAGCAAATTTAACATAAGTACAGGTGAGTAGTGGACTGGAAAGTCTGCTACTTTTTTCTTTATAACTTAGCTGTTTAAAGATTTTTCTGTCTTGGAGTTTAAGAGCAGAGGAAAAGAGACTTTATTTTGTATTAGCTTTGTTCTTTTCTTAAGTTTTAAACTCCAAGAGAGAAGGATCTTGGATCTTTCCACAACAGTTGGCAAATTAAATAAAAATTGCCTTGTAATTGTAGTAAATTAATAATTGTAAGTTAAGTTGTATGCCTCTACTTAAAGTAAAAAGTAGAGGCTTTTATTACAACAAAGCAGGTTATAATAGAAGTAATCCTCTAAGTAGATCTTCATTTGATATAAAATCTGAGGTAGAACATGAGCAAGTTAAAATCTCTTTTAATTGCAGTTTTTGTAGCCCTAAGTTTTAGTGCTCCTCAAGTTGCTTGGGCTAATAATCTTCCTACGGTAGCTCAAATTGCTCAAGCAAATGGCGAAGCCGTAAATAGTGCTATGCTAAATGTAAATGGCAATATTTTAGTCGCTAAACTTTACCAAAAAGATGGTAAGCGTACAATTGTGATCACCTCACGTAAATCACAAGCGATTACTCAACAAGTGGACTTAGGTAACAATACTACAGTTTACGCTAGTGCGGATGTGAGCCGTGCAAATATCGAGACTTTAGTACAAAAACTCAATGGTTAAACTAAAAACGCTAGATGGAAATCTCTAGCGTTTTTTCTTATAAAAACTTTTGAAATTTAAGCATAAAATCCTAAAATCGAGTATAATATAAGTGAAGAAAGACGAGAGGTTTTTCTTAAATATCATCTTTAAAAACTAGACTTAGGTCTTAAGGAGATTTATGCAAATTAAATCTTTTCTCACTACGGTGTTACTTGGTGCAACTGTATGCTTAGGTAATATTCAATTAGTTCGAGCTGCTGATTTAGAAGCAACTGATAGAATTCCAAGTACACAACAACTAGCTCAACAAAATGTCAAAGCTCAAGCGGTATTAAATCAAGTAAATCTTGTGGTATCAGGTAAGCTTTATGCTGATAATACGGTTACTATCACTACTAATGCTTATGGTAAATTAATCAATAGCTATGTGCTTGAGAATGGCGTTAAGGTGTTTACTTCTATAGACGTGACCGCAAAACAGATCAATGCAATCTTAGAAGATTTACAAGTTGAGGGTAGAGTTACCCAAGCTCAAGTAAAAGAAGCTAATCCGGCAATCTATGATTTACGTAATAGTTTGTTTGGACAAGATTACATTAGAACTTATCTTAAACCGGATACTCGACCTTATTAGGGAATAATAGTAACTATAGAAGAAGTTTAAGAACAACAAACGCAAGCAAATAAATTAACAAAAGTAAAACAAGCAACAAAATCAATAAAATCAACCAAATTAATAAAATTAACTTAATTAAACGATAGAAATAACTTAACTAACAACCGCTCTGATTTCAGAGCGGTTGTTGCGTTTATACTAAATTCTGAGCATTGAGATTGATGAATATTAAAGTGAAGAGTAAATTTATGCCAAATATTAATAACATTAATAACTGTAACTATTTAGTTTTTTTGCGAGAAGAAAATTATTCTAACTTTTGGAGGTCATCATATTTACCGTTTATCCCAGTTATTGAGTGAGCAAAGAGCAAAATAAAAAAAGGATTCTTGTACGTAACAAGAATCCTTTCTGCATATTACACATCGTTAGAATAGTATACAAAAAATGTATAAATATCTACAGTCGACATTTTACCATAAAAATTAGGTCTTAGTTAAGTTTTTTTATGGTAATACCTTACAACTATAACTAGTTGCGACCTTAGGATCGCCTCCGACATAGGTTGCTACTTGTGGATAAGCACAAACTGGCATTTCTTTACTAGGATGTTGTGTTCCACGTGCTAGGATTTGTTCTGGAGCAACCTTGGTTTGATTCCATCTTTCTAAAGCAGAAAGGGGATCAACATCATCTAAACCATTCCCACCACCACAGTGATTCATACCAGGGAGAACAAAGAGACGACTTTGATCTTTACCTTTGGCTGTATCAGCAAGCATCTGCTGATACCATTCTACTTGATCTTTTGCCGAGAACACTGGATCAGAAGCTCCGGTTACAACAATAAGTTTGCCGTCATTAGCAAAGAAAGTTGAAAGATCGGTACTTATAGCATCATTGATTGCTCCTGTCTGATATACCAATGGGGTATCACGATCAAAATCAAATTTTTCTAAATCAAAGTTAGGTTGAGACGGAGTCATAAAGTAGTAAACTAGAGATCCTGAACCGAGACTTACTCCAAGAGAATTAGGCTTACCGATTTGCGATGTGCCTAGTTTCCATCTTCGCCAATCAGGTTGATTAATGCCACTATCCCAATACCATCCCGCATAAATTTGCTCTCCTTTACTATTAACCGCACCATTCATTACTGCAGTGAGAGCTTGGATTTTTTCTGCACTTAAAGGTAAGGTGTTAGGGTCGATTTTACAAGATTCCCAAGCATTGATAATTCCATCACTTAAGCCATCTCGAGCATCGCATTGTTTTAAGATTACTTGTTGTACCTTATCTAAATCTTCTTGGGTAAGAGCATTAGCGAGGATTTTTTCTCCTTGGGCGTTACGAGGAGCTGCTTGCATAAATTGTTGATAATCCCATTGTTGGGCAACATTAGCTCGTGATAAACGGAAACCTGCGTTTACGGCAATAACACCGTTAAACTCGGTAGGGTAACGTTGAGCTGCAATCATGGCTTCACGTCCACCATTAGAACATCCCATAAAGAAACTATAGGTAGGTTTTTGTCCATAAGTAGAGGTAACAATTTGTTTGGCAATAGTTACCACTTTGCCTATAGCTTGGTAGGCAAAATCTAATCTTGCTTGCTGATCTAAACCAAATTCAGGTGTAGGATTTGGATGTCCTCCATCCATAGATACTACCGCATAGCCACGACTAAGAGCGGGTACAGCTTTGGCAGTATTAATAGGAACACTACCTACTGCTGGTGCAACAAAGCCATCAACTCCACCGCCTCCTTGGAATAAGAAAGCCTGATTCCAATTACTTGGTAATCTTAATTCAAATTGCGTACCATAAGGTTTGCTATCAGCTCCAACACGTTCGTCAATAATACCTCTAATTACACAATGAGGAGCTGTTTCTAAATCTACCGGAGAACCTCCTGTAAAAGCTGACATAGGATCGGCTGGGATTTTTCCGGTTTGATTAATGCTTACTTGTGTAATTTTTACATTGTCGCCAAGATTTAAAGCATTAATATTTTGACAAGCTTCTAAATTAAAACTCTTGGTAGTAGCCTGATTCTTAGAGGCGAAACTACTATTGGCAAAGCCTAAGAAAGCAAGACTAGTTGCGAGACTGGTATATATAAGAGAACGAAAAGGTTTAAGCATATGGTTTACTCTTATTGAGATTGAGAGGTGAGGTTTAGTATATAACAAAGGCTGAGAGAGGTGAAAGAGCTTTAGGTTATAACAGAGATAAATAAAAGTTATAAGTATTAATAATCAAAGAGATAATAGGGGGGGGGATGGATAATGTAAGTGATGAATAAAGTTTTGTTTAAGATTTAAGGGATATGATAACTATCAATAGTTATATACATTAGGATGAATGATACTAATTTTTAGAAGAATAAAATAGTATAAAGGAAATAATAAAAGACTATAAGTTTAAAATTTATATGGAGATAAGATAAAGTTAAAGCTGAGTATTAT
>NZ_NRJF01000068.1 GCF_003585965.1 Psittacicella gerlachiana | reverse complement strand
ATTCCAAAATTAATGAATAATGTGATGGTTACGATTCCAATCACTTATCCGACAGAACTTCAAGAGCAAGAGAAGTTATCAAAGCTAATAGATGATATTGATAAATTAATTAAGGTCCAAGAAAGATACATCGCTAATCTAAAATTACAAAAACAATCTCTGTTACAAAAAATGTTTGTATAGTTCTTTCTATTCAAAAACTTTTCTCAAATTAAATAGAGTCTAGCTTTTCCAGCTAGGCTCTACTCTATTCGTATTAAAAAATTAAATAACCAATAAACGCAATTATAAATCCAACTACACCAATTAAGGTCTCAAGAACCGTCCATGTTTTTAATGTAGTCTTAGTATCCATTTCAAGGAAACGACTCATGAGCCAGAATCCTGAATCATTCACATGCGAAAGCACTGTTGCTCCTGAAGCTATAGCGATTACAATAAAACATAAATCCAATTCACTTAAACCTGTCGTTGCTTGTACCATTGGAGCTACTAAAGCAGCTGCTGTAGTTAAAGCTACAGTTGCAGATCCTTGAGCAACTCTTATTACAGTGGCAATTATAAAGGCAGCCACAATAATTGGCATTCCAGTATGGGCAAACATTGCTGAAAGTTCTTGTCCAATTCCTGAAGCACGAAGCACTCCTCCGAACATTCCTCCCGCACCCGTAACAATAATTACCGAACAAATTGGTCCTAAAGCTTTTTCACAAATTTGTTCTAGCTCATTTAAAGTACGGTCTTGTTTAAGTAGAATTAAAGCACAGATTAAAGTGATTAACAGAGCTATTGGCGTTTTTCCAATTAAACGTAGAGTTTCAACAAAAGTTGAGTCTTCAATCACTTTGGTTACGAGTAAAGTATTACTAATAGTCTCTAACATAATTAAGAATATTGGTAACACTAAAATAAAGATAACTCGAGCAAATGATGGTGGAGTAGTATTCTCTTGCTCTTGCCCAACAACTGCATTAACAAAAGCTTTTGGTAAAGCTACATACACTCGTTTACCTATCCATAAACTATAAAGATAAGAAGCAAAGTACCAAGTAGGTAAAGCACAAACCGTACCCACTAATACTAATAAGCCCACATTAGCTCCTAATAAATCCGCAGATACTACTGGACCTGGATGTGGTGGTAAAAAAGCATGCATTACCGCAAAAGCCCCTACCGATGGGAATACATAATAAAGCACCGAACCACCTAAACGTTTAGCTAAACTAAAGATGATTGGAAGCATTACTACTACCCCAGCATCAAAGAAAATTGGAAAACCAAAAAGCAGTGAAGCTATCCCTATCGCAAATCCCGCTCTCTTTTCTCCAAACTTATCTACAAGGGTATCAGAAAGAACTCTTGCTCCTCCCGAAACTTCCAATAACCGTCCAATCATCGCTCCCAAACCAACTAATAAAGCCACTGAAGCTAAAGTTGAACCAAAGCCACTCAACATTGTAGGAATAATTTTATCAACCGTAATACCGGCAGCTAAAGCAGTAAATAAACTTACTATTGTTAAGGCTACAAATGGATGTACTCTTAGTTTAATTATTAAAAATAATAAAACCAAGATTGCCATTACCATAATTGCAATGAGCATAGACAAATCCTTAATCTATAAAAGATCTTATTAACACTGATACAAAAATTAAAAAAATCTCTTAATATTTTGCTCCATATTTTTGCTCTTTGCAGTTAAAATATTCGGTTCTGTGATTTAGATCACAAATCTCAAAATTTCCTAATTTTTCTCTTGTTTCAATTTTTTGCTCGGGTATATAATGAAAAAAGAGTTAAAAGAATTACCCTAAACCATGAGGATTAAAATTAAACTAAGCACTTGATTTTTAACTCTTTATTTTCATTTTCACTCAGTGGTTTAGTACTACTCAGCTAAAATAGCGAAAATAACTTAACTAAAAGTACCCAACAAAAAATTATCTTTTTTGCTCGCTATCTTTGGCAATTATGATCAAAAATAATCAACACTAATAAATACATAACAGAGATAGCATAGTTAAAAATCTTCAAAATTAACACATGACCAAAATTTAATTTAAATTTTTTATCGGGAAATTCTTTAAAGAACTCGTCAAATAAGTTTCTTTAGATTTAATAAAATGGATTTTAATAGATGTAAAATTGAGATAGGATCAAAACATGACAAACAATCAAGTTGTTATCTTAATGGGAGTTTCAAGTACAGGAAAGAGTTCAGTAGGGAAAGCTGTTGCTCAAACTCTAGATATTAAGTTTATTGATGGAGATGACCTCCACCCTCGTGCTAATATCCAAAAAATGGCTTCAGGTCAGCCACTTAATGATCAAGATCGTGCTCCTTGGCTTGAGAGAATTGGTGATGCAGTTTATTCATTAAACAATAAACATGAAAGTGGAATTATTGTTTGCTCGGCTCTAAAAAAACAATACCGAGATCAAATACGTCAAGGAAATCCTCAAGTAAAATTTATTCATTTACATGGAGAGTTTGACTTAATCTTAGAAAGACTCAAACAAAGAGCCGGACACTTTATGAAAGCCAATATGCTCAAAAGTCAATTTGATACTTTAGAAGCAACATCTCAAGAAACAGATGTCATTGAAGTAGAAGTAAATAAAAGCTTACCTGATGTAATTCGTGAATGTGTTGTCATAATGCAAACATGGTTAACCCCTACTCGCCTCGATATCACTAAGGTTACTAATCCTCAAAGTGAAGATGCAGATATTCCGCCAACCGAAGCATGATCTAATTTAGCTTCTCGTTTAGCTTCTCGTTTAACTTATCATGCTTTTATACTATTGAGATTTTGCAATTTACTATTTTTTGGTTCATACCGATTTTTTACAAAGAGGAGTATAAAAGCATTAAAATCTCTTTTGCTTTTTAAAACATATCCGCTAATGTTTGATCTTACCTAGATCATAATCCCATAATATAACTTTTAGGATTCATATCACTAGGGTAAATTCCAATATAAAAAATAAACACAAAAAAATAGCGTATTACTTATAGAAATAGGAGGTGATTTATAAGTAATACGCCATTATGTATCAATGTTATATTAGTATAGCACAGAGTTCTCGGCGAACTTAGCAAATTATTTACTAAACTTAGCCTCTTATCCTTGAGGTTTACGAGCAAGCATAGTTGCAAATTTTAATTGAATCCGATTCCCTTGAGCATCTAATTTATGCAGATGTCCTAAATTTTCATTGTACTCAATAAACTCCCATCCTTGATAGTAATCTTTTAATTCCCCCTCACTAAAGGTAAAAGGAAAAGGCATAGAACAAGGATAATCAGCAGTTGACATAGCTGCAACTATTAAATTATAACCACCTGGATTAGTATGCTCTTGCATATTCGCAATAATTTGAGGTATTGCTTGACGCTCACAGAACATTAACACTACCGTTGAAACTATAAAGTCATAGTTGCTATTAATGCTTGCACTATTAATATCATATTCTTTGATAGTAATTGGAAAGTTTTCTTGCTTGGTAATACGCTTTAAAAACTCTAAAGATTCTTGATTACGATCAACCGCATCAATAGTAAATCCATTCAAAGCTAAATAAACAGAATTACGTCCCCCACCACAACCTAAATCTAAAACTTTTCCAGGTTTTACTACTTCTAGAGCTTTTACTACCTCAGAATGAGCTGGACTGAGATTATATTTTTTTGCAGGATACATTTGTTTGCGACAAAGAAACTTTAATTGAAATTCAAGATCGTCAGTTAAAGGTGCTACTTTATGCCACTGTTGAGGAGAAATAATATATTCTTTGTCATTAGGCTTTAAATCCACCGAAGAAACTTCATCCCCTGATTCATTAAGATAGGTAAATTTTAATTCTCCTTGTAAGATCTTTAAACCTGCATAGGTTTCTTCTTTGGTGTTGTGCATTTCAAGAAACATTGCTGGTATTGTATCTTTATGCCAAACTGGCATTTCTTTATATACCACTAAATCTTCAGTTTTCATTACTTCTCCCTATTAGAAAACATTAATCATTAGAAAGTGTCAATAACTAGAGTTATTAACAATTATCTAGTCCTAAACAAACTCATAAATTCTCAATAGACTATTATAAATCTGACCAAGTAAGGTAAATATAAGTTAGATCTTAAAATTTTAACATCAAAGTTATTCTTTTCTTAATAAAGATTTACTAATTTTACTGCTTTTTATGTAGGTCATTTACTACCTTTTATATTTAATCATTTACTGATTTTTACGTTTAATCATTCGCTGATTTTTGATAGCTAATCACTTGTAGACTTACTAATTTGCTTCTCTTTTGCTTTTGCTACTTTGTTACTTTTTTACAAGGTTTGACATCAGCTTACTTAGTTCTCTCTTTACGACAAAAGCCAGCAATTGCTGGCTTTGTAAGCTATTAATTTTTATGAGATGAATCTTGCATGAGTTCTAACTCTTCTCGAGCAATTCTTTCTTCATAAGCAGTAGAAGCTTGCATAAACTTAATCAGAGCCACTGCCACTAAGAAAAAGATTGCCCCACCTATAGCTCCAGCATAAGCATAAAGAGATACGGTATAGCGTAAAGCTGGATCAGTAAACAGAGATAAACTTAACTCTTGCTGTACTGAAAGTCCTACACCTACACTTATAACACTTGCTACTACTCCTAAGAGCAAATAGCCAATAAATTTACCTTTAGGTAAGTTAAATAAACTCTCTTTACCATAAAGAGGAGCAAGATAAAACGAACTCCAAGCTAAAGCAAATAAACTAATTAAAGGGTAACTATAAGCAAAGTATTGTTTTAGTTCACTTTCACCAAGAAAAACCTTATCACTACTTTGTGTTAAGACAAAAATTAACCAGCCCGCTAAAGCAAGAAGAATTAAATTTATTACCGCAAAGAAAAATCTTGGTTTACTGGTTTTACGACGAAAATATAAAGTGCAAACAGTAATAGCTAAGGGGATAAATCCACAAAGAAAGCCAAGGAAAATCGTTTGCCATAAAGTCGCATACTCTACATTAGCAATGGCAAGGAAAAACAAATGCCAACTTTGTCCTGAAAAAGCCTGAAAACTTTGTGACCAAGCAAGCAAAGATCCCATCCCAACAATAAAAATTAGTGCAGACCAAATAAAAAATGGTTTACTTGTTGTTTGTTTCATATGTCAAATGTTGTTAGTTCTAAAATTCGGCTCTTAGTATATCAAAAGATAGCTTTGGATTCTTAGCTTTCAAGTTTTTGTTGATCATCGCTTGAAGTTTATCAATTGAAGCTTCAACTTTACTTCTCTCAACTTTTATTTTTATATAGTGAGTTTGAGTTGAGATGATCCCTTAAAGTTATCTCAAATTTTATTTACCTACAATTTAGGTTTTAGCATTCAGAACTAAAATCTTACAACTCAGCATATACCCCTACACCACAAAACTTACTTGCAGAATCTAAATTCGCTCTTTAAGGAGACAAAAATTTTCGTTCAGAACTATTTTTTTGTCATATCAGAACTATTTCTTTGTCCTAAATTAACTCAATTACTTCTGTCACAATAAATTTTTTCTGCCGTAATAAACTTCCTTTCTAAATCATTTCTCAAGCAAACTGATCTATCTATTTGGACATTATTTTTGCAACTGACCGTACATATTGGACATTTAATTTAGTGATCTCTTATTTTAAAACAAATTTATAACAACTATATGATTATTAAGATTAAATAAAGTATATTTTTTACAAACTAAATTATATAATAAGGAATTGGAGACTTACTCTAAATTAATAATTTATTCTTAGAATTTATACACTTACTAAAGTGATATATTTCTTTGCAGTTATCTTCTAGCTAACTAACTATAATTAGCGATACCTACAAAGAGATTCTTTGTCATAAATTATTTTACATACATTTAGAACTACTCTTTTTTGTTGTTATACCTCAAAATATCAATTTAAAAATAATTCCGAATATAAAATCTTAATTTCTCTAAATTATTTTTATTCTTGAGCATAACAATGACAA
>NZ_NRJF01000067.1 GCF_003585965.1 Psittacicella gerlachiana | reverse complement strand
AATCTTTACCGTAAAAAAGAATTGCTCTTAACGAGAAAATATTTATTCCTAAAAATTAATAAAGCTCAGCCAACTCATGGCTAAACGGTTATAATATATATAATGATTGCCAATAAGTAGTAAGTCTGCTTTCTTTCATTCCTTTTAAAAAGTTAGAGCTACTTTTAAAAGTTTTAATTCATTCACTAATCTATGAGATTGGTCCCCATAGAGGGCGATTTACATGTTAAATATTTTAGTTTTAAAATCTTCATTACAACCAAATAACTTTTCGCAAACTGATTGGTTGTTAAATCAAGCACTACAAACTATTGTGAGTGCGGTTGAGGATTATAATCCTCCTCACAAATATTCTCCGTTTACTTATCAATATATTAACCTTGATAAGTTTAACTTAATTTATCAAAAATTTACTCCTTACATTCTTGAAAAATTTAATCAGCAATTAATCTTAACTAATACTGATACTAAAGAAGACTTTACGTCCAAAGTACAAGAGTTTTTGCAAGAACAAGGGTTAAATAACCTTGTCGATGTAGTCGCAGCTCAAGGACGTACCCTTGATCTTAATCTTACTGACTTTACAAAGCAAACTCTTGCTGAGTTTAGTTTATTCTATGATCAACTGCTCGAACGTGATCCGGCAAAAGTAAAACTCTTAGTTCGTGATGTTGATGCCTTACCATTTAACTACACTTATGGACACGTACAAATTGCCGATCAATTTAACCCTATACGTTTAAGCACGCGTCGTCTTTTTGCTAATAAGTTTAATGAGCTTAACTGGTTTAGTGAACAAGCGACTTCAGGCTTACAACAAGAATTTAATGAGTATTATGTTAGCAAGATCTTTAAACCTTTTTATCAAGCTAACCTCTTACCTATTGTCAAAAGTACTAATCTTGAGCGTTTTTCTTACACTCCGCAACAAGATCTACAAATGTACTTTGAACTGCTTAATGCGGGTCGAGAACCACAAGGAGTAGAAAATACCCCTGCTCAGGAAGTACACGGCAACTATACTTTAAGTCAAGAAAAGCATCATCTCAATGCTTTATTTGATCCAAGTGTTAGTGACACAGCGTTTAATCAAATTTATCATAAGTTGTTAACACGAGCTCGTTTACCAACTTATAATCATCCGTGGGATGAAATTCTTGAACAACATGTAGACTTTTCTTTTAATCGTACAGCAAGTGAAGCTCTTGCAAGTAAAGTCTATGCTATTGGAATCTATCAGTATAAAGTAAACAGTGCTTTATCTCGAGACTTCCCTGAAACTAACCCAAGCTTAGCTTTAGCTCAAGCCAATAATCTAGTAAATGAGTTTTTACAAGCCGATATTATTGTGATTGCTTGTCCAATCTACAATCATACGATTCCAACTAAACTCAAAAACTACCTCGATTTTTGGGTAAGATCAGGTGTTACTTTTAATACCGATAATCCACAAGAGTTTATAAGTCGTAACTTCCCTGTAGCTAAACGTCTCTTTGTCCTCTCAGCAGCGGGAGCAAACGACTATTACAAAACGACGCTAACAGATTTCTTTACAAACTTTGCAAGTTTTATTGGAGCAAAACTGCAACCAGTAGTTTATCGTCCTTACTCGGCATTTGTCCCTTGTCCTTACTTAGAGCCTGAAGTAAATCAGGAACAAGAACAAATTGCGCAGCAAACTCTCGAAGATCTCGAAAACATTTGCTATCAAGGAGTAAGCGAGTATCTTGAAGAACGTAATACCTACTTAGCAACTTCGCTCAAAGGAAATCTAAGTTTTAGTCGTCAAATTTCTCTTGTTAATACTCTTGGTCCACAGTTAATTCCTTTACTAGATCCAACTAAATTACCATTTACGGTAACCAACAATGAGGCAGATGGGAACTCACCGCAAGCTATAGCTGCCAAACTAGCTCACTGCGTCCCTGAAAACCTCAATGACTTTAGTGGCATCTATCTTTGGGGAACCTACTTTAGACAATGTACTCCGAAAGAAGAACAAGGACAAGATATTCTACAATCTCAACCAGATCTAGTAATGCATCTCAGCAAAGCAAGTGTGGATTATATTCACTATTGTTTAGAGCAAGAGCAAGCATTACGTAGTTACAATAAAGTACGAGATCTAGCAAGCATTACCCCACAAAGTGCTCAACTTTGTGCAAGTAACTGGTTAAGAGCAAGTAGTTATCCCGTAGATGTATTAACAGCTCAAGACTATGAGCGCGTAATCTTCTTTGCGAGCTTAAATCAATATCCAGTTCCTGAATTTGAAGGAAGTCAGCTCTTAGCTGCCTTACAACATCAAGCAACCTTCTTTAAAGTAAATCAAGGAACAGCTAAAGCTCACAAATATGTGCAAGCTTATGCTTTAGAAGAAGAAACTTCTACAGAAGAATAGCTATATCCCCTCCTAAATTTTGGAGGGGATAGTTATATGTATTTTTTGGGGTAGTTGAGTTTTTTAGTCGACAAATTCTCCCTATAATCTCTAGGATCTCGGTAGTTTAAGCTTCCATAAAAGATAAAAACCTTGATTTTTCGGGAAATTAATAACAACTATTCTTAATTAGCCAACTCCAAAACTCCCAAATTGCGGAAAATATCACATAAAAACTCATTTTTTTGTATAATTTAAGTGTTAAAAGAGCATTAGCTTTGTACTTGAGGTTTTATTTACGAGCAAGTTTTACTTAGTAAAAACCTTAAGATAAAGTTTAAAGTTCTTTTAGCTAATCGTTATAATCAAACTAGATAAAGAAATTACAATATTTCTTTTAATGAGAAGACCAAGCCATCTTGGTCTTTTTTTCAACTTCAGTTTTATCCTCAGAGCAATCACTTTCTAATCTAAGATTAATCACTAGAGTAACCACACGCCAATGATATATAATTTAGATTTTTTCATGAGGTTATAAACTGAAAGAAGTTAAGCTAACAGCAAAAATTAAATCCCCCACAAAAAATAATCACCATCTTTTTCCCTTTTTGTAAAAAATCCTACCTCATCTCAGTTTTTTACACCTATCTCTCTAACTTTCCTTATCCTTTAGCCTCATTTTTCTCTTAATTTCCAATAATATAACTCTAACCTCTGCTACAGAGCTACCTTGCATTTACTAGCTATTTTTAGTATAATAGGCAGATCTCAAACTAAGAGTAATCACAATAAGATTAGCTAACTTTTTACTCTTAGATCCTATTTATCTCTTTTTCATTCCTTGTTTGTTTTTTCTTAGAGTAATTTCTTACTCATTTTCAATTTTTGTTTATTACCTGTTCTTATTAATTAAAGCTTCGTTGTAAAACCAAGACTTTCGCAATTGCAATTACACCTCTAAGCTAAATCAGTTAGCTTAATTCTGTTTTTAGTTAAGAGTAGATAGAAATAATCTAATTTATAATTCTTTAAAGCCTTATAATCCAAAAGATTTATTTTTCCAAGACCGGTAATACCCAAACCTTGAACCTATAGCAATAACTTTCAATCTCAACTCTAACTTTAAGGATTCTCTATGACACAAAACCCTATAACACAAATTTTAACTCCTGAAGTATTAGAAAAATATCAAGGACTAATCTTTGATATGGATGGAACTCTACTTGAAACCGTTTCAGCTCATGGTCTAGCTTGGGAACAAACAGGAAAACTATACAATAAGGAATTTGACGTAAGCATTATGCACCGTCTTACGGGTTCATCGGCAAAGATTATTGCCGCAGCCATGGTTGAAGATGCAGGCTTAGATCCAAGTCTTACCGAAGAAGTGCTACAAACAAAAATTAATATCGTAGATAAACTCCTGTATGACGCAGCTAAAGAACTTCCTGCTTTTGCTCTTGCACGTGCTTATAAAGGGAAAAAAGCTATGGGTATAGGTACAGGTTCTTACCGTAAATTTATTGATCTTCTTGATCGTAAATTTGGTCTATATCAAATGTTTGGGCGTGAACATATTTTTGGGATGGAAGATGTAAGTAAGCATAAACCAGATTCTGAAACTTGGCTCAAAGTAGCGGCAAGCTTAAATTTAAAACCTGAACAAGCACTGGTATTTGAAGATGGAACTTTTGGGATTCAAGGTGCTTTAGCTTGTGGCATGGATGCTTTTGATGTAGTTAATAACAAATTGTATTTCGCTAAAGATTACAAAAATCTTGATGAAATCAAAGCAGCTCTTGCTCAACGTAAAATTAGCTCGTAACTCTAATTTCCTTGCAGTTACGAGAATAAAAAATTAAAAGGAAAAGCTAACTCTCGAGCCTAAAGTATAGGCTCTTAAGTTAGCTTTATCCTCTAAACTGTTTATTGAAAACTTAAGTTTTTATAATATAATAGAGAGAAGAAGTAAAAAAGCTTCTTATAGTCTACTTTTTTTGCAACTATTTCTTTCCTGATTTAGATTTTTCGCAAAACAAATTCAAATTCAAACACAACCATTCGTATTACAACACAGACCTAAAGAGTAAGTAAAAATCTATCCTACAAAACGGCTCATCTTAGCTAACTCGAAAAAGCATTTTCATTGATAGTATTTATAAAAACACAAATTTCTCTTCGTTTACATTTAACCTCATTTTTTAATTAATAGAAATAACAAGGAACACTGATGCCTAGAAGACCTTCAGTAGCAACTCTTAAAAAGAATCCAAGTCTAGAATTAATGAAATCTCTAACTATTAAACAGCTCTATGATATTGCTGAAGAGTTAGGAATGAACACCTCTGAACTAGACCGTTTATCCAAACAAGAAATTGTCTTTAAAGTCCTCAAACACCAAGCTGACCAAGGGGTTGAAGTTAAAGGATCAGGAGTACTTGAGTTACACGCTGATGGCTTTGGATTTTTACGTAGTGCAGACTTTTCTTACTTAGCTGGTCCTGATGATATTTATGTGTCTCCAAACCAAATTCGCCGTTTTAACTTAAGAACTGGTGATACGGTAATGGGACAAATCCGTCCTCCTAAAGAAGGTGAACGCTACTTTGCTCTGCTAAGAGTTGATGAAATTAACGGCGAAGAAGCCGAGAAAGCAAAAAACAAAACTCTTTTTGAGAACTTAACTCCATTATACGCAGATACACGTTATACCCTTGAGCGTAAAGGTACTAAAGAGCAAGAAAACGTGACTCCACGTTTAATTGACTTTTTAGCACCAATTGGTAAAGGGCAACGTGGTCTAATTGTTGCTCCTCCTAAAGCGGGAAAAACAGAACTTCTCAAGTCAATTGCCATCTCTATTTGCCAAAACAATCCAGATACCAAAATTATTGTTCTGTTAATCGATGAACGTCCTGAAGAAGTTACGGAAATGATTCGTACGGTAAAAGGAGAAGTAGTAGCTTCAACTTTCGATGAACCTGCTTCTCGTCACGTTCAAGTGGCTGAAATGGTAATCGAGCGTGCAAAACGTCTTGTAGAACACAAACACGATGTAGTAATTCTCCTTGATTCAATTACCCGTTTAGCTCGTGCTTATAATACGGTAACTCCAGCTTCAGGAAAAATCCTATCAGGAGGTATAGATGCTAATGCTCTCCACCGTCCAAAACGTTTCTTTGGGGCTGCACGTAATGTTGAAGAAGGTGGTTCTTTAACAATTATCGCTACCGCTCTCATAGATACAGGTTCAAAAATGGATGATGTAATCTATGAAGAGTTTAAAGGTACAGGTAACATGGAGTTACACTTAAGCCGTCGTATTGCTGAACGTCGTATCTTCCCTGCAATTGATGTGTTACCATCATCTACACGTAAAGAAAACCTCATGGTGCCACAAGATGATGTAAATGTACAATGGGAAATGCGTCAAATTCTTTCAGATGTTCCTAACGACATTGAACGTCTGAAGATTTTAATGCGTGCAATTGAAGAAACCGAAAATAACCAACAGCTCTTAGATTATTTACGCAAAGAGTACATTGAAGCTGACTCTTTTAAGCAAGCTCAGCAAGCTGTGGGTAAATAGTTTAGCAATAAGTTAACGCCTCTTCTCAGAGGCGTTATTCTTATGAAAAATAATACATAAATATAAATTTAATTCTGCTAAAATAGAGACATCAATCACTAAGTATCTACAAATAGATATTAACTCTCAATGAAAAATGTTTAATTTTAAAGATTCAGAGCTAATTAAAAACATAAAATTAAACTCTAATTAAATTTATAGTATATGTCAGATATATTATGGAAAAAGCTTAATTCTTTACAAAAAGAAGAATATATCAAAAAGATTAAAATCTTAGGTTCATTAAGTGGACTCTTTAAAGAGCTTACAGGAGAAAACGGTAATAAACCTTATCTTCATTATCGTAATCACGAAATATTTTTTATCAACACTTTTAAAGTAAAAGGAATTACCCGTCAAGATAGTGCTTTTGACGCAATTGCAACTATCGATAACCAAACTATAGGTATTGGCTTAAAAACTTGGATTCATAGTCATGATAAATCTAATCAAAAAGTAGCCGAGTTTAACAAAGATAGTGAAGAACTACGTAAACTTTTTGCTTCAAATGATGACGTAGCTTTAGTTCTAAGATTGGCGGAACTACGAAATAATAGAATTGATGACGCTAAAAGATTATATAATAGTGAGATTGATATTTATCATATAATCACTAGAGATAATGGTTGTTTCTATATTGTCGAATGCCCTTATGAAAAAATAGATATTCATAACATTCAAAATATAGAAAAGAAGAACAGCTCTATCTCATTTTTTGATGGCAAAAATCGCTATCTCTTTAATATAAGTAAAAGCACCCTATTTAAAACTTTCGATACTTCAAAGCATCAAAGAATTGCTTCAGTCCCTGTTGAAGTCTATAAGGATCCTTTTACTATTTTAGATAAAGTCATCTCAATACAAGAAGATATTAAGAGTATATCCTCTGCTTCTCAAGATTACGAATATATCATGCTTCCTTTATATAATGACGATGACTATCAAGTTAATCCTAAATCTACGTTTAATGCTTCTCTAGCCAGTTCTAAAGTCAAAGGGAGTAATACCCCTAGACCAGCTTATGAAGCCTACGCCCCGATTCCAATTTATATCCACAAGCTATACCCAAACTTTTTTGGTTTTGATGCTTTAAACCGAGAGGAAAGAAGTAAGTCTAAATTCAACTTACACTTACCTGACGGAGAAATTATTATTGCAAAAGTAACTCAAGACAATGGTAAAGCTTTACAAACCAATCCACAATCTATCTTAGGAAAATGGTTACTCTATAACATCTTTGGTTTAGAAGCTTACCAAGCTCTAACTCGAGAACTTATCGATAACAAGGAAATAGATTCGATTAAAATTTCTAAAATCGACAATAATAATTTTAAAGTTGATGTTGCAGACTTCTTAGAGTATGAAAAGTGGAAACTAAAGCATAAACATCAGATTTTAGAATTAAAAGCTGAAAAGAAAATTTTAAAAGTTCCTAAGTTTAGAGAACAAGAAATAGAATCATATTACTCATAATTCAATAGAATACAAAATCTTAGATCATAAGATGAAAGACATATGAAACTAACGTGTGCCTCATTTTTTGCAGGTGTAGGTGGTATCGACCTAGGTTTTGAGCAAGCAGGTTTTGAAATTATCTATGCCAATGAAATCGATAAATACGCCGTTGAAACCTTTAAAGCTAATAGCAAAGCTTTTATGGATCATCGTAGTATTCTCGATGTCCCTACCTCAGAGATTCCTGACTTTGATATTATGTTGGCAGGATTTCCTTGCCAAGCTTTTTCAATTGCTGGCTATAGAAAAGGTTTCGAAGATAAAGGTAGAGGCGATCTCTACTTTGAATTAGAAAGAATTTTTGCAGCCAAACAACCAAAAATTATTTTCTTAGAAAATGTAAAAAACCTTGTGAGCCATGATCAAGGTAAAACTTTTGCCATTATTGAGCAATCTCTAATTGCTCACGGTTACCATCTTAAGTATCAAGTAATGAATGCTTGCGAATATGGCAATATTCCGCAAAACCGTGAACGTATTTATATTGTTTGCTTTAAAGATCGAGCTTTAATGGAAAAATTTACTTTCCCAGAAAAAATCCCCTTAACCACTAAAATTCAGGATCTGCTCCAAGATGAAGCAACTATAGAGCAAAAGTATTTTTATACTGAGAAAACTCCGTTTTTCCCTAAACTAGTCGAAAGCATTAAAGACGCCTCGACCCTATATCAATGGCGTCGTCAGTATGTGAGAGAAAATAAAAACAACCTGTGTCCTACCCTTACGGCTAACATGGGAACAGGAGGACATAATGTTCCTTTACTCAATGTCAAAGGAACTCCACAAGGAATTAGAAAGTTAACTCCTCGTGAATGCTTTAATTTCCAAGGATATCCTCAAGAATTTGTTCTCCCTCCTTTAAGCAACGCAAGTCTATATAAACAAGCAGGAAATAGTGTAGTTGTTCCGGTAATTCGCAGAATTGCCGAGCAAATTAAACTTGCTCTTGCTTAAACTATAGATTTGAGATGCACAGCTATATAAAGCGATGAGCAACTGAGTTTATGCTCGTTATTACTCTTGCGATTATACTTGTTAATTAATTCTTTAAGCCTCCTAAAATTAGGAGGCTTTAAAGAATTACATAGACTAAGAGCTTACCTTATTTGAGGTAAGCTCTTAACGTAAATTTAAATTCAGATTTCTTATTTACTTACATAAGGTTCAAGATTACTATTCGTTAAATCTGCAACCGTTGGTAAAGCATAAGTAAATCCATAGTCACCATCTTGGATTTTTACCCAATGCTCTTTTGAGATTAAACGTTGCATTGACCAAGCATTTAAAGAAGCAACTTGATCAGAAGTAAAACTCTCGACCATTAAACGGTAATAGAAGACAGTATCTCGACAAAAATCTTCAACCCCTACAGTATTTTGGGTGATCTTATTCATTTCTTCTGGATTAGTTTGTGCGATTTGACAAATTTGAGCAGCAAACTTAAACTTTGCAAAATGAGGAGCAATAAACTCTCCATCTTTAAACTCTGCTTTTGAATTAGAGTTTAAAGCAATGTAAAATCCTTTTACATAACGATCAAGAATGGCATTTGCCGATGCCAAAGGGGTAGCTTGTTTTTCAGGATCTAATCCAGTTACCGAAAGAATTAAGTATCCCGCACGCCAAGTGAGAAGCTGTTCTTTATACACTTTGGCAAATTCTTGTGCTTGTTCAACATTTATAGTCTTTTTAGGTGTACAAGCACTTAAAACCATTAAACTTAATAAACAACTAAGGATAATAAATAATCTTTGTTTTAGCATAAAATTATTAAAAGAGAGATAAATCTTTATTCATAAGTTGCAATATTTTACCAAAAAATATGCACTTAGAATAAAAAATATCTCTCCTCAATTAACAAAAGTTAAAATCTTAAATCTAACAATAAATTAAGTATCTTTATACCTTAAGTTTAGTCCTTACTCATTACCTT
>NZ_NRJF01000066.1 GCF_003585965.1 Psittacicella gerlachiana | reverse complement strand
TGCTTAAACTGCATTTTACTTAAATCATATTCTACTTCTTCCTTAACTTCTTCAACTGGTAGTTGATAAACTTTTTTCGAAAAAGAATCATCAGGAACTTTACTTTCGAACCTTGATTTAGCAACTTCAAGAATATTTGTGTAAAAATTATTTAACACCCTAGGCTTTAAACTTAACAAATAATTATAATTTGCTTGAACATTATCTAAAAATTGTTCTTCACTTATAGATTCATTTTGCACGCATTCATTAAAAGAAGCAAACAGAGGAAATTTATTTGTTTCTACTGTAAGAATTGGATTTGTAAATTTACGATATTTAAAACTTAAAGAGAAAAATTGCTGTAGCTCTTCTTTCTCCCAAGAAATAAATTCTTTAAAATGCTCATGTTCAAGAGTTAAATCAACGAGGAAAAATTCACGATCTATTTTTTCATTTACCAAATTATTTAAACAAGCAACTGGAGTAGCATGTTTAAGTTTACGTTTACTATAAGCATTAACATCAAAGTAAACAAACATACTATCACTTTTAGCTTCAAGATATTTAATAACCTTGAATCTATTTCTAAATTGCACTAAATGTTTAAAACAATTTTTTGGTGAAAGATTTATCTCATATAAGTTTTCTTTTTTCGCTAATACTTGAGCCTGAGCAGGAAGTTGACTCTTATTAAAAGCTTGAAGTAATTGCACACAAGCTTTTACATCCGACATGGCATCATGTGCATTTAGATGTAAAAAGTTATTAGCTTTACTTATATCTTCTAATTTATATGAAATAAAATTAGTCTCTTCATTTCTTGCCCATTGAATTGCTTGTGGACAAAGATTACTAAAAGCTACAGTAATCGGAAATAAATCAACTCGAGAATTTTGATTTTCATAGTACCATTGGTAAGGATGGATAAAGTTTCTAAAAAACAAGTGTGAAGTAACTTTATCATCAAAATTGAAATTATTATAGCCAAGAATACAAGTATTTTTATCCTCACGTAAATACTCGTACCAAGCATAGGCTAATTGCGTTTCTGTTAATTTTTGTCTTCCCGCAACTCTTCCTCTAACTTCAAAATTAGTAATCTTGCCAAAATTATCTACTAAAGGAGTGATCTTAAAACCAGTTTTTAATGAAGCTATAGGTCCTATAAATTGGTCTTTATAGGCTTTTACCTCGTAATTAAAATCATTTTCTACTCTTTCTTTAAAACGAGAATCCAATTTTACGGCTGCTAATTGAGTAATTCCTGTAGTCCTTACATCCAAGCCATAAGTTTCATAATCATAGATTATATAGGTACTAATCGTATCATCATCTGGATTTTGCGGAGTCATTACCGTCTTAAAATTTTGTACCATATTTGATTCCTATAAAATTATAAAAAAAGAGTGTTCGCAAACACTCTCTTAAAAACTTTATTTATTGTTTGCATAAAAATAGCCTAGCAAACTACAAGCTTCATAAGTAGCTATAATTTGTGCTTTATCACTTTCATATGAAGGACTAAAGAAATCAGGATGAGCTTGATTTTCTACATATAAAGTGCAAAGTAAAGAAATATTATAAAGCTGAGATGTACTAATACTTTTATAAAAGTCAGGATTTCTTAGATTAACTAAAGTAAAACCTTTAGTGTCATATTTGCTTATCACTGTAGCTCTTAAATCTTCACCTTTAGAGCTAAACAAAGCGGCCATCCTACTTTTGGCAAGATTAAATATTTCAACACTTTGTAGTCCCCAATAATCATTTTGCAATAAGGCTCCAGCGTAACGCAAACAAGTCAAATTTTGAATTGGGGTTAAACCATTTTGCCCGCTAGCAGTTTGATTATTACACACCTTGATTAAGCTATCTTCCACTTCTTTAGTTGGAATATAATAAGCTGTGGTTTGTTGATCTTTAAAAGAATTATAGTTAATGTCTTTTAATAAAGAATCATTAGGAAATGCAGGTTCATTTAAAGACACTAGGACATCTCGCGGAGCTGAAGTCGAAGTTGCAGTAAAAGATTGATAAATTGATAACAAAATCCCAATCAAAATAGCTGCTGGTAAAGCAATCATAAGACGCCTACCCCATTTTGACTCTTTTAACCACTTATTCATAATTATTTCTTATACTTATTTATTTCTTTTACAAGTAATTCACAATATTCTTGTGCGAGTTCATCTTTAGGGTGTTCAACCATTACTCTAATAATTGGTTCTGTACCTGAAGCTCTTAATAGTACTCGTCCGTTATCAACAGCTAATTTACTTTCTAAATCTTTAATTAACTCTTTTACCGACTCTTTTTCTAAAACATTATTCTCAAGCTCATCAATTCTTACATTAATTAATACTTGAGGGAAAAGAGGAACATCTTCAATCATTTGTTCTAAAGATTTAGAAAAATAAGTTAATGAACGTAATACAGCAAGAGCTGCAATAATCCCATCACCAGTTTGGTTCTTATTTAAATGAATAATATGACCAGAATTTTCACCACCTAAGTACCAATTATGTTCTAAAAGTTTTTGTAACACATATCTGTCACCAACCGCAGAACGAGTAAATGGAATTCCTAACTTCTCTAAAGCAGCAACTAAGCCGTTATTAGACATTAAAGTACCAACAACTCCTTTATCACCTAGCTTTTCAGTAGCCTTTTCATAAGCAGCAAGAATGTAAAGAATTTGATCTCCATCAACCACTTTGCCTGAAGAGGTTACGAGCATAACTCTATCTCCATCTCCATCAAAAGCAATACCTAGATCTGCATTAACATCTTTTACTTTCTTAACAAGATTTTCTAAATGTGTTGATCCACAATTTTCGTTAATATTAATTCCATTAGGTTGATTTGCAATTGCAATTACTTCAGCACCTAATTCTTGAAATACTGAAGGTGCTATATGATAGGTTGCACCATTTGCGCAATCAACCACGATTTTTAAACCTTTTAACGTAAAATAAGTTGAAAAGCTAGCTTTACAAAACTCAATATAACGCCCCACAGCATCAACAACACGTTTAGCTCTTCCTAAAGAAATGTTATCAACACACTCAAGAGGAAGTTCGAGATATTTTTCAATCTCTAACTCTATCTCATCTGGTAATTTAGTGCCATCTGCATTAAAAAATTTAATTCCATTATCGTAATAAGGATTATGTGAGGCTGAAATAACCACCCCAGCATCCATTCTAAAAGTTCGCGTGAGGTAGGAAATTGCAGGAGTAGGCATAGGTCCGGTCAAAAATGATGCTACCCCTGCAGCAGCAAAACCAGCTTCTAGAGCTGACTCTAACATATAACAGCTTATACGTGTATCTTTACCAATTAAAACTTTACTATTTTGATTATGTGAAGCTAAAACTTTACCAGCAGCCCATCCTAATTTAAGAGCAAATTCTGGGGTAATTTTTTCACCAACTTTTCCACGCACTCCATCAGTGCCAAAATATTTACGCTTCATGATATAACTTCTTCTTAATATGTTAAATATACAGTTATACTATCATAACGACAGTGAGAAATTTTTTACACTATTTTACCATAAAGAGAATAAGCAAGCTTAGTTATTAAAATAGAGATTTTAAAGAGAAATACTTCTAACTTGAGCTCCAATCTTGACAGAAGCAACTTTTTTATATATAATGTTGCAGTTAGTTTTTATACTAAAATTTATTCCTCGTAAAAACACAATTACTT
>NZ_NRJF01000065.1 GCF_003585965.1 Psittacicella gerlachiana | reverse complement strand
TTTTAGGTTGTTGTTCTAATGTCATTTTTAATATCAACTTATAGGTCTTAGCTTACTTAGCACTAGTACACTAAGAAGAAAAAAGGGATTATAAAAACAAAATGTAATAAATTATTTCATTTTATTCACAATGTGCTAATAAACAAAACACTTTACTTAAAACTAGATTAAATTTTAAATAAGTTTTTTAATCGTGCTAATTATACAAGGAATCTATATTTTTCGTTTAATTTTTTTCTCAAATAGATCCCTAGCTTTTATTCGGTCGAAGATTATACCACTTATCTACAATTTACAAAATTTTTTTCATTATCTAATTTTGCTTATTAACTTAATTTGCTTATGAGCTTGATTAAAGTTTACCGTTTATTTTGTTTTGTTGCTGGCAACAATAATATAAGTTTTTGTAATAAATTTCTTACTTTTTTTGGCAAAAGCTTGTATTTTGCTCACCATAAAAGTATTTTTATATCTTTTTGCGACTAAAAATACGGAAAAGGCTTAATAAATACTCAACAAATGCTTGAGATTTCTTGCTTAGTCTTTGACATTTTCTTTTTAGTACTAGCAAAAAGTATAACTCTCTAACTAGAAAATACCTAACACGTCTCTTAGTTATAAATCCCTCTTATGTAAAGATACTTAAGAAATTAACTAGAGCTTCTTACCCTCTTTCTTGATTTTACTATTCCTTAGTTTTCAGCTTGATTTCTCCATTCCTCAATTATTTCTACTTAGTGTATCCCTAGAGGATACAATATATCTCTTATAATAGAGATATAAAATATAAGCTCTTAAAAACAAAAACAAGGAACAAAATATGACACAAGCAAAATTACCTCTAGAATTACAAAATCACCAAGCATTTACGAGAGTTTTTGCTCCTCATAAGCTAACTCTAGGCTTAATTGCTCCTTTTAATGGTTATCCCACTCCGTTTCCGGATTTAAGTAACCAAAAGCAACTCTTAGAAATGATCGATAACTCTCCAATTGCAGCTATTTGGGTAAGAGATGTACCTTTTTACGATCCTAGGTTTGGCGATGTAGGACAAGGTACAGATCCTTTTGTCACCCTTGGTTATTATGCCGCCGTAACCAAAAATGTAACGCTTGGCAGTGCTGGAATTATTGCAACCTTACGTAATCCGATAGATATTGCTAAAGCCGTAGCCTCTGTTGATTTAATTTCACAACAAAGATTTTTACTCGGACTAGCTACCGGAGACCGTCCAGGCGAATATGCCCCTTACGGTTATAAATTTAACAACCGTGCTGAAAGATATCGTGAAACTTGGGAACTTGTTCATAAATTATATACTACAGATTTTCCAGAGTTTACCACCGAGAACTATGGTAACTTTAGAGGAGATTTGGATTTTTATCCTAAACCTAAACAAGCAATTCCGATGCTCACCATTGGCAGATCTCGTCAAGATCTAACATGGATTGCCCAAAATGCCTCCGCATGGATTAATCATGGCTTAATTCATAATCCAGAAAATCTTGCCCACATGGTGCACGAACTTGCTAGCTATGCTCCAAATAAATGGACTCCACTTGGAATTGGTCTTTTTCTTAATTTAGATCCAAACGACAATACTCCTTTAGATCTCGGTCCATTTTATGTTACTGCTGGTAGTAAAGCTCTTGTTGCCTTATTTAAACAACTCGAAGAGCTTGGAGTAAACCATGTTAGTCTCAATTTAAAACCAAGTTATCATGAAAGCCAAGAAGCAACTTTAAAAAGATTTATCGATACTGTCGCCGTCCATTTTCCTCATCATTAATAAAGATAAAAGCAAGGAGTTAGTTCCTTGCTTTTATCTTTAAATTAAAATAACCTTTATCGCTTAATTTTATTATCATTAACTCGACTTTAATTTTCTTGCTTCTTTAATGTTGCTGTAATTGTTGGAAAGAGACTGAATTAACTAGTAAATCAATAAAAGCTCTTACTTTAGGAGAAAGATTACTTTTTGAAGGATATACTGCTCGCATAGGGGTAGAAAAGAGTTCATACTCAGGTAAAACCTGTACTAATTCTCCACTCTTTAAATAAGAAGCAACATAAAACCAAGGCATATACAAGATCCCTTTATCGGCTAGACAGAGATCTAGTAATAACTGAGCATTATTTGCTCGTTGCATAGTTTGTGCTTCGCGAGGATGAAAACTCACTAGTTTCCCCTCTTGCCTAAAATGCCAAGGTAAATCAATAAAATTAAAATTATAAAAAACTAAGAGTTGCTGTTGAGCTAAATCTGCCACTTCTTTAATTTTGGTGCTGGAGGCTAGATATCTCGGGGTAGCTACTGCAACTAGAGCATATTCTCCTAAATATCTTGCCCATAGTTGATTATTTGCAACGGTATCCCCAATACGAATCCCTAAATCAAAGCCCTCAGAGACTAAATCAAGCAAACTATCAGTATAAGAAACCTCAACTTCCACTTGCGGATATAAAGTCAAATACTGATTAATAATTTGATTGAGAAAAGAAGCTCCAAGAACAATAGGAGCGGTAATTCTTAACTTCCCTGTAGGTGTACCTTTACGTTGTTGCAATACTTGATAGGCTTGTTCGATTTGCTCCACCACCAGTTCACAGTGTTGTAAAAATACCTTGCCTTCATCAGTTAAACTAAGTTTACGAGTTGTCCGCTGAATTAAGCGTACATCTAAAGACTTTTCTAAACGAGCAATTCTTTTGCCTACCGCTGAACGTGTTAAACCTAATTTCTTTCCCGCCTGAGCAAAGGATCCTGACTTTGCCACCAAGGCAAAGGTTAAGACATCTTCGACATTATTGACTTCAATCATCTACGGTTTCTTCCTTGCCAATATAAGTTATCCTTATCTCTCTAAGAGGCTGATGATAATTAAACAATCTCGAAGTTTCCCTCTCTTCGTTTTGTCCTTTACTATTATTCTCTTGTTCTTTGCTAGTCTTCTCTTGTTCTTTAATGGTTTTCTCTTGCCATTGCACTTCGAGACCGGCAAATTTCATGCCCAAGTGTAACACTTCTTGCTCTTTATAAGCTGGCTTAGGATTTAAAGCTATGAGCTTTAAGAGAATGCGACTTAAATATACTAACTTCGCAAGCTGTTCTTGAGTTAGAGTAGAAAAAGGAGTATAGTTAAACTCTTCTTGCCATAATTGCTGTTCTTGGGCGGTAAAAAACTCTTGGCAAGCATAGGTACTTTCACTTAGTGGTAATAAATCCCTAGGCTGTAAATCCCACACTACCCCTGCAACTTGTGGTAGTAAACTAAATGAGGGAAACTCACCTTTTACTTGGATTTTTGTTTCTACATTTACTTGTGGAGTTTGTACATATCCGGTTTTTACCTCTTGCTCTTGTGGAGCATCTGCAAAAGGTAAATAAGGCTTAATATCGACAATTGGGGTTTGATCAATTAAATCACAACCTTGAATAATTAAACTCGCCTTACCTTGAGCATCAATTTTTACTTCTTTTAAGGTAACTAAGGACAAGCTTAAATTATTCGGACGAAAAGAACTACGACTTGCAAACACTCCTACTCTTTGATTCCCCCCTAAACGAGGAGGACGCACCATCAGCCTTTGTGCATTCGCTTCTTGCACATTAGCATGAAACACTCCAATTAACCACAAGTGACTAAAGCCTTGTAACTCAGCAACCGCTTGAGGATTGTTATAAGGAGGCAAGAGTTCTACTTTACAAATTAATTCGTTATTTAAGCTCCCCTGTCGAGGCATGCTAAATTTATCAGTTAATAAAGAGTTAATCTTCCCTATAGGTTTTAATGCAAACATAATTAATTATTTTTTCTCTATATTATAACGAATTTGTTCGAGACGTTCGATGAGAGTTACTACCGAAGTACTACTGAGGAGGTTAAACCAATAGCGATACAAACGACGTCTTAATTTTAAATCATCTTGACGATCATAAGCACTGTCTACGGGATTTAAATATTTTCTTTTATGAGCTAAACAACGAGAAATTGCTCCCTCAGCCTCCGGAAACTGACTAATAAGACTGGTATAAAATAAAGCTCTAAACCCATGGAGAGTCCAAGCTTGAGGAAAATCTAAAGAATAATAATGTTTGGTAGTTAACACCTTACGCAACGCCCGCTTTTGTTCTTGAAAACCTTCAAGCAAACGTAAACAACGTAACAATAAAGGATCTAGAGGAACTTGATGTTCACGCTTAGCTTTCATGCGTTGAGCGGGTAATAGCCAAAGTTTGCGTTTTAAATCTAGTTCTTGCGAAGAAAAATAAAACACCTCATTAGCTCTACATGCACTTAGCAAGATTACGAGAATAAAAGTAACCTTATAAGCACGACGAGGAGTTAAAAATTTAGCTAAAGCTTGTAAAAAAGGCTCTACTTGCTCGAGGGTTAAAGAGGCTTGAGGTTTAGGATTAGCACTATGCGCAAAAATCGCTTTCATACTCAAAGGCTTAAAACTAGAGATTAACTCTTGCTCAACGCCATGTTTTAAGAAGAGATTTAAATGCCCAATTACTAATTTGATTTTTGCAAGATGCCCTTGTTCGTACAGAGCATTTAAGCTTTGACGTAAATAAAGATTGGTTAATTGCTCTACAGGTAAATCTAAGAGTTGCATTTGAGCAAAAAAATTGATACTTTGCTGTAAAGATAACAAGGTATTTTTACGTAAATGTTGCTCATAAAATTTTAAATAATCTTGACTAAGAATCCGTAAACTTAAACTTGGTTTTTGGTAATGTGGGGTTAATAGGGTTACACGCTGTAAAATCTCTTCAATACGAGTACTTAACTCAACAAAACGAGAAAGATTAGCTCTAAACTCTAAGTGCTGGATATGGCTTCGAGCTTGGGCAAGGGTCATCCAAGGTTTATCTGCAAATCTTTGTCCTTGCTCCAATAACTGTTGATCAAGAGCAAATTTGGCAAAAGTATAACGACAATACTTTTGTTTTTGCTGACAAAAATAACGCCAAGACCAACTTCCTACCCCCAGTTTATGTGCTGAAAGTCTTAATTCCAAACCAGCTCCATCAACTAAAACCTTCTCTCGTTTGTACTTTCCCGCTCGTAATTCCTTTAGAGCTTGATTAATTTTACTTTTGGTTATTTTCTTATTCATAAATTCCTCATGTGTCAAATATGAATAATTTAACAAAAGCAAAATTGCCTAGTGCAAAAAAGCACTAGGCAAAATTTAAACAAATTTAATCTATCTGCGAAATAATATTACTTACGTCAGGAGTTACTTTTAATTGTTCCTGAACTTCTAAATTACGTAAAGCTTGTTGAGCGGGAACATAACCATCAAGAGCTGCTTGTTGATAATACTCTTTAGCCTTAATTAGGTCTCTTGTAAGCGAACCTAAGCCATATTCGTAAAAACGTCCTAAGGCAGTTAACGCTGGAGCGGCAATAATATCACCTCGTTGTGCCGAGCTAGTATACCAACGTATAGCTTGTTCCATATCTTGGTTTACACCTGTCCCTGTTTCATAGAGATAACCTAACCAGTATTGTCCGGTAATATCTCCTCTTTGAGCAGCTAAAACAAAATACGCAAAAGCTTTCGTAGTATTAATCTTAACTCCCATGCCATTTAAGTAGATTAAACCTAAATAACGAGGGGCTTTAAAATGACCTTGACGAGTTGCACTGACAAAATAAGGAATTGCTTTGACAAATTCTCCTTTTTCATATAACTCTAAAGCTCGCGAAAAATTCTCTTTTTTGTCGCGTAAAACTAATACATGAGTATTTTCCACTTCATCCTTACCAGCTAAAGCTTGTAATAGTTGTTCTCTCGTAGTTAAACCATTTGGATCTTGCGTATTATCATTAGCATAAATGCTAGTAGTTAATCCTAAACTTACTAAGAATATTAACGCTAAATGAAACCTTACACCTAACATAACTTCTTCCCTCCATATCCATTGGTAAAATTTTATGAGGTACTTTAAACCAATATGCAATAAATCTAAGTAAAATTCGGAATTATTTATATCTTCACAAACTTAAAAATCAAGTTCTAAGCCCATGTTTATATAGCATACCTAATCTTATTTTACCTTAAACTTTTTCTAACTACGCAAATATTAATAAAAAAAGTTCCAAACTTAAAGTTTAGAACTTTTGTTAATTTTCTCTTTTTCTTCAATATACTGATAGAGAGCATCTGCTCCTGGATATTCACGAGCTGCCGCTTGGGTAGCATATTTACGAGCTAAAGGATAATTGATTTCCATGCCTCCTTTACCATGAGCATAGATATCAGCTAAGCGATACATTGCAGGTGGATAGCCCTTATCCGCAGATAAAGTATAAAACTCAATCGCTTTATCCATAGACTTTAAACCATGATAACCGGTTTCAAAATTATAACCACGGTTATAGAGATCGATTACATCAGGAGGGAAAGGAAAAGGTTGTAAGTCTTCGGGTTGAGCTTTTCCTGTAGTCTCTTTTTGAGCTTCACGAATTTTACGATAAATATTATAGAAAAAGCCTATAATTAAGCAGATTACAAGGATGTGAATCCAAGACATGAAAAATCCCCTAGATAGTTATAAGCTAATTTTTGCTTCCGGATCTTTTTTAAGTTTTAAGATCTCAAGAGCAGTTTTGGCTTTTTGGTGACCTTGTTTCATCGCTTTTTGATACCAAAAAGTAGCTTTTTCTCGATTAATTCCATCACGACGACGAGGATTAGCATAGTATTTACCTAAACGGTATTGAGCTTGAATATGCCCTAAGTTAGCTGCTTTTTGATAGTAGTAACCCGCACGTTCAAGATCTAATTCCTCTTCAGGTGCATTAAATTCATAATAAAATGCGTAGTCAAAAATGGCTTGCGCATCTTTGGCATCAGGAAGCTCATTCGGAGCTTCTACTGCCCTTTGTAAACTCTTTAACCCAGCTAAAGTTGTAGGTTTCTTTTGACTATCAGCATTATCATTGGTGAGAAGGGTTTTGATTTTATTAAGCATAGATCTCTCCTTGATAATTGATGATCATAAAAAATAAACTTGTTATTTTTTCGATAAAAATACTTGATACTTTAAATAAATCCTATCTTTTATTATACCAAAATCGCCAATTCTTACATAAATTATACGGGCATTAAGGAGCTTTAATTTCCCTTTTTATCCTTTTTATAACTAATTTACCTAGTGATAATTTGAAAAAAGCATGACTTTTTACTAGTTTTTCTTATAATAAGTAAGCTTTTCTAGTTTTTATTTTAGAGTTTTAATTTTTAAATTAAACCTGTATTTTAAATCCTAGATTTTTCTAACTAAAAAAAATCACTCAAGAAAAATTATGCAATTAACAAAAATCAATAAGTTTATTACTTTTTGTGCCCTCTTTGCAACTATGGGGATAAATGTAGCTTTAGCTCAAGTAACCGTAAAAGACGCCCAAGGAAATAACTTTATCTATCAAGGAGAAGGGAAAAGAGTTGTTGTCCTTGAGTTCTCTTTTGCAGATGCTTTAGCAAATATTGATGTTAAAGCAGTAGGAATTGCCGATGATGGAAATAGTAATCGTCTCATTCCTATAGTTGCACAAAAACAAGCTGGTTATACTTCAGTAGGAACTCGAGCTCAACCTTCACTTGAAGAAATTGCTGCTTTAAAACCAGATCTAATTATTGCTGACGTAAATCGTCATGCAGCAATTTTACCGCAATTACAACAAATTGCACCAACCATTCTTTTAAATTCTCTTTACGAAACCTACGATCAAGATATTGAAAATGCTCGTACAATTGCCGCTCTTGTCCATAAGAGTGATGTTTTTGATAAACGCCTCGTACAATATCAAGAGCAAATGGCAGCTTATGCAAAACAAGCACAAGCAAATGGCTTATTAGCAACTTTTAATACTAGTCGTGATAAACGTTTTGAAGTTTATACAGGTCAAACTTATCAAGGTGGAGTACTTAAAGCTCTTGGTTATAAAGTTTTAGACAATGACCTCCAATCAGCAACTGGGCGTTACGATGCTTCTTTAGAGCAAGTGGTTAACCTCCAACCACAAGTAATGTTTATTGCCAACTATGTTCCAGATTCTATTTCGAATGTAGTATGGAGTAAAAACCCTTTATGGCAAGTAATTCCTGCCGTAAAAAATAATCGTGTTTACGCTGTAGATAGTAATCTTTGGGCACGTGCTCGTGGTATGTATGCTTCTGAACTCATGGCACAAGAAATTGTTAAAGTTACTTCAGCAAAAAAATAATTTTAGGACTATTTTTCTATTTTAATGTTTATGAATCGCAACTCTATTTTTAAAATTTTTATTCTTCTTATTTTAAGTGTTACTAGCCTATGGGCACAAGCTGTAACGGTAAAAGATGCTCGTGGAGAATTTACTTATAATGGTAAAGCTCAACGTATTGTCGTATTAGAATTATCTTTTGCTGATATTCTTGCACGCCTTCACTTAACTCCAGTAGGTCTTGCTGATGATGGGATGCCTGAACGCTTTTTCCCTGAAGTATTAGATAAAATGGGCAACTATACTAGCGTTGGTAAACGTTTACAACCTTCATTAGAAAAAATTGCAGAATTAAAACCTGATTTAATTATTGCGGACTATGGTCGTCATATGAATATCTATAGCCAATTAGAAGCTATAGCTCCGACTTTAGTTTTAAATACTAGTGATAACACTTATACAGAAGAATTAGATAATGCTCAAATTATTGCCCAAGTAACTGGTACAAGTGCTATTTGGGAAAAAGCTTTAGCTCAACATCAAGAACTAATGCAAAGCTACAAAGATAAAATTAAAGCTAATGAACAATTTGCAATTCTAATTAGTTCTAAGCCTACGGCAATTGGGGTTTCGACAGAAACATCTTTCCCAGGTTCAGTATTAAAGTTTTTAGGCTTTAAAACCGCTACTAAAGAAATGGCAGGTATTTCTCAAAACCGTTTTGATATTAGCCTCGAAACTTTAAATATGTGGCAACCAAGTATAATTTTTGTAGGTTTATATGCACCTAATACTATTGTTGACAAATGGCGTGCAGAAAATAATCCTTTATGGTTAAACCTACAAGCAGTAAAAAATAATTTAGCTTGTAATGTAAATAACAATGATTGGGTAAGATCACGTGGAATTACCGCTGCTGAGCGTATTGCTGAACAAGTTAATAACTGTTTAACACAAGTGCCAAATAAACTTCCTTTTTAAGGATTAACTTTAAAAAAAGTTAACTTTATTCAGTTTACTAATTAATTTAGCTGAATAAATGCAAATTTAAAGAAGAGAACCTTGGAACAAACTCCAAGGTTCTATTTTTTATTTGCGTTCTTCAATTGTTTACTTTTTCAATTGTTTATTCATAGACTAAATTATTTTTCTCTAAGTCTATATTCTCTAAATTTTCCTTTAGTATGCTTCTTAAATCCGTCTTACATTAACTTCAAATTAAACTTTTCTTAATTTTCTTTCAAAAAATAAGAGCTAACTAGTAAATCCTAGTCAGCTCTTATAGTTTTTTAAGGAAGAAGAATGACAATCATTTTTCTTAATTGAATTTAGTATT
>NZ_NRJF01000064.1 GCF_003585965.1 Psittacicella gerlachiana | reverse complement strand
GCACAAAATAGATACTTTAAACTCTAAACTAGAGATTTGGTCTGCATAAAATTAAGGTTAAAGTTTTATCTTTTATTCGAAAAGACGCTTATTCTATTAGTATTTTAGAGAAAAAGCGGATTGAAACTTGATTTTTTTACTTATTGCGGTATACTATAGATGTGTAAAAATAAAAATTTATGTTTCTAGGTTAGAAGCAAAATATAAGGAATTATATGTCAGACGAATATAAAGCAGCTTGTTCAGAGTTAAATAAACTTGAAGAGCTGGTAAAGCAGTTTTCTCAGAAAAATAAACTAGACAATCTTGTAGTTAAGTTAAATGATTATTTAACGGTTACTGATGTAATTAATAGTGGCTTAGAGCAGAAAAAGCAAAACGATCAAGAGCTTTTACAAAAAGCTAATCGTTATAATGCAACAAAAAAAGAAATCGAAGCTGAAAAAAGTAAACGTGAACTACATGTAAAATTTGCAAAAGAGAAATTTTACTTAGATTGTTTAAAACCATCAATCGATACTTTAACTGCACAATTAAATAAGTTTTCTGATACTTTTAATGGTGATGAAAGCTTAAAAGCTAATTTTGAGGGGATTACCTTAATTCTTAAGTCTTTCGAAGATAACTTAGTTTCTTTAGGTCTTCATACCCGTGAAGAAGCTAAAGTAACAGAAGGTGAATCAACTGCACAAGAGAAAGAAGGAGAGTAAGAAGATGTCTCAGCAAAATAAAGAAACTGAGTTTGAAAATGTTGATTTAAATCAACAGGAAGAGCAAGCAACCCAAGCTCAAACCGAAACCGAAACCCAAGCTCAAACAGAAGCCCAAACAGAACAACAAGAAGCAACAACAGAACAAGCTGAAACTACAGAAGCTAGTACTGAAGCAGAGGTTGTGCCTTTTGTTTTAAGTGAACAGCTTAATCATGATGGTGAAGTTAGTAAAGAAGCGGTAGATTATTTAAAACAATTATTAACTTACTTTAATGAAGCTGGTGAGTTTGTTGCAAGCGAAGATTATACTGAAGAAAATCTTGTGCAAGATTTAGATAGTTTATCTCAATTAGCAACTAAACAACTAGAAACTGTTCAATCTAGTCTTAGCTCTGATTCTTTTGAAAAACTAACTCAAAGATTAGAAGCTATTAACTCTGCCCAAGAAGAAGAAAATCGTCGTTTAGAACGCGAGAAAAAAGAAACAGAAAATGCAGTCTTATATGCAAATGAAAAAATCATAAAGAATGCAATTAAACCTTTATTCCAAAATCTTAATATGGCTTTAAATCAGCTACCAAAAGAAACGGGAAATAAAGATTTTGAACAATTTGTTCTTGAGCTAAAAGAATTTGAGCAAAATTTAAAAGCTTCTTTAGCAAAAGAAGGCGTAGAAATTTATGGAGCTAAAGGTGAAGTTTTTGATCCTAATATCCATGATGCTGTAGCTATCTTTACGGGAACTCCTGAACAAGCAGGGACAATTTTTGATGTAGTATCTCAAGGATATAAATTAAAAGATCGTGTTGTTTCTCCAGCTTCAGTGGTAGCTTATGCGCCTGAAGAATAAGAAAAAGTAAATCTACAAAATGTAAAAATGTACAAAAGATACAGATAAGTTCTGTATTAATATTAGAAAAAGTCCTCTGAATTTTATCTTAAAATTCGGAGGACTTTTTCTAATAAAAAAACTTCCCCTTAAGATAATTTATCATTAGCTTAAAGAGGAAGTTTTTTATCAAAGATTTAAAGTAAATTATTGCAAGTAATAGTTTATAAAAATACTGTTTAACTATTACAATTGTGAGAAGTACTTTAAATCTTAATTTTGTGGGATTTCATCAGTAGTAAATGAATCATAGCCATCGTGAATGATTTTTTCTAAAGCTTTACCGCCCCCACGTGCCACACAGGTTAAAGGCTCATCAGCAATATAGCAACCAATTCCAGTTTTTTCTGAAATTAATTTATCAATATTACGCAGTAAAGCACCACCACCAGAAAGAGTGATCCCATGTTTATAGATATCAGCTGCTAATTCTGGTTTAGTTTTTTGAATGGTAGTTTGCACCGCACGAACAATTTTATCAAGAGGATCTGCAATAGCTTCAACTACATCATTTGAAGTAATGGTTGCTTCACGAGGTAAGTCTTCATTAATATTAAAACCCTGAATTACAATGGTTTTATTTTCTTCTTCGCTTAAGTAGATAGCAGAACCTACTTCATGCTTAATTCTCTCAGCTGTATGTTCACCAATTTTTAAACCAAATTTGGTTCTAATATGCGAGATAATCGCTTCATCGATTTGGTCACCACCAACTCTCTCTGATACAGCACACTCAATACCATCTAAAGAAAGAACCGCAACTTCAGTAGTACCACCACCAATATCAACAATAAAAGATCCTTTTGGTGAACTTACTGGTAATCCTGCACCTAAAGCCGCAGCCATAGGCTCTTCAATTAAGTAAACTTCTCTTGCTCCTGCTCCTAAAGCCGCTTCTTTAATTGCACGACGTTCAACTTGAGTTGATTGTGCTGGAACACATACAAGAACTCTAGGGCTTGGACGGAAGAAATATGTTGGTTTGTGAATTTTTTTAATGAAAAATTGTAACATTTTTTCCGTTAAAAGATAGTTTGAAATAACACCATCTTTTAAAGGACGTGAAGCAAAGAGGTTTTTAGGGGTTTTACCTAACATTGCTTTTGCGTTATGCCCTACGTCAGCAATATCTAATAAAGCTCCATTTGCATCACGACGTACTGCTACTACTGAAGGTTCATCTAATACTATTCCCTTATCGCGAACATAGATTAAAGTATTTGCTGTACCTAGATCTATAGCAATATCATTTGAAAACATTCCAAAGATTTTCTTAAACATTTATTTTCCAGATTATCAAAGATTAATTGTTAAATTGTATTTAACAGAATTTATTAAAGGTAAAACTTATAGCAGTTACTCAACATTTGTCAATGCCTTGGCATGATAAAGGCATAAAG
>NZ_NRJF01000063.1 GCF_003585965.1 Psittacicella gerlachiana | reverse complement strand
AAGATATGAATAAAATTTATAAATTAAAATTTAATAGACAAACTCGCCAATTAGATGCGGTATCAGAACTCGCAACTAGTGCAACAACAGGTTCAACTCAATCAGCAACTAGCTTAACCTCGAAGCTTTTTAAACTAGGTAAGTTAGCGACTCTTTTCATTCCTTTCACGGCATTAATGTCTCTAGCCCACGCCGATCCTGCGCGTACGGGTATGCAAGTAGTAGCGGGACAAGTACAGACCCTTACTGAGGGTCTAGTGACTACTATTACTAACTCTCCTCATGCCATAATTAACTGGGAAAAATTTAATATCAATAGTAACGAACTAGTGAAGTTCGTCCAAGAAAATGCTAATTCAGCCGTATTAAACCGCGTGCTGGGCGGGAGCGTGTCGCAAATTCTCGGTCAGCTCCAATCTAATGGTAAAGTGTTTATCGTTAACCCTGCAGGGATAGTGTTTGGGGCAAATGCACAAGTAGATGTAGCAGGTTTAGTTGCTTCAACTCTAGATCTTACTAATGAAGACTTTGTAAACGGTAACTATGTTTTCTCACAAGATAAAGAACAAGCTTTAGCTTCAGTAATTAACCAAGGGGTAATTAAAGTTGCGGAAGATGGTACGCTTGCTTTAGTGGGTGGCAAGGTCGTAAATAATGGAGTTCTCGAAGCTAAAAATGGGACAGTCTATCTTTTAGCAGGGCAATCTATTACTATTCAAGATCTAGATAATCCATTAATTTCTTATAAAGTTACGGCGGAAAATAAAGCGGTAAACCTAGGAGAAATTGTTGCGAAGAAAGCTTACCTCGCAGGGAACAAAGTAGCTCATGGTTATACTCAAGCTCAAGCTTTTGCTGATCTTGTGTCAGGAAGTACTTCGGTTTCTGGAGTAAAAGTAACTGCTACGGGTGAAGTAGTACTCTATGGAGCTACAGCTACTGATGGTAGCCATAGTTTAGCGGTAGTTAATGCTGGTGTGCAAGCCCAAAAAGTAGATGTATTTGCTGATGTAGTGGTTGCAGAAAAAGCGACGGAGATTAAAGCTACTGAGCAAGTACGCCTCGGGGGTGATTATCAAGGACAAGGTGAAGTAAAATTAGCCGCTAAAACTACGGTACAGCAAGGAGCTACTATTGATGTTTCTGCAACCCAAGGTGATGCGGGAACAATTATTGTGTGGGGGAATCAGGCTGCGGTTGCCGGAAACTTTATTGCCACTGCCGTAGAGGGCAAAGGTGGTTTTGTGGAAACCTCAGGGAAAGTGATAAGCGTTAGTGGTACGCAAGTAGATACACGTAGTGTATATGGAGAGCGTGGTTCTTGGCTTATTGACCCAACAGAAATTAGGGTTGTAAACTCTTCTACTTATTCCGCAAGTGAATATTTAACTATTCTTTTTGATTTTGCTTCAGGTACAGATTTTACTAGTGGCGTATATACTGCGGATCAAGGTACAGCTAAACTTTATTCATTTATTAAAGATGATGATCTATCATCACAATTAAATACAACTAATGTGACTCTATTAGTAAAACCTGATGGGGATCATAAGTCTGTAATTTATTTTGATTATGCAACGGTTAAAGGTGATTCTTCTTACGGCTTAAGTTTAGTTGCTAATGAGTTACGAGTTTCTAACTCTACAGTTTCTAATCTTGCTTATGTTAATTTTGTTGGTACTGATAATGTAACTGCAGAAAATGTTACCGTATTTAACAGTACATTTAGTAGTGTGGGGCAAGTAATTTTCTGTGTGACAGAAAATGCAAATATTACTAACAGTACTCTATCACTAAATGGAGCAGCAATTGTAGGTGGTAACCTTGTTCTACAAAATGCAACTATCATGCTACAAAATAATACCCAAGGTGAACATGGTGATTTCTATGCTTATGCTGTAACCGGAAATAATAGTATTACTAATGGAAGCATCATTATAGCTTCAGGTAATGCAACTTTAATGGCAAAAGAAAATCTTACTATTGATGGAGCGTCTTCTGTAACCTCAACTTCTTTTGCGGCTAAAGGTAATGACCTTACGATTAAAGGAGCTTCATCAGTTGCTGGAAATAGTGTTAACTTAGAAGCTGACAATAATATTTCGGTGACCGCTCAGTCTAGCGCAACCGCAATAACTGAACACTTACTGGTAGAGACTGCTAATGATATTACTGTTGATGGTAAAGCGAAATTAGAAGCAACTAAAGGTAATCTGAATTTACGCTCTACTGGACGTGATGTTGTAGTACACAATGCAAGCGTAAAAGCGGGACAAGATCTAACTCTAGACGGTAATCGTGAAACCTTAGTCGTAGCTGCTTCGGTTGAAGCAGGTAAAGGTTTAGCTGTCGTAACAGGTACAGGTAATGCTTTAGTACAAGATTCAACCTTAACTGCGAGTAATGACTTAACAGTTGTAACCAGTAATACTGCTCAAGAGACAAAAGCTGGTGACCTAGCTTTAGCGAATGCAAGTTTAACGGCAACTACAGGAAATGTAACCGTAGCGGTAAATAATGTTGCTTTAGCAAATACCTCGGTAAATGCTTTTGCGGGTGACTTTAATGTAAGTGCTAAAGGTTTTGTTGCTATTTCAGCCGAAGAAGGTAAAGATAACCATCTAGTTGCACATAATGTAAATCTACATGGTGCTGAAAGTGTAGGTGTAACTTATACCGACTTTACGGCAATCAATGATTTAACTGTGAGCTCAGATAATAAAGTTGCCTTAAATGATGGTACTTCAGTAAAAGGTACAAAAGTTAATCTTACCGCTCCAGAAGTACATGTAATTAATTCTTCGATTGCTCCAAGCGAACTAAATATTAATACCACTAAAGATTTAGTGTTAGAAAACAACACTTTAACGGCAATTAATTACATTAATTTAAGTGGAACTAATAATGCGCAATTAGAACGCAACTCTTTTAAAACTACAGTTGCAGGTGGTGGTTTTAACTTTAACTTTAGCGGTTACTCTCTATTAGCTGATAACAATAGTTACTCTTCAGCAGGTTACTTTAATGCACAAGCTAAAGATTTAGTATTTAATGCAGGGACTAATTCTAGCTTAAGTGTAACCACAGATTTAAACTTAACTGCAACTAATGAGTTAGATCTCAGTGGTTTCCAAGTGAGTGCAAATAAAGTTAATTTAACAGGAGCTACAGTAAATGTTGCTTCTTCGAGTTTCAATGTAAATGGTGATTTAGAGGCTAAGGCTACAGGTGAAGCTGGTCTTAACTTTACCGGCACTAGTGTAACTAATGTGGCGAATTTAACTTTAACTGCAGAGCAAGGTGAGCTTAAATTAGATCAAGCAAAAGTACAACATGCAAGCAAAGTGGTTGCAAAAGGTAAAGAGCTAACTGCAGATAATCTTGAGATAGATTCGGTATTTACCACCCCAATGTCAGAAGCAACGGTTACTTTAGAAGGAACTGATTCTTTAGTAGCCGATAACTTAAATGTTGGTTTAGCGACCGAACTTAAACTTAAAGGTAAATCTTTAGTTTTAACTAATGCAACTACCACAACCGTAGCGAATGTTAGTCTTGAAGCTACTGAAGAAGCTGTTCTCGAAGATAATACTTTAACTGCAACGAATAATCTCAATGTAGCTGCAGGCGTAAGTGTAGATTCAACTAATAATAGTTATACTACTCGTAATCATGGAGGTATTAACTTTAATTTAGGTGAAAATGCTGAGTTAGTTTCTACGGAAGATAAATTCAATAGTGCTGGTAACTTTAATGCTACAGCGAAGAATTTCGTACTTCAACAAGGTTCTACCGGAAGCTTTAGCGTAACAGGAAGTACTAACCTGAATGCAGAACGCGTAGAGTTAGCACAAGCTAAGTTAACTACGAGTGACGCTAATTTAACGGTTGGTAGTTTAAATGCTTCAGGTGTACAAGTAACAATTACTGCAGGATCTTTAACGGTAACAGCAAACAAAGCGGTAACTCGCCTTGCAAGTCTTGAAGATAATGCTCCTCAAGTAGCTGTACCAAATCACGTAAACTTTACGGGAGCTACAGTTACAACTACCAAAGGATTTGTAGTTAGTGAGGCAGATACTTTAGTATTAGATAAAGCAAAACTTGATACAGGTGATAAAGTTGCGTTACAAGCTAAAAATGTAACTGCAAATGATTTATATGTTCATGTTTTCAATATAACTAACTTTAATGCTTCTGAGTTAGCAATTACAGGTAATGAAAGTCTAACGGCGAAAAACTTAAAAGTTGATCTTGCAAGCAATGTAGCTTTAAATGGTGGTACAGTAACTCTTGAGAATGTCACTACGCAAGCAGTAAGTAATCTTACTTTAAATGCAACTAAAGATTTAACGGTAACCGATAGCACCTTAAAAGCTACAAATAATCTCAAGGTTCAAGCTCAAACCAGTGTTGATTCAGTAAATAATACTTATACAACTACAGGTGCTGGTGAGGTTAACTTTGCTTTAGCAACAACAGCAGATTTAGTTTCTGATGGTGATACTTTCAATAGTGCTGGTGACTTTACCATAACTGCAAAATCTGTATCTTTAGTTCAAGATGCTGGTGGTAGCTTTACGGTAAGTGGTACAACTAAAGTTGATACTGAGAACTTAGAATTAGCAAATAGCAAATTAACTACAGGAACTGCGGAGTTAAAAGTAGGAAGCGTAAATGCTACTAAAGCTGAGCTAACCACAACTACTGGAGACTTAAGCTTAACTGCGGAGAAAGAGGTAACTCGTCTTGATAGTTTAGAAGCAGAGGCAAGCACAGTAGCAACTCCTAACCATGTAAACTTTACAGGAGCAACTTTAAAAGCTCAAGGTAACTTAACTCTGCAAGGAGCAGATACTCTAGTATTAACTAATGCAAACTTAACTAGCCAAGATGATGTGAGTTTACAAGCAAAAACTTTAACGGCAACAGGTTTAAAAGCGACAGCAGCTAAAGGAGTTGCGGTTAAAGGAGGAAATGTTACTCTTGGCGATGCAACCCTAGCAGTAGCAACAAGTCTTGATGTAGAAGCAAGTGATACTTTAGAAGTTACTAATAGTACCGTAACAGCTCCTAATGTAAACTTAACTGCTACCAATGACGTTGAAGTTGATAGTTCAAACTTTACTGGAGATAATACAGGTAACTTTAATGTAACCTCTACACAAGGTAAAGTAGTATTAACTGGTAACACTATAGAGCAATATAAAAATCTTGGTGTTAATGCAAAAACTTCAGCTTCAGTAGTATCAAATAGTTTAACTTTAGAGTCTTTAGCGTTTGCGGTTACTGAGGAGTCGGAAAAACCTGTTACTTTTGCTTCAAATAATGGAACTCTAGAATATATTCCAACTCTTAATGGAGTGAAAGAAGATAAGGCGTCAGTATTAGAGGCAAATCCGAATTTAACTATTAATGAGGAAGCTTCTGCAACACCTACCGAGGAGCCTACTCCAGTAGAGCCGACACCTACGGAGGAGCCAACGCCAGTAACTCCTACACCTACTGAGCCAACTCCATCAGAAGAACCTAAGGAGCCAACTCCAGTAGAGGAACCTGCAGAACCAACTCCAGTAGAGGAACCTACAGAACCAACTCCAGTAGATCCAAGTGAAGCTGGCAAACAAGTAGCTCCAATTGAAGTTGATCAACCTCAGCAAGAGATGGATACTCGCTTTAATGATCTAAGATTACCTGATATTTTTGAAGATAATCGTAAATCTTGGTTAATCAATAATAACTTTGATGTGCGTCGTTTAGACACAAGTTTAGGTGAGTTTGCTCGTACGGCACAACCTTTACCTGAATTTAACTTCCCTGATTTACCTACTCTTGAAGTAACGACAACAGATGTAAGTCTAGTAACTCCAGTTGTAGATCTAGTGCAAGAGATTGCAAATCAATTAGGTTTAGATACAGCGACGCAAACTGTACAAACTCTATTACAACGTAATGACTTAACAGATGAACAACGTCAGCGTTTAGTAGAAGCAACAAACAACTAACCAATCTTGAGTAAATCAAGATTTCCTAGCTCTCCTCTACTTTTGTAGGGGGGAGTTTTTGTATTTGTATAACTAAATACAGAAACAAATATAGAACAAAGACTAGTAAGTATTAAGAGTTAGAAAATAAAAATGCTTGAGGTAAATAAAAACAGTAAACTGTAAAATAAGTTTAGAGAGGGAAAGTACTGATAATAGGAAGTAGAAGTATAGATAAGTTAGGTATAAATAGGTGAGATAAATCCGAAAATAAAGATAAATAGATAAGTAAAAATCCCTAGAGCTTATACTCTAGGGACTTTTTTTATGGATTAGTTACTTGTGGAGCTGTCGGCTCACTAACTTGATTTTCTTTACTTGGTAAAGCTGAAGCTGGAACTGTCACATTGGTATTTGGACGAGTTGTAGTTTGCGAAATTGAGTTATTAAAGAGATATTGATAGAAACTATCTTTTTCAGGATTAATTAGTAACACACTGTTGTTATTAGCTAAAGAAACCTTGTAAGCTTCCATGTTTTTTAAGAAATTAAATAACTCAAAGTTTTTGCTATAGGTTTGATTATAAATAGCATTTGCTTGGGCATCAGCTTGAGCACGAATTTTTGCAGCTTCTAAATTAGCTTCAGAAAGAATTACCGTTACATTACGGTCAGTTTGCGACATAATAATTTGTGCTTGCTCTTGACCTTGTGCACGGTGTTCTCCCGCTACAGCCATACGCTCTGCACGCATACGTTGGTAGATTGAATCAGCGACTTCAGTTGGTAATTCGATTTTTACTACACGTACATCAATTACTTCAATACCAAAAGTAGATGCTCCATCTTCTCCGGTATTGAGGCTTTCTTTTGCTTGTGACATTAACTCCGAACGTTGACCAGAAACTATATCTGAAATTGTTTGGCTACCTACTTCAGAACGTAGACGGTCATTGATTTTACGACGTAAAAGGTCACTTGCACGAGAGTAGATTCCACCTGTAGTCGTGTAGAAACGACCAAAGTCTACAACTTTCCATTTTACGTAAGACTCAATTAATACGTCTTTTTTCTCAACCGTTAAGAAACGGTCTGTTGTATCATCAAGAGTTTGTAAACGTGCATCTAAAGAAATTACATTATCAATAAATGGAGGCTTAAAGTGTAAACCTGGTTGATAAACTACAACTTGTCCATCACCATCACGTACCACTTTATTAAAACGTAATTTAATTGCTCGTGTACCTTCATTTACGACAAAGACAGAGTTAAATAGTAAGAATAAAATTACTACGAGAGCAATAAAGCCAGCAACTATTTTATGTTCTCTTTGCATTAGTTACCTCCTCTAGTTACAAAGCGACTAGGAGCTTGACGACTAGAATTATTGGTTGTAGTTGTTGGGCTCGCTTGAGTAGTGCTTGTAGTTGTGGTAGATGTTGAGTTAGACGTAGATGTTGAAGAAGTTGAAGATGAACTTGGAGTTAAAATTAAGTTACCGCCTTGTTCATTATCTTTTTCAGAGGTTTGTCCAACTCTTTCTAAGAGTTTATCTAGAGGTAAGAAAGTAATGCCATTAGTATCTTGCATAATTACTTTAGGAGTTTGGGCATAAAGATTTGCAAGAGTTTCTAAATAGTATCTTTGTTTAAATACTTGTGGATTAGCAAGGAATTGTGGTAAGAGGTTATCAAACTCAGCTGCATTAGCATTAGCTTCAGCAACTACTTGAGCAGCGTAACCACGTGCTTGTTCCACAATACGTTGAGCTTGACCACGAGCAATAGGTTCACGTGAACGTTGATAAGCTTCTGCTTCACGAATAAAACGTTGTTCGTCTTCTTGAGCTTTAATTGCATCATCAAAAGCTTCTTTTACAGCTTCAGGTGGACGAGCAGATTGGAAGTTAACATCGACAATCCCAATACCTACGTTATAAGCTTCTAGAGTTTTAAGAAGCATTTGACGTGTACTTTCACGCACTTCCGAACGTCCTGTAGTAATTACATTGTCCATGTCCATGTGACCTACTACATAACGTAATGAAGCTTCTGTCGCTTCTTCGAGAGTGGTAATAGGTTCATCAACATTGAAAAGGTATTTTACAGGATCATCAATGCGGTATTGTACGGTTAAAGTTACATTAACTACGTTTTCATCACGAGTAAGCATGGTGCCATCAATACGTAATTCACTTACACGTTGAACATTTACCAGCGTAGCATTATCAACAAGAGGAATTTTCCAGTTTAAACCTGGCATACTTGTAGAGTTATAAGCACCAAAACGCTTAATTACCCCACGTTCAGATTCGTTTACTGTATAAAAACCAGAAACGACAAAAACTAGAGCTAGAAAACCTACTACCCCTGCAGCTACAGTTTTAGTGTGTTTTCCAAGTTCAAAATTAAATCCAGAAAATTTAGGCATATTGAATGATTTCTTTTCTTCTTTATTTGGCGAATCTTTAGAAGTGTTGTCTTCACGACTTTCACGATTACTTTGTGTAAAGGTTCGCTTAGGTTCTTGTTCAGTTGTTTGTTCTTGAGAAGTAGATGAATTAGTGGTTTGCTCCTCTTCATTTCCCGCAAGTTTGCGGAATTTTTTGAGGCGTTCTTCTAATTCACGACTTAAATCTTCACTAGATTTGTTATCTTTTTCGTCACTCATTAGTAACCCTTACATTTAATTTAGGTTGTCGTTTTTACTAAGAGATTATCTACGGCTAATCTCACATTAGTCTGCAAAATTTATAAGTAAGAAATACTTATATATTATTTTTAGGTTCGCAGAAAAAATAGAGGATATTTGATCGGCGAACCAAGAAGAAAATCTCCAGTAAAAACGGAAATAAAACCAAGTTTTTATTTAATTATAGCAGTTATAAGCATAATCCCCAAGATTTTTCGTAGATTTTGTATAATTTATTAAGGAAAAATAAAATATATCCATAAAAGTTTTAAGGGATTTTTAGCTTAGATTTAAGATTTTTAGTTCTCAAGGTATAATAAGTTATAGAGCTTAGAGCTAAGTTAAGTAAGCTCAAGATCAAGAGAGGATAAGAAGTATGGATCGGATTCAAGCAATGGAAGTATTTTTACAAGTGGCTCACTTAGGGAGTTTTACGGAAGCTGCCCAAAAACTTGAGATGTCTACCGCTAAGGTATCACGTTATATTAGTTATCTTGAAGATTGGTTGGGAATACGTCTATTTAATCGTACAACACGCAATGTTACTTTAACTACAGATGGAGAGCAAGCTTTAAGGCAATGTCAGCAAATTCTGCAGCTAGTAGATGGCGTGCAAACTGTAAAAGATTCCCCACAAGAACTAAGTGGCAGTATTCGTATTACTACCAGTATTTCATTTGCAATAACAGAGCTTAGTCAAATCTTAGTAAAATTTCAACAATTACATCCGCAAGTAAAAATTCATTTACAAGTAGCAGATTCAAGTCTAGATTTAATTAGTGATCGCATAGATTTGGCTATTCGTTTTAGTAATAAAATCGATGAATCTCTAATTGCAAGAAAGATCGGAGTTTGTCATTCTACGTTTGTGGCTACTCCAGAGTATTTACAAAAACATGGTGTTCCGCACACTCCACAAGAACTTGAAACTCATAATTTTATTAGTCATGTATTATTTGAGAATGTAGCTCTAACTTTAACCAAAGATTTAGAAAAAGTAGATGTAATTACTAAAAGTAGTTTTACTTCGAATGATACGGCTACAGTAATGTCGGCAGTACTTGCCCATAGTGGGATTGCGATGTTACCTAATTACCTAATTAATGAGCAAGTAGAAGCGGGAAAATTGCAAGTGGTGTTAGCTGATTGGCAAGTTATAACTTTGGATATTTATGCGGTGTATACCTCACGTCAACATATGCCAGCTCGAGTAAGAGCATTAATTGATTTTTTAATCGTAGAGGGTAAAGATAAAGCTTGGTAAAAAATTAGGAAATGACCTATAGCTTTTTCTCTCCTTGGGGCTTTTAATTTCTTTGAGCTGTTTAATTTCTTTTTAAGCTTGAGTTTAGAACTCATCTTTTTTAGATTGTAAAAAGATTTTTCACTGCTTAACGAGTTTATCAAGGTCTTACTTTGTATTGTATTAAATTTTTAGAAAGAGAGCATGGATAAAATTTTTAAAGCCATTAAACTATATAAGTGAATTAAAGGAACATACCTAAAAAACTGTTGTTAGTAACAACATTTTTGCATAAAAACTAAATTTTTTGCTATCTTTTAGTTTAACTTATGCTTAAATAAGAAGATAAAAAGTAATTTTTTTTATGAGAAAAAAATTAGATAAAAATTTACGACAAAAAATGTTTTAAGAAACGGATTTTTTAGATAAAAAATAGTAAAATAGGTAAGATTAAGCAAAATAATCATTTTTCATCCTTCCTGTAACTAAGCTCAGGAATAGAATTTTATCTTTCCTTTAAAAACTAGTTTTCTCTATAAATGCTTGCTATCTAGCAATAAAAGGAAACTTATATGAAACGAGTTGGCTTAACCTACACTCAAGCCCAAGAAGAACTCAGGCATAATATCCAAGCGATGAGTAGTTTTCATCAAAATCGCTATGAGTTCACTCTTGCGTCTAAGTCACCGAGTATTCGTGACTTTCTTATAAATATTCCCTATATTCTACATTTTAATCACCCGAGTATGAAGTTTTATGTGCCTCATGCTCCTTTTGGGGTGGCTAATTTTTTGGTCGATAGCAAGCAATGCAAAAATTTTGCTGATTACGTCGAAATCAGCTACCACCTATTAGAAGAGCCAAGTAAGACTCAAATTCAAGGCATCTATGTCATGGGGTCGGTTACTTCAGTAACCTTTACTGCAGATTCTGATTTAGATTTATGGATAGTAGTTGAGCAAGATTTAACTCAAGAAGCTCGCCAAGCTTTATATAAAAAGCTACAATTAATTAGTGCTTGGTTACAAGAGACGCATCATGTAGAAGCTAGTTTTTATTTAGTAGATAGTCAACATCTCCTTTACAATCGTCATAATAATCAATTTCTTGCTGAAGATGGGATTCGAGAGAAAATCTTTTTACTCGATGAGTTTTATCGTTCAGCAACTAAAATTGCAGGTAAGTGGTTACTATGGTATTTCTTACCTGAGATCAAAGGCTATAGTTATCAAGAAGTAAAACAAGCTTATCTCGATTTTAATCTTATTACTTTAAGTGATTGGATTGACTTTGGGGGTATGGAGGTAGATCATTTAAGTCGTCAAGCCTTTTATGCGACTTCTCTTTGGCTCATTTATAAAGGTTTACAAAATCCTTTTAAATCTTTTATAAAAATTTGTTTACTTGAAGCTTATTTTAGTGAGTTTCCGAATTCAGAATTAGTTTCAGTACAAATGAAGAAAAAGATTTTACAAGAGGGAACTAAGTTACCATTAACTTCGGTAAAGCAAGAGTTAAGTCGAGAACGAGAGCTACATGAGGCGATTAAAGCAACCAATAGTGATTATTTACATATTTGGCAAAAGATTTATCAAGATCAACAAACTAGTGCCAGTGTTTTTCTTACTTCCAAATTACATTTTGATGCTTATGAATTAGTGCTTGATAAGGTAATGCAGTACCTTATTTTGATTAATGATAATGAACGTGCTTATCTAGTGTTTACAAGTTTTTTACTTAAGGTAAATAAACTTTTTGCTCCAAGTGTGCAGAATATTATGCACGAGCTCAAGTTAACTGAGAATCAAGCGGTAGACTATTTACTTGAGCATCTAGATGTTCCCGATAGATTTATTTCTGTACCTAGTGAACTAAGAGTAATGACCGTACGCCTGAGAAATAAATATGCTAATTTTATTAGTCAGGTTGATGTAAAACTCGCACTTCGTTTTCGTTTTTGGCATATTGGGGAGTTAGTTAAGTATTCAGATAACTATAAACGAGCTTTAATTAAAACCTATTTACAGTTGTATAACTTCTTAGTTAAAAGCAGTGTGCAAACTAATAGTTTACAAATTAGTTTTGCAGATCATCAAGAGTTACGAGAAATAGAGCGTACGGTATCTTCATTGTTTGTAAATCACCGTAACCAAATAAAAATTTATAATCGTTATCCTGAATTAGATCTTGCTGAAAATTATTTGTATTTTGGCTATTTTACTCAAAATGATGAAGATGAAGTTGTTTGGTATGTAGTTAACATAGATAAAAACAACCCTGGCCTAAATCCCGAGCGTAAGCATATTGAAGTTAAATATGATTTTATTAGTTTAGTTTGCTGGTGCTATTTTAATGGTTTAATTACCAATAAAACGCAATTACAATTAAAAGAAAATCCTTATTATAGTCAAGAACTACTAGTGAATTTAATTCGCGGACTACGTAAAAAAGGAGATTACTTTAGTCGTCTTTCTCGTCGTTTATCGGACTATATTTTTGTTGATACTAATCACGAGCATTTTTTAGGAGAACTTGAAACTGAGCAAGCTCAAATTCAAGGTGCTACTGAAGAGCGGGCTTTTACCTTGATCAATTATACGAGTGCGGTAGAAGCATTATTTACGCGAGAACTAACGAAGAGAAAGTCGAGTAAACTCAATGCTCGAGAAGTTAGTGATCTTAACGCTTTTCTTGAACAGTCAGAATACTTTAATGATTTTTCGCATCAACTAGAAACGCAGAACTTTTCTCTTACCTCAAATTTAGAGCAATCTCAAGTAAATCTAAGTGAAGTAAACCTTAACCAAGTAAATAGTTTGTCATTTACAGGTGTAGCGAGTAGTCATGGAGTAAACCTAGAGAATACTCAAGAGCTAGGGGCAACTAGGAACAGAGAACAAAGCTTGGCTATTAATTTTCCAGCTTCTGCTTCACTCGAAGCCGAAGAGAATAAAATTTACCAAGCTCAAGTACAAGAAGGAATCGACTTTGCTACGCAATTGACAGCATCGTTAGAAGAGGCAAGTAAGTCCAAAGAGACCTATCCACTTTTAACCGTGGATGCACAACAGCAGTTACATTGGTTGCCAACAGCTTCTCATGTATCATCTGAGCATGCTCTAGGGATTAATCTTAATTTTCCTTTAGAGTTAGAGCAAAGCGCAACTAAATCAGCTTTAGTACTTCATTATCAATCTCAAGCTGGAACGCAAGGTTTACAAGCTTGGTATCAAGTAAGTGATTACCAACAACTGATTCCAAGCTCGGAAGCAGATTTACCTTTAAGTTTACGTAACAGTGAATATTTACGTTTACGCATTAGTGGACAAGCTGGAGAGTTTCCATATCAAGCGGAAAAAACTCTTAAATCGGTTACTAAATTTCAAGTGCCAAAACTATTATTAGCTCAAGAAGCTAGTCAAGAATTTGCTGCTCAAGAGGATGATGAACCTTCTCAAGCCCAAGCTTTTGAACGGGTAAAATTAATTAAAACTTTAGCGAGTTTTTATTTAAATTTCCAAGAACTCAAGTTAAGTGCTTATACTTTTGTGCCGAGTTTGGCTTTTAGTTATCGAGAGTGGCAACAAGAAATTAAGCTTGAAGCTCAAAGTTTTAAATTAAAAAACTTTTTACCTGAGTTAGGGCAAAGTGGTTATACCGTAAAAATTTTACGTTTAAGATCAGCCTCAATAACAAGAGTAGTACAGCAAGCTTGCCTTGGAGTTCAAGCCTTAGTAGAGAGAACCTTTGCCAAAGAGTTAGCTTTTTTAGCGAGTTTAACTTGGCAAGTAGAAGCTAACCCTGAACAAAAAACTAAAATTGCTCATTTTTTAGCAACTAAGTTTAATAAATCTAGAGTTGCTAAAGTAACTGAGGAGCACGAACTTAGTGTTGACGTGTTAAATCAAAATACGGATATTCTTTGGTCTCAACCTGAGTTAATTTCACATGGTCCGCAAAAGGGTAATGGTGAAAGTAATTTTGTTACTATAGATTTGCAAACTGTAGATCAGCTCCAAAAACATTTGAGCTATACAGCCGTAGCTTCAGCTGATTCGGAAAACAGATTTTTGGATCAAGTGCTGGTTAAAGCTAAATCTCGTGTGGCTTCTCTTGATCGTACACTTGGAAAAATGTTGGCTATCCAACCTCCAAGTGTTACTCTCGGTAAAGATAAGCTTGAATCAGAGGCGAATTATAAGGTAAATCTTGAAGAATTAGCCGAGCAGAGGCATAGATTTCAGGTTCTAGATCATGAAAATCTTTCTTTTGCATCCTTTTATATTTTAACCGAGCATCCGGGACTAGAGGTTTTAAGAAGTTTAGCCCAAGATGCCCAGGTAGATTTAGCTCAAGTATTGCAACCTCGAACTTATGTTTGGCGTCCGCAACAACCATTGCTGAACCAGCACCAAGTAATTGCTTTGGTTGCCAATCAAGAGATAGAAAAAGAGTTAAAAGCTAAAGGCTTTTCGCAAGCAAGGTGGCAAGATCGAGGACTTAGCTATATATCCAACGGATATTTTCCTCTTTACCAGGAGTTATTAGTTCAAGCTAAAGTTAAGCCTCAAGCGGTTAATTTTAAAGGAAGCTATAGGTGCTATAGTTTAGGAACACAAAAGAAATATCATAGTTTACAACCTCAAGCTCCGGTTAAACCTAAGTTACAAGTAATTGCTAAAGAAGATTTAATCTTGCCCGTACGCGGTAACTTGCATTGGTTTAATTATGATCCAAGCATTTTGCTTTTTGTGCTAAATAACTTCCTCACGGCTAATCTTGGAAATCGAGATTATATAAATTATTTGGGTAATCTATATTATGCACAAGTAAAAATAGGTATTACAGGTACTGAGCAAATTCAAGTTTATCATCAAAATCTGCATTACCTCACCGATGATCATCTTGTTCTCGAACTGGGCAAAAAAGTTGCTTATGTTTTAGAACAGAGATTAGAGTTAGATTTTATTGATGCTGAAGATTCTAACTCCTTACTTCCACAAGTCTTACCAAGATTTGTGGGAGCTGGAACGGGGATTATGGAGATTACAGTATTACTTGATCAAAAAACTCAAGCGCAATTGCAACAAGATGATTGTTTACAAGCCTTAACCAAAGCGGTGCATTATGACGCTTCTAATCATGCTTTAGCTCTAAAATCTCAAACAGAAACTGAAGAGCGTTTAGAAATGTATCTAAGTATGTTAGGTGGCAACTCACCTCGTCCTCTGGTCGTTGATGATAATTTTGATTTTAAAACCATTCATAGTTACCAAGTAAGCAATTCTTTTGTGGATCAAGTAAGCTCGGAAACAGAATCTACTCAGGTAATTGAAGTCTATCCTTTAGTACATCAACAACAATGTTATGGTTTAATGAATCGCATTGTGATTAACCCAAGTTTAAGCGGTAAGCAATTAATTTCCGTGGCTCAAAATCTTGGAAGCTACTTGGGAGAAGAATGTTCAGATTTAGAGGTGGTAAAACGCTATACTCAAGTTGAGCTTAAAGTAACCAATTTAGTACGCAATCGTCGACTAGAGATCGCAAATCATCTTCTAAATCATGCCCATAGTGTTGGGACTCTAACCCCAAGTAAATTTGAGAATGAAAATAACTCCAAGCTAGAAAGTAACTCTACTGAGAAGATAAGTTTGGCTCAAGGTAAGCAAGGGCAAGAACAAAAGCTAACCCTAACTCGAGAGCCAGAAAGCGATTTAGATGAATTGTTAATGCCAAGTACTTTAGAGAATGCTTCTCCTGTGGTATCTACCTTTAGTCATCTCTCACGCATTTTTACCCTTGCCTATCTCGAAGAAGAGGAACAAATTGCGACTGCTTACATTTTTGTGAAATATTTACCATCCCTTAAAGCTAATAATTTAAGTGGCTTAAAAAATAGTTTAGAAAAATTAGGAAGCAATTTAGTGGGGATTAGTGGAGAGTTTATTGATTATTTAAGTTTAGTATATATTACTCGGGTTGGTACTTATCGTAATATACGTTTTACCGGAAGACAAGCTTTAGCTAATTTAATCCGTTACTTACGTAAACACACTCAACCACAAGCTTTACCAAGTATTTCTTTAAATAAGCTAAATGGTAATAGTGTTGGGACGATAAATCAGCTTTTACTCCGAGCGATTCAAGCTAAGCTACATAATCAAGAATGGGAAGACTTAATTGTCGAACAAAGTCGAGCGACAATTTTAAGGCAAGAGTTTATGCGGAATTTTACTGTAGCTTCTTGTCACTTACCTTATACCCATTATCAAGCTCCGTTAGATTTTAAGCTTTGTCATATAGGAAAAATGCAAATTTTTATTAAAGGACAAGAACAAGGTTATGATCTCTACTTAAGTACTCCCGAACAAGAGTTAACTACTTATTTAGGGGTACAAGGAGAAATTAGCAAAATTCTTCCGGCGGCTTTATGGACGGTGTTTCCTCAAGTTACGTCAAAACTTTTAAATCTTGAAGTTTATAGTCTTGGAGAAACATCAGAGGCTTGGTATAGCCAAGTAAAATTAATTCCCGAGTGGAGTGGTGTAATTCATCCTTTCACTTTAGTTCATGATTTATAGATTTCTCACTCTCTTATAGTGGGCAGGTAAGGCAACTTTACTTGCCCACTATTTTTTGTATAAAAAAACTCCCAAAGCTAAGCTTTAGGAGTTTACAGAAAATAAATAGTTTCTTCTCTAAGAACAGCTAGATCTTTAATTAGAGCTAATCTTTTGTTCAAGAGAGCATGGGCTTATTAGCTAAGCCTTGTATTAGTCTTGATTTACCAATTACTTAGACCTCGTCTTTTTCTGTAGCGAGGTTTTGTTCCGGAGTTGCGACCAAACAAGGATTACTATAAGAGAAGTTTCCTAATCTAAAGTTAAAAATACGTGGGAAATCATCATATAACCAACTTACACGGCGTGAGTGAGCTTGGTCGGCAATAATATTTAAATTAATTACCATATAAGCACTTGCTCCCGTAGTAGTTTTTGCTTTAACTTCAATTAAGGAGTAGCCAGGACATAAGGTACCTGGTTCATTATGACGATAAATATAGCTTGCCTCTTCTTCCTCAGCTGTGAGTGGAATAAAAGGATGTGGGTTGTAGAGATTGCTAAAACTTACAAGACGATGTTGTAAGATTAAGCGGGTATCTACATATTTGAGGTATAAGTTTGCATATTTAACTAAGTCAATGTTTGGATTAATTACCACATTATCTTCGACAATTAGTGCAAACTCAAAGATATTGAGAGCTTGATCAGCTAAGAGGCGATATACCTCTTGGTGTTGTAAAGCTCGATTAATATCTTCATCACTAGGTTCATAGCCATAATGTTCAATAAATCCTTGACGATCATAGCGAGCATTGAATTCTTGTTCGCTCAGACTATGATAGTCAAATGGAGGAATTATGGTAAAGCCTGGGAACTTCTCTTCAATTTCAGCAGTAGTTAAACTTGTTTGTAGCACAAACTTGTTTTGCTTTAAAAAGTCTCTAACTTCATGCCAGCCAATAGGTACTTGTTTGAGTTTAGTACGCATGGTGATTTCCGCATGAGCACGATCCTCAGCAATATTTGATTCTAAATCCAAATTATGAATGGTTAGAGGCGGATTTGCCATTGCATAAGCACTTGGAGTAAACGGCACAAAATAGGTAAAGTGATCAGCAACCCAAAATGGACGTTTAAAGTCTTGAGCATGGGTGCGTAATGCACCTTTACGAATTAAGTAACAAAACGAAGCTGCGGGTAAGAAACCTACAAGCGGATGTAACTTTTGTTGTCCTGAAACATAGAGAGCAAAAGTATTATCTGGATAGAGATAAGTAGTATTACTAAACTCTTGATTTGACTGTAACTTAAAGTTTTTAAAGTAAGTATGACCAAGAAAAACAATACTTAAATCTTGTGCATAAGGAGTACGCAGATAACTTAGCATCTCATTTAAGCGTTCACGCCATTGTGGAGCAAACAGACAATCGTCTTCGGTAATTAACACCCAATCTTGATCATCAATGTTTGGATCTTCAAGAATCTCAAGGTAGATCTTACAATGGGAGAGAGTACAGCCGATTTCGCTTGGGGTAGCAAGTTTGTTAGTTTCTTGCTCATAGCGTTGGATATCGAACATTTGCTCTAATTGCTCATCACTATAATCACGTCCATATACGGCTTTAACCACTTTAAAGAACTCACTTCCTACTTGTAACTCCATGCGGTGTAAGCGTTCCTTATCTTTTTCTAAGTTAATCAGAAAAGCAGGTAAGCTACTTACTTGATCTTGAGTGCTATCAAGATGTTGCTGTTGGAGGTTACGATTTAAGAGGAGACGACTGTTTTGGCTATGAGGTCTTAGAGGATCAAAGACTTTTTGTAAAGCCTGCTCACTAGCTTTAGTAATGAGACTATTAGTAATACTAAAGCCTGGATTTGCATAGAAAGTTGTTCCTACATTAAAGTCGATAAGATTAACTAAAGACTTAGCGTTAATACGGTAAGGATTAAATGCTTGTTGGGCTGCTTTACGACGTAAAGCTCCGACATTGAGCATTACATTAGGATAACGATGGTGATAATAATAGTTTAAATCTAAAGCTTGATAGGCTTGAGGTTGCCAATCGCTAACTAAGTAGTTACCCTGATCTAAACTGAGAGCTGTAGGCCAAACTGCATTAATTTCTTTTTTGGTGCTCGCAAGAGGATTTTGCGAAGTAAAAAGATAACTTGGCTGAGCTTGGAAACCTTGAGCATAATCTCTGAGCAGTTCTCGATTGAGATTTGCTTGGTTATGATCTCGTTTATGGCTTGTAAAAGCTTGGTTAATTTGTTGATAAAACTTCACAAAGCTTGGACTTGCCTGTTGGGTATTGTCTTGACTAAAATTAGCTACTCTTGCTTTAATTTGAGCAAAATCTTGTACATTAGCCAAATGCTTAAAGTTCTCTACCCCATTTTGAGCTAAAGGATACGCTTGTTCTTCTAGACTTAAATCAAAGAAAGGACGAGTAATTTCTTGTTGCCCAAGTTTAAAGGTTTGAGGTTTAAGTAAGGTTACATCTATATCGGTAATTTGCCAATAGAGATCTACAAGCTTGGCAAGTTCGGCTGAGAGTTGCTCTTTAGGGACACCTACAGCCTCTTGGAGTTCTGGAGGGAGATTTAAACTTCCTCCTAGTTGTTCATTAGCCGCAAGATAGAGCTTATCGTCAGTAGAACTAAAGTTAGCTAGAGTATTAGTAACTTTTTTATGGTCACTATAAGTTAAAGCCAGTTGTTGTTCTTTTTGATAGCTAATTTGAGCTAAAGCTTGAGAAGCTCCTAATAAATGTAAAGGCTCAAGACGTGAACTCGACCAAGTTAGTTCCTGTTCGGCAGGAATAATTTTGAGCTCTTCAAGAGTTTTTCTCTCTAAGCGACGAAAATCCTTAGCTTGGTGATTGGCAAGAATTAAGTAACTTGCTTGCACTTGACTGGTTAAGAGTACTTCAAGGTAATGATTGAGTTTGCGTTGCCAATCAGGAGTAAAGAGTTGATTGTCTTCGCACACCATAATCCAGTCGTTGTCACTCAAAGTTGGATCGGTAAGCACTTGGGCAATAAGTTGTCCCCAAGCATAGTTATAGCGATACTCATTAAGTGGTAAGTGATGCGGAACTTTTAAAGGAGCAAAAGATAAACGATGGAAATTTAAAAATTTTAAATATTGTTCATCGGTATTTTGCGGTAAACGCTGAATCCTAAAATCACTTGTGCCTTCTTGAGCAAAAAATCTACTACTAAAGTCTTGGGTTTGCCAACTATAGTAGCCGGGATCAGTTAATAAGTATTTACGTACTTTTTGTAAAAAGTTACTGCCCATCCCTTGGAGATAGCTATCTCCGGTAATCGCCGGTTTAGCTAGGTTCGCTGCTTGGCTGAGTAACATTTGTTGCTCAGGATTAAGCTGAGCTTGGTGTTGCTCTAAGGTGTGAAGTTGCTCTTTAGCTTGCTCAACACTTAAAGCATTTAGTTGCCATTGACTGTAAGTAACAAGGTTTTTTACAACTGCTTCAGGAGTAAAGCTACTTTGAGCACTTACAGGATTAAAAACCTCAACTCCAAGTACAGGTACGGCATAGGCATGGGTGTTTTGACGATAACGAAAAACTTCGTGCCAGCTTTCAGCATTCCAACTAATTGGAGTTTTTGCTTGTTGTTGGAGCTGAGCTAAGCGTTCAGGGCTACAAGTAATTACTTCGGTAATATCAAGAGTACGAGCAATAATCTTGCTTAAGGCGCTTTTACGAATTAAGTAGGCTCCTGAACCAGTCATTTGAATCGTACGGGTAGCATACACTTTTTGTTCGCTTACTTGTGGGGCTACCGGAAGTTGAGCAGAGGCTAGCAGGTGATTTACCGGATCGTTAATTGTGTAAACATAATTATGATTATGAAATACCGCAACCTCTTCTAAATCTTGTTCATGAGCCGCAAAGTCATCAATATTGTCATTGGTCAAGCTAATTGCTTGTAAATCGGTAGCATGTAATTGCTCCGCAATGAGACGAGCACGGCGTAACCAATCGTGAGCAAGAGAAACGCCACTTTCGACCACGAGAATCCAAGAGTTATCCGCAACTGCAGGATCATAATATACTTGTTGCCATAAACGTAAATGGCTTAAAGCTCGATTTAGTTTGGCTTCACGTAGTTGACCTTCGAGTTGATAAAAGTCAGTATAAGCTTGACGATCAACTAGGAGTTCTTGACGTGCTGGCTCGAGGTTAGCAAGGTTTACGGCAGCAAAGGGTTCTAAGTACTCGCTATGGGTTTGACGAGCACTTAGAGCATTGGCAGCTGCACCATTTAAATCCTTGAGTAAATAAGCACGGGAAATAAATTCATGCATACAAAGTTATCCTAGAAATAAAGTGGAGGCATAGCGTAAGCTAAGGCTAGGTTGTGATAGAAGACAAATTTAGGGAAATCATCATGTAACCAAGCAATAGGTTTGTTTGCCGTATCTTGAGTTTTTAAAGGATAAGTAAAGATTAAATAAGCTTTACCTCCCGTACATGCATGGTTCTCGGTAATTTGAATATCGAGATAAGAGTTAATATGGTAGTTTTGTTTTGCATTACCAAGAATATAGTAATCAGCAAAGTTCTCTTGTTCGATAGGGTAATCACTAAAGAGGTAACCATATTCATTTGGTGTTAAATCTGCATATTCAAGAGTAGCAACACTACGCCCTTGACTTGCTAATTGAGCTTCGAGATCTATATGTCCTGGAAGCTCACGTGGATCTTGCTGGTGTTTTTCTAGAGCTTGATTCCAGTAGAGATTGCTTAACTCAATTACTTCAGTCCGAGTATCTAGACGGGTAGCTATGTAATTAACCACTTGATTAGCAAAGATTAAAGAACTCTTAGATACAGGTTGCACATCATCTTCAAGAATTAAATAGTAATTATGCACATTATCAATAAGATTATTGAGATAACGATAAGCTTCTTGGTGCATGATTGCACGAATCATTTCTTCTCTTGTTGGTAAACGTTGATAATTTGCTTGGAAAGCTTCGAGATCATAGTATTTTTCTAATTCTTGATCACTGAGCTTATCAAATTCTTGACGTTTAATAATGTGACTTATATCTGCAAATTTTTCTTGAATTTGTTCTTCAGTTAAACTACGTTGAATAATAATTACTTTATTATTTAAGAAGTTTAGTGGTTTATAGAGTTCGGTCTCTAAGAGACGTTTACGCATAGCTTCACGGGTTACCGTTCTTTCTTCTTCAATAATTGAAGTAAAGTTGTCATTATCTTGGTGACTGAGCATAGGTGAAGCATAAACATAGGTATCAGGTAAATACTCAAAAAAGCGTGGGAAATCATCTGCGACCCAATAAGGACGATTTAAATTTTGAAAGAAATTGGTTTTTAGTAATGATTTCTTAAATAAGTAATGAGCTGAACCATAAGATACTACTGCTGTAGGGAAGAAAATACTTTGTTTTGGATTGAGGCAAATGAGATCATCGGCTTCAAAACGGAAATAAGTAATTTCTTTGAGCTTATGATAAGGTAAAGCTCGATCTTGGTTAAGCATATTATTGCTACATTGAATAAATTGAGTATTACGTTCAGGGTTATTGTATAAATAATGCAGAATACTATTGGTACGTTCGTACCAATTCGTAAAGAACTTCGTATCATCTTCACAGACAAGTACCCAGTCGTCATCGGCAATACTTGGATCTTGTAAGACTTTTTGGTAGATTTCCCAGTGCGAAAGTGTACAACCTATTTCTCCTAGGGTCATAATACGTTCATAAGTATTATAAAAACGCTTACTATCAAAACGTGAAGAAATTTCTTGTTCGCTTAATTCTTTACCATAAACTGCGGGAAAGAGTTCAAAATCTTGAGCATGAGTTTGAGCTTTAAAAGCTTGAAGACGATCTTTCGATTGGGGCAAGCTAATAACGAATTTACGAACTTTACTTAGATAATCAGGGTATTGTTCTTGGTTATTATCTAAATAAGTGAGAAGACGTTGTTTTTGGCGATTAGAACGTAAATTTTGATATTCACTAAAACCAAACTGCTCTTCATTAATAATTTTTGCTGTAGGATCGGTATCTAGAGCCTGCGCTAAAGGCGGATTAACCTGAATAATTGAGTGACTGGTAAAGTCAAGATACCAACTAAGACGACTATAGTTTATTTCAAATAAAGGAGCCGCAAGCGTAAGAATTTGCCAGTCATTTAATTGCTCAAGATCAATTAAGGCTTTGAGTTGCTCTTTATTACTAAAGAGTTTATCTTGAGTTTTTGCTCTTACTTTAGCTAGAGTTTTGAGTAAACTTTCTAACCAAAATTCTTGTAAATGTTCACTCTCTGTAGATCCTTCTTGACTAAAGTTTTTTAGCTGCTCGTGGAAGAGAATATCCTTGAGCAGTTCGGGATTATTTTCTTTAATTTCTCGATGCGATAAGTTATCTTCAAGGAATAAAAGTTTGTATAAAGGATCCTCTTTAAGCGGAGCTATAAGTTGCTCGATATTTTCTGGATCATAATCTGAAAGACCTGTTTGGAGATTTTCTTGAGCACTAAACCAAGTTTTTTCAAGACGCTCAGAAGTTAATTCTCCTAATTCTTCACGTAATCTTTGCACATAACTCTTAATTAAACCTTTATTTAAGATCAAGAAAGAAAAGTTTTTATTTGAGAGCTTAATTAAAGATTGTAAACTTTGGGCAAAGTATTCATTTTGATTATAGAGGTTAGCAAAGTCTGGTTGCACATAAAAATGTACATTGGAAGCAAAAGCCTGTCCTCCTTGTTCATAGAGGTTTGGTGCTTGATAATCTAGATTTTTTGCTCCTACCGTATCGCCAAGGAGAATAAGATTATTTGGGGCTCCTCCTGCTAAATAAGCGAGGCTTTGATTTAGACGAGTTTGCCAATCGGGATCAAGACTCACAAAGCTATTTGCAACAATAAAGTAGTCTTGTTCACCAATTTGCGGATTGGCAAGAACTGCTTGGAATACTCGATAGAGAGCTAGCGTTTGACTTAAGCTTTCACTATTGTAAATATGACTATTGTTACTGAGATCTGAGAAGATTCTACTCCAACCTAAGCTCAGACTATGTTGACTACTTGCACTTGGTGAGTCCAACATGAGAGGCATAAAGTTGGTAGTTTGACTATTGTTATAAAACTGTTGCAAGCTATAAGCGTGATCAGCTTTAAACATCACAAATTTTGGCATTGAGGTTACATAGTCATAACCGAGGCTAGCTTTACCTGCTTGAATTTGGTGTGTTTGCATCCAGCTTACAAGACTTAAAGAATCTAGAGTAAGAACAAAGTTGCCATAGCGGAAATTACTTACGGCAATACTTGGGTTGGTAATCGCAATTGAACCTACATTAAACTCAAAGAGCTGATGCCACATGGACATATTCCAAGCTAAAGGCTGATGCCATACTGAAGCTACTTTGGTGAGAAGATCTTGAGTTTGAGCTAGCCCTTGAAATTTAGCTTGGGCTTCTTTAAGTACTTGCAGTTGTTGTTTTTGAGCTTGGGGATCAAGACAAAGCTTATTGATATATTCACGAATTGCCTTTACACGCATGAGGTAAGCTACCGGCTCATGTAGTGGTAGCTGAGAAACACAAACTAACTCTAAAGGTTCATTAATATTGGTTAAAGAAGTAAAAGGAGTTTGGCTAAAAGGGTGTTCATTAGTTGCAGTTAATTGTTTCCCTTGATTATTAAAAACTCTAGATTTATAAGCTAAGTTTTGGGTTAGAGGAGACTTGTCCTCGAGGTATTTAGTAAATTGTGGTAAGAGCTCTAAACGTTTTTTGGTAAAGTCACAACCACGTAAGTTGAGGTAGTTATGTTCTCCCGCAACAATTTTACGACGGGTCTCAAGAGTAGCACGAGAAAAATAATTAAAAGTTAATTCTTTGCTATCTCCTAAACTTATAGCATTGAGGCGTTCTTTAAGAATGTGGTTATTGGCTGCAGCCTGTAAGCTATCTGCAATTTGCTCTTGCCAGTTACTTGCGAGTAAAGTTCCTTCTTGGACTATGAGGACAAAGTCATCATCGTCAAGACTAGAGTCTTGAGCAATTACGAGCTGTAAATCGAGATGAGCGAGAATTTGATTCAAAGCTTTAGGGGATACATCTTGCTCACCAAATTCTTGTAGATAACTTTGGGTATTAAAGCGTTGTTCTAATTCTGCCTCGTTATAGGTTAAAGCCTTATGCTCAGTAAACTCCTGAGCATAAGGTTGTTTTAAACTTAAATTACGTGCAGAATTATTATGAATATTAGTTAACAAGTAACTACGAGCTAATTGAAACATAGAAATTTAAGTTATGGTTTAATTGATACTTGAGGTTGAGCAAAAGCAATAGATTTTTTGGTAAATGGCATGCCAAATACATAGTCCTCGGCAAGGAAGTAGCGTTTACCTTCAGATAAGAATAAATGCATATGTGAAGGGGTAAATTTGAGCATGAGGTAAGAACCGGAACCATTGCTGACTTTACGGTTAATAATGGCTACGGTTTGTTGCTCATTAATCGAGTACACTGGATTCTCACCTATATGAATACCATGTTGTGGATAATCCTTTTCCTCTAAGAGCTCAAAGTTCTGTTCTTGCTTGCTATTGCTCGTTTGAATTAAGAGAGTATCTAAATCTAATCTTGTATCAATATATTCACTAATACAATTTAATTGATGTAAAAAGTCTGGAGCTAGGGTTTGATCGTCTTCGACAATAAAATGGAACGTAAAATCAGAAACACCTAAATCACGGATATAGCACCAAGCCTTATGGTGAGTTAGAGTAAGATTAAGTTCTTCTGGAGTAATCTCACGCCCATAGGTTTGCTTGAACTTAGCAAAATCAAATAGTTTTTCTTGCTCGTTGCGTGGTAAGCTTGCATAGTCTTCTTTTTTAATTACATTAAAGTGCGGGAATTTTTGGTTAATTTCCTCAAGACTTAAGGTTTTTTGAATCACATGCAATCTTTCACGAGTGACATAAGCAGAAGGATTGGTTACTGCTACCGAACGTAGTTTAATTTTTTCGGCATTAATACTTGCAATACGTTCATGATCAAGAATTGACTCTAAATCACGATCATCAAAGCCCAGTTGTGGGTTAACATAAGCAAAGATTTCCGGACGGAAAGTATAGTATTGAGCTATATCATCAGCAACCCAGTCAATTTTACTGCAAATACGTTGGTGGTTTTTTACTAACAGACTTTTACGGATTAAATAGAAACCAGCTCCCGCAGGGAAATCTCGGTTAATTAAAGTAATCCCTAACTCCGGAGTAATTTGATGGTAATTATTTAATTGCGAGTAAATACTGTGGTAACCCACAAAGCGTTTTGGAGCTATGAGATCAAAATTAGGAATTTGATTTTGGGCTCCATTAATAATTTCTACCCGATTTGGAAGTTCTTGTTCTACATAAAGTAGAACCTTATTGAGCATTTGATACCAGTCGGGATTAAGACGAGTATCATCTTCAATAATTAAAATCCAATCATCAATGCCTAATTCAGTATCATATAAAGCTTTACGTAGAATTTGCGTATGGCTTAAAGAGCAACCATACTCTCCCGCATGCATGGTACGGTGATAACGTTCATTGTATTTCTCGCGATCAAAGAGTTCATTTATATCCTCTTCGCTCAGATCCTTACCCCAAACTGCCTGATGCACCATAAAGTCTTCGACATTATTTTGACGCATAAACGCTTGTAAGCGATCTTGCGATTGCGGTAAGTTAATTACATATTTTTTAACTTTAGCGACTAAGTCAGGTAAAGCTCCCGCTTTAAGGTAGTGGAGTTCAGGATTTAATTTCGGACTCGATTTATAACAGTTTTCAAGTTCGCTTGGTTCTAATTGCTCAAAGTATTCTTTAATTGGTTTTTCTTGACCAAAGAATAAAGGTTGCTCTTGAGCAATTTTTTGGGCCTGTTGCGAACTAAAAGGAGTTAAATCTAATTGTTCTTGAGCCTGAATTGTATTAATGCGTTCAAGAGGATTAATTATTTCACCACTTTCTTGGTTGTACACTTGCGGTTCTATGATCGCTTGGGGAGCTGTTACTGCTTGACGGTAGACTTCTTGGCTTTGCCAAGGTAAATCCGCCCCTTGCTCTTGCATATCACTTACATTTACCAAATTGGTGAGATCCTGAGCTTCTTTTTTACCTAAACTACTATCTTCTTGTAGTTGCGGGAGTTGTAGATCATGGATTTGTTCTTGGTTATGGTAAATAGCTAAACTTGGATTAGTAAAAATCACATTAGTCGCATTAAAGTTAATTAAATCTGCAAAGCGATCGAGATAGAAGCTACGAGCATTTAAGTAATCATCGGCACTAAGGCGTTCATGTAAAGCTCGTTTACGTACAAGGACTAAAGAGTAACTTAAGTATTTAAATGAACTAGCTACTATAGCTTCTAGATCTTGATCAAGGCGACAAGTCCAACTTAATTCTGGAGTAATAATTGATTGCTGGGTAAAGAGTTCAAGACGCTTTTGCGGATCAGGATCATCAATAAAATTAAACCCTGCGTCAGGATTTTCGTTGCCGGCAATAATAATTTTTGCTAAAGGGTAACGGATGGTTAACCAACGCATAAACTGATTGAGTTTTTTATACCAATCAGGACGGAAAATAGTTTGATCCTTGGCAAAAACTATCCATTCACTCTCGTCAATAGTCGGATCTGCAAGAATCTCACGAATCAGACGTCTTTGAGCGAGTGTTTGAGCGGCTGCAGTTAAGTTTGGTAAATGATGTGTACCATTAGCAAATCTTGCAAAGTAGAAATAAGCTTTTTCAACTTGATCTTGTGTCCACTCTTCGAGTTTTGGGGTCGTAACAGGAATAAAGCCTTGAGTATTACGTTGAGCAAAGAAAGTTGAGAACTTGTGTAAGTGGCTTTTACCTTGTAAAACGTATTTACGTAAAGGTTGGACAAAGTCATATCCCTGAGCTGTATATCTATCTAAATGGGAATTAAAAACTACCGCTTTTCCTTGTTGGTTTGCAATGTTTACATAGTCTTGATCGGTAAGTTCATGCGAGCCATTAGCATAGGCTTGAATGCCAAGAAATGGATTGGCATAGGCTACCGACATGGTTGTAAAATTAAAGATTTTATGTAAAGAATCTTTAAAAAAGGAAACACTTTGCTCAAGAGGAACGAGCTTACCATAGTCTTTCCCCGCTGCGTCTGCTCCTTCGAGAATGTCTGCTGGGTATTTATCTCTTTGTAAGTATTGATCTTTAAGTTCGAGATCTAAAACTTCTTTAGCACTAATCTCTTTTTGGTAACAAGCGATCATAGAAGCTTCACTCGAAACAATATTGTGAATTTTACCGTAGTTAATTTCACGAATTTTATTTTTTGCCCAAAGTTTTACGGTGGTTAAGAGAGCAAACTTATTAATTAACATCATTCCCGAGCGATGATAATTAAATACATTAGACAGTTCTAACTCTTGAATCCCATAAGGTGATTCTATGTTATCCGTCAGTGAACTTATGTCGTTACGAATGCTATAACTTGGATAAACTTTTAAGGCATCTTTTTGCGTCTCATCTAAGTGAGAGAGGTTTTTATTGCCTTCAATACTTAGAAAGATAAATTTTAAGCGTGAGAGATCGTTAAGTTGTTGTTGACTAAAGCTTGCGGTAATCTCTTCGCGGTATGCCGGAGTTACATAAGAGGCAAGATTACGGTTATAAGGAATTAAATTGGTTAATAAAGCTTCAATTCTTTGCGGCCATTCAGGGCTAAGAATAATTTCATTATTGGCAATTAGTACCCATTGATCGTCAGCAATACTTTCATCAAGACAAATATGGGCTAGAAGATTTATTAAACTTACAGCTTCGTTAATATCAGCAATGCTTACAAAACGGCGTGGTAAGCTTAAATCATAAGTATCACGCATCTTGCGGACATCAAAATAAGGTGCTAAAGCATCAAGAAAAGGCGTATGAATACTTTTAGGGTTATAAAGAAACTCATCTAAGAGGTCAAATTTAGTCTCACAAGGATATTCATTTGCCATCTCTTGAGTAATTTTCCCTAACTTTACTAAGTAGCTAGGCAGATCAAATCCACTTACTTTAGTAAAAAGTTGGGCAAAAGGTTGAGCGAAAAATGCTTCCTGGGTTTGACTGCCTGTAGGCATTACAAGGGCAAACTTAGGAATCGAATTAAAGAGGGGAAGTTTTGCCATAACTTTATCTTAAACCTATTAAGTTAAACTTATTTTTGGTTTGCTGAAATTAGTTGTGAAAAATTAAACTTATAAGCAGTGAGCTTTTGCTCTTTACGTTCACTAACAACAAATTGTTTTAATTGTTTTGGAGTTAGTTGTAAGTTAGTTGCGAGAAGTTTAAATTGGGAATTAGTTAAAGAAATTTCTTGGGTAATTAACTCAGAGCTTTGAGGTTGTTGAATATCTACGAGCTCAATTGGAGCTTGAGGATAAATTCTTTCTTTACTTACCAGCTCCGGAAGCACATAGGCATTTAAGAGAGGATCACTGGTAGTTTGCGCTTCTAACTCGGAAATGAGTTTAGGGAGAGCCGCTTTGAGAACAAGAAAAGCGTCTACTTGTGAAGCTCGAATCTCTGACTCTAGACCTTGTCCGCCTAAAACAATAAGAGCAGGAAGGTCTTGGGTAAAGATCTTGCTAAGTTGCTGATTTACCATTCCGTACCAATTAGCTTGGAAACGAGTACTACTTTGAGTAATTAATAAGTAGTCATGAGCTAAGGTATCTCTCTGTTGATTTAATTGCTTAAAGAGTGCAAGCAGACTAGCACGGGTAAAGAAGTTACCAGCAAGAATTTGTGACTCTCGCATTAATTGTGGAGCTAAGGCTTGAGGAACAAAGTTTACCGTATGCGGTTGTTTATAAAAAGAGCCTACGGCTAAAGGATTAGTCTGAGCTTGAGAGTTTACACTAAAATAGCTATTGAGATCTTGAGAGCTTAATTGATTGTACAGATCTAATTTGGTATACGAAGAGGGTATATAGCTCAACACTAAGTGCTTCATAGTTGCAAGATAGTCATAGCCTCGCCCTACATAGTTCCCTGAAAAATTATAAGAAGCAAGTTGATTATGATAGAGGGCAATTTGCTCTCGGGTTTGTACTGCTAAGTTGTCGTTGATAACTTGTCCTAAGCTTGGTTGAGCTTGAGCAAAAATCAAGGTTTGGTTGGTAGCTAAAGAGGCAAAAGCAAAAGGATCTAAACTTGGTGAAGCATAAGGGAAACCTAGTTGATAGTTACTTGAGGTTTTATTAATCTTTTGTACAAGTTTAGATAAATGTTTTTGGGCTACTTGAGCATACACACCATAAGCTTGAGTATTAGCTTGAGCTTCTTGCAATTTGAGAGTAACAAGAGCTTGGAGATTAACTAAATAAAGTCCTTGGCAACTTGGAATAAAGCTTTGTAAAAAGTTTAGTTGTTGCGAATTTAAATTGTCTGCTAATTGTGGATAGGCAATTTTACTCTTGCTGAGATTAATTTTGAGGCTTTGCTCAGGAACAAAATCGAGTCCCGTATTTGCCTTAAAATTCGCCTCTAATTCTAAAGAGTTATCCAAAGCAATTACCGCAGTACGACAAAGACGATCAGCTAAAGCTTGGGCTTGAGGAGTGGTTAGACTTTCAAGTCCTGGTAAATCTTGCAGTTGAGAGCTGTAGCTTTCAAGAGCTAGGAGGTACTGTTGTTGATATTGCTGTTGACAACGCCAAAGACTTTTGAGCTCATTACCACATGAGTTAAGCTCTTCTTGAGCTTGGTGTAAAGAAGCGTGAGAAAAAACTTGTTTTCGTCCTTCTAGAGCTTCGAGAATTACTTCTAGACGTTGAGGCCAATCTGGCGTTAAACTCAGATTGCTACTTGCTACGAGTACCCATTGTTCTGCTAGGGTTTGCTTTTTAGGTAGTTGCTCTTGCTCTGCGTTAGTTGCAGGTTCTTTTTTTGCAACTACTTGCAAGAGATAGTTATTGAGCAAACGTACGGTCACTGCTTGCTCTAATTGAGCAAGAGTTAATTGGTTTTTCGGTGCTTCTAAGTAAAAGCAAGTTGCGAGGAGGAGATATAAACGCTGACGGACTTTAGCACTAAGCTCTTGAGGTAAGATTTCAGGATCAAGCGTAGCTTGGTTGATAAAATCAGCGAGTTGATAACGATTTAAGCGGTCAAGTTTAAGTTGTTGTTTGAGATTATGGGTTTGGATTTGTTCTTTTAAACTAGGAGTAATTGGAGCATAGGCTTGGATTAAAAATTTTGCCATTTGATCCCAGTATTCCACATACAAAATTTGTGTAGGGGTTAATTGCTCTTGTTGTAGTTTAAGTTGTTGTGGATATTTACGATCAATAATAAAACTTAAGCGGAGTAAGATTTGAAAGAAATACCAATCTTGCTCAAGTAATTGAGCTTTAAATTCGGTAAAGGAAGTGAACTCTTCATTAAAAGGTTGTACCGAGAATAAAGGGTTTGTACCTAAGACAAATTTAGGTAAGGATGAAGTTAAAGGGGTTTGCAAAAATTTATGCATAATCTTTTGCCAAAAATCATTATTATTGAGGAAATTTTATGCCTTATATTTTACTATAAATTAGGCGCAATTATGAGAATAACTTTTGCCTTTAGCTCCCTAAATTTCTTAGGTTCACTAAGGGCAGAGGAAAAGTTTAATGACAGGTTTTTTAATTCTTGCCCACAGATTTTTTGTGTTAAAATCTAAGGGCAAATCTTACGTAAAAAGTGGAGATAATAAAGCAGTAGCAAGAATTAAGCTACTGTTTTGTAGATAAAAATCATTATGAGCGACAAGTTTCTTTATGTTATTGATGGTACGGCAATAATTTTCCGTAACTATCATGCCAATTTTAATTATTTTTTAAATTCTAATTTCCATGATACTTCTGCATTATCTGGAACTATAACTTCAATTAATTCTTATATCGGTAAGGTATTTCCTACTAATGTGGTGGTCGTATTTGATCCTAAAGGTGGAACCTTCCGTAATGAAATTTACGCAGAATACAAACAAAACCGCTCTCGTCCTGATGAGCAGCTCTTGTGGCAACTCGAGCGTATTCCTGAGTTACTAGAGGCCATGGGCTTTCCGGTATATATAGTTCCAGGTTATGAAGCTGATGATGTGATAGGGACTATTGCTAAATATCATAGTGCCCAAGGAGTCGAAGTTTTAATTGAATCTAAAGATAAGGACTTTGTACAGTTAATTGATAAAAACATCTCTTTAGCAGATACTTTAAATGACTCTCTTTACGATTATAAAAATGGAGATCGTAAATTTGGGGTTCCTATTGAAAGAACGATCGACTTTCTTGCTATTTGTGGAGACAGTATCGATAACATTCCGGGGGTTAAGGGAGTCGGAGAGAAAACAGCTTCAGGGTTAATCAATACCTATGGAGGAATTGAGCAAATCTATCAAGCAATAGACGAAGATAGATTTACCGAGCAAGTAGGTAACCTTAAACCGCAAACTCTTGCTAAAAAAATGTTAGCTTCCCGAGAGAATGCGTTTCTTTCTTATAAATTAGCAACGATCAATACTCATGTGCCTATGGAAAATATCGAGTTAGATCACATGCTAATGAGACAGCCAAATGTCACAAAAGTTCTAGAATTACTCGAGGAGTACGAGCTTTTTAGTATTCGTAACTCTTTTGTTGAAGGCAAGTTAAGTTGTTTAAACTATGATCTTCAAGCTTTAAAACAAGAAGTAGAAGCTTATTTAGAAAAGCATAGTTTTAAAACTCGTAAACAAAGTTTACGTTTATCTAAACTTGATATTAAAAATCTTACCGTAGAGCAAGCCAAAGAAATTTATACTACCGGACTTTTGCCTGATGGTACGCCTTTAATGGCAGCAAGTAGTGGTAAGCGTAAGGTAACGGCAGAGAAGAGTACAGAAGAATCTACGACGGCAAGTAGTAAAGCTACTTATCAAGCTACTGCAGAAGATAAAGAACTTTTAAAAGAGACACGAGCGTTTTCTGGAAAATTTACGGAATTTGCTCAAGATGTAACTACCTCTCCTTTACTGATGATAGATCCTTTTGATTTTAGTGAACAAGAGGTAATTCTTGGTTTTAGTGCTGAGCAATTAAGTAAAGAAGAGATCTATAGCGAACATCCTGAGCTAGCAAATTTAAAAGAAAAGTTTTATCACAAGTTTAAAGAACTCTTAATTGCTAGTCCTCTGCTTGAAGTTCTCAAGCAAGCAAAGCAAGTAAGCTTAATCTTAGAAAAAAATACTATTCATAAAACTCCGGTAGTATTAAATATTCTTCTTGAAAGTGGAGAGAAGCAGGCTGTAGTAGAAGGAGGTGAACCTGAGTATAAACAGCGTCAACTCTTTAGCTTAGAATTTGCGAAAGCACAAATTTTCTTAAATAGGATTAAACATGATGAATTTGTAACCCTAGCTTATTTTGCCTTTAAGCAAGCTTTTGCCGAGCTAGTGTTTAAACCTTTATTAGCTCAAGAGCAAATTCCTGTACTTACTGCAGATTTAAAAGATTTAGCTCACGAGTTTAATTTAAGTGTTGCGGAAGTTAATGCGGTAGGAGCTAATGTCCATGATTTACGTTTAGTAGGTTATACGCGTAATTCAGGAATCAAAGACAATAGCCTAGTGAACTTAGCCAAAGAGTTTTGCAAGCTTGAATTTGCTCCAATTAAATACTTAAAAACAAAAGTAGATTTAGAGAGCATTTATCAATCGTGCCAACAGGCAACCATGTTTATGCCTTTATTCTATCGTTTAGCAACTTCTACTCTAAATAGTCCATTGTACCAAAAGATGGAACAACCTTTATGGAAGTATCTTTATACTATGGAAACTAATGGGATTTTAGTAGATATTGCTAATTTAGAATCTATAGTGGCAGATTTGCAAGAGGAAATTAAGCAAGCTGAGCAAGATATCTATCAGGCTGCAGGAATGGAGTTTAATCCTAATAGTCCGAAGCAAACCGCAGATGTTCTCTATAATCACTTGTTATTAACTGATCCTACGGGCAAAGGTTCAACTGCTGCTGAAGTTTTAACTCAACTAGATCATCCTGTAATTGCACATATTTTAAATTATCGTTCCTTAACTACGATTTTAGCGTCACATGTAATACCGTTAATTGAGTTAGCTCAAAGTAGTAAAGACCAAAAAATCCATACTACTTTCTTACAAACGCAAACGGTTACCGGACGTCTTTCTTCACAAGACCCTAACTTGCAAAATGTTCCTGCGGTAGCTAATATTGCAAAACGTATTCGTGCAAGCTTTATCGCTCCTCCTGGTTACAAAATGGTGAGCCTAGACTATAGTCAGATTGAATTAAGAGTTTCAGCTTCTTTATCTCAAGATGAGCATATGCTCGAAGCTTTTAATCATGGTGAAGATATTCACGCTCGTACGGCAAGTAAACTATTTAATGTGCCGGTAGAAGAGGTAGAAAGAAGTCAACGTCAAATTGCTAAAGCAATTAACTTTGGTTTAAACTACGGAAAAACGGCATTTAGTTTAGCTACTGAGTTAGGGATTAGTCGTCAGCAGGCTTCAGCGTATATCAATGAGTACTTTGCAACTTACCCTAAGATCAAAGACTTTATTACGCAAACTATCGACAAAGCTATGGGACGAGGTTTTGCCCAAACAATTTATGGACGCATTATTCCTTTACCTTATATTTTTTCAGGAGTACGTTCATTAGTAGAATCTGAAAAACGTAATGCGACTAACTATCCAATTCAAGGTTCGGCTTCTGAAATTATTAAACTGGCAATGATTGAAATTCAAAAAGAAATTACCAGTTGTATGCCTGAGGTAATTAGTCATTTACAAGTGCACGATGAATTAGTATTTTCGATTCCTGAAACTCTTGTTGAAAAATATGTAGCTCAAATTAAACAGGTAATGGAAACTTCAGTAAGTTTACCTGGGGTAAAACTAAAAGTAGAAGCGTCTATAGGTTCACATTGGACGAAATAAAGTTTTAAGGTTCATGCGAATATAAAAATAGCTTCCAAATAAAATTGCTATAAATAACCCCTCCGCACTTTAGGTTTAAAGAGTGGAGGGGTTTTTTATGAGCAAAATAAAACTAAAGACTTAAGTAAAGATAAGCTACAAAAGTTTAAAGACTTTTGAGGTAACTATAATCAGAGAAGACAAAGTTAGCCTCTTATTAGAAAATGTTTAATATAAGTGTTATTTAGTTAGAGTTAACTATAAAAACAAAGGGAAGAGTTGTAGTTGTTAAGGGATTAACTATATAAGGGTAATCTCTAAGGGATTAAAGGGAATAACTCAGTAAAGAACGGTGATTAAAGGAGAAGAGCTTATGAGGGAAGAAAAAAGTAAAATTATGATCTATGATTGATCATTTTTAGGAAAAAGAAGTAAAGTGTAAGGGAGATAACCCAAGTTATCAAGGGAGATTTTAGATAAAATGATTATAGGTGATCAAAAAGTCAAATAAATATTTTATTTAAAAATGAATCACTTAAGGAAAAATTACAAATTTTTC
>NZ_NRJF01000062.1 GCF_003585965.1 Psittacicella gerlachiana | reverse complement strand
GTATAATAGTAGGCACATATCGAATATCTTTTACAAAGGTATAATATGTTTAAGATATCAAATATGAATTTCATTTGAAAAAAGAGCATTTGTATATAGGTAAACTATTTAAGTTTTCTGCATTACCTTACTTAGGCAGAGATAAAGGTAGCCAATGGGTTAGTAGTGATACTCCATGGTAGAGCAGAGTATGCCTTTTGCAAAAGGTCATTTTGAAAGTGGTATTTTTTTAGGCAAACTAAAAAATTACCACTTTATTTTTTAGGCAAATACAAAGATAAAGAGTAAACTTTCGGCAGAGTTTATTTCTCGATGATTAGACATTTTTTATTTTTTACCATATGAAGAAGTATGAATTAAATTCTATAGTAAAAGGGCTAGTAACCGCATTTACCTCAAGTGTATTGATGGCATGTGGTGGCGGTGGTGGAGGAAGTTCTGGCAGTTCCTATTCCACAACTAATACGGCAACAAATTCTCAATCCCTTCCTACTACTTCAACAACAGAAAATTCAAATACAAACTCAACAAGTTCAACAACTAATACAAATCTTACTTTAGATAAGGCTAAATCAGCCCTTGCTCAAAAAGCATTAGAGACAAAACAACAAGCAGAAGCTGGAAAACAAGCAAGCGAAGCAACTCAAGCTAAGATAGAAACTAAAGTTCAAGAAGTTGAAGTTAAAACACAAGCACCTGAAGAAAAAACAATCTCAGAGCAATTATCAGGTGAAGCAACAACTTCTCAGGCTCAAGTAGAGCGTGAAGCTCAACAGCAAGCTGAACAAAAGCGTAAAACAGAATTAGAAGCAGAACGTAAACGCCAAGAAGAACAAGCAAGAAAAGCTCAAGAAGAGCAAAGACGTCAACAAGAAGAAGCTAAGCGTCAAGCTGAAGAAGAAAAGCGTCTTGAAGCAGAAGCAAAAGCTCGTGAACAGGCAGAGTTAGAACGTAAACTTGCTGAAGAAAAGGCTTTAGCTACGAAAAAGCTGCAAGAAGAGGAAGAAGCCAAAGCAAAAGCTGAAGAAGAGCAACGTCTTGCAGAACAAAGACGTCAAGAAGAAGCAAAACGTCTTGAGGCAGAAGAAAAAGCTCGTAAAGAATTAGAGCAAAAACAAGCAGAAGCTCAACGTAAACGTGAAGCAGAACAAGCTTTAGCTGCAAAACAACAGCAAGAAGAGGAAGAAGCAAGGGTTAAAGCAGAGCAAGAAAAACTGCGTCTTGAAGAGCAAAGACGTGAACAAGAAGCTTTAAAACGCCAACAGGAACTTCAAGCTGCTAAAGAAAAACAAGAGCAAGAAGAGTTAGAACGTCAAAAAGCACAACAGCTTGTTGAAGAGCAAAAACGTGTAGAAGAAGAGAAGAAAAAACTTGCAGAAGCTGAGAAAGCTAAAGAAGCTGAAAAAGCAAAGCAAGAAGCTCAAGCTCAAAAGATTGCTGAAAGTGCAAAAGCTACAGAAGCACCAAAAGTTGATACAGCTCAAACCGTAACTCCAAAAGTTGAACAAACATCTAAGCAAGTAGAAGCTCAAAACGAAGTTTCTGAAGTAAAACCTGAAATCTCAGCACCGGCTTATTCACCTGTGAGAGAAGAGAGTGTAGAAGTTACTCCTGTGCCTCAACCTCAAAAACAATCTGCACCACCAGCTGAAGAGAAAGCAGAACTACCTGCTGAAAAACCAGCTGCTAAATCGGTTGAAAAAGAAGAGAAAACTGCAGAAGTTTCAGTAAAACCTCAAGCTCCACAAGAGCCAGCTACAGCTGGTAGCCTCGCAACAAGTGGTGTTACTGTGGAGGCAAAGGAGCAAAAGAGTAAAGAAACCAGTTCAAGTGTTCCTGAGGTACAAGCTCAAACTAGTCCTCAGATTCCTAAAGTAACTGCTTATGATTCAAAGTATGTTTTTAATTTAGATAAAGCGAGTGCAGAGAATACTTTTACTTTTCCGCAACCGGTAACCATAGAGCAAACCTTTGGTAAAGAAGATTTACGTAAGAATGCTGGTTTATGGGCTAGTTCTCCATATCCCAAATGGTTGAATGCGATAGGGATGAAGAATGTTATTAAAGGAACAAATATCAAATCTACTACAGGCATGGGGATTACCCCAGCAACTACTTTAGGTAATAAACCTTTAACCGGAGAAGGGACAAATATCCTAGTGTTTGATTATGGACTGGGACCAAACTTTTTATATGGTCCAGATGATAATCGTCGTATGCTCTTAGTACAAGAGAACTTAAAAGTAAAGCAAATTTCAACCAAAGATAAATATGGTAATCTCCATATTAATGGTGAAGATCCAAACAGATCCCATGGGGCAAAAGTATATGGAGTGATGGGTGGACCACGTGACGGAAACACTTATGGAATTGCTCCTCAGGCAACCTATTGGTTGCTGGATATGATGGATAATCAAATGTATGCTCAAGCTTTTGCGGAAGGTAACTTTGCTAACTTTAATGAAATATTTTATCAAGGGGCAGTTTTAAGCGGAGCAAAGATCATCCAAAACTCGGCGGATATGTTCCCACAAATCTATCAGACGCAAATCAATGATGATTTAAAAGCGAAGTCGAATGGTAAATATACCAAGTATTCTTCTTACGCTGATATTCAGCCTCTATACCATGCTTTACATCCTCAATATATGCCTCAAGCAAGTATTATTAAAGGATTTGAACGTTTAGTTGAGGAAAAAGGGGCTGATGCTCCTCTGCTCGTAAAAGGGATTGGAAATATGGCACAACTCCGTGATTACCTCTTATTTGAAAAGTATGAACGAGGAGTGACGGACAAGCAATTTGCAGAGCGAGCTAAGGATCCATTAAGTGGGGTGGCAAAGGTACAGAATGGTGAAGTAAGTGCTTTATTATCCCAAGCTAAAGGTGCGGATTCAAACTTATTACTGGTAGCAGGAGTAGCAGCTGATTCAAAAGGTTGGATTACTAGTTATTTAAGAAATATTTATGGGTTCATTGGACGTAGAGGAATAGATGGAGTTGGTACTGTTTGGTTTAATCTTTTATCTCCATTGACATTTACTACAAATCAGTATGGTAGAGAGGCGATTACCTTTAATAATAAGGGATTTGAAGATTTTACTGATCAAGCTCTCAAGGACAAGAAAATTATTATCCCGCCTGGGAGCCTTGCTTGTGGGGTAACCATGTACAATTGTATTGTTGCTCCTTTTTTCCAAAGTAGTTATAACTATTCTAAGTATAAGAAAGATGATGCTAAAGATCTAGATTTTGTTACCGGTCTTGCAGGAACTTCTCATGCTGGACCTCAAGTATCAGCCATTGGAGCTTTAGTTTTAGAGCAGTATCCATGGTTAACTGGAGCTCAAGTTAAAGTAGTATTAACCTCTACCGCTTATGATCTTGGACAAGAAGGAGTAGATGAACTCTTTGGTTGGGGACTAGTTAATGCCGAATTAGCAACTCGTGGTCCAGCTTACTTTAAGCAAAATACTACTTTTGCGGTAGACATGCGTAAAAACTCAGGTTCGCTTAATCAATTCTATTTCCTCAACCCAATTGAAGGTTTAGGAGGAATGAGTGTTAATGGTAAAGCTTCAGATTATCTCTATCTTGTCGGTAATCAAGGTTATCGTGGCATGACTAAAGTAGAGAGTGGTAACTTAGTTTTTGCTCGTGATCAAGGCATCTATGTTCCTAAAGTTGTAAATTCTTCTTACAAAAGATCTCAAGTTGCAAGTACAAAAATTGAGGTTGGCAAAGAGGGAAGCCTACATCTCTACGGTACGCAAGTACAAAAAGTTCAAAGTTCAGGACGAGTATTTGCTACTTACAGTGTAGCTCAAGGCTTAGAGTTAACTAACACCGCATGGACAGTTGTAGGCTTAACCGGAATCCAAGCCAAGGGACAAAGTGGTTTGGCTTCAGGGTTAAGGGTAACGGACAAGGCTAAAGTTGATGGAGTTCTTACAATAGTACCAACAACTAGCTATGTTCCTACCAATACTCAAGGTTTAGTATATGCTTTGGCTTATACTAATGGCTTTGAGGGGCAGTTTGACTTTATTGAAACTAAAGATAATAGTTTCTTCAAGTTAACTCTAGCTGATGATGCCTATACTAATTCTCAAGGGGTAGGAGTTTACTACCAAGTACAAACCGCCAGCCAAGTAGCTTCAACTTTAAGTTCAACTGAAAAAGAAGCAATCCTCAAAGGTGCTACTCAAGTAGATAAAGTATTGGCTCAAGCTAATGCTAAGGCACAAGCGGTTACTCCTCTCACGCATAACACTCTTGGAACAACCGGTTACAGTGAAGCTCTTAAAGAGTATAAGCAGAATCCAAGCTCAGCAGTAACTCTTAGTAGTGTAGAAACAGCTTCTCTTGCAGGTGCTAATGCGGATTCTAGTTCAAGTGTACTCGTAACTTCAAGTAATGGTGGAGCGCAAGTATTAACTTCTTCACTTAGTAGTAATACTGAGATCTCTGAAGATCTTAATGCTTTAGCTTTAACCGCAAGCTCGACATCTACAGAGTTAACTGAGTCAGAAGAAGTAAGTAATGCGGTGAGCTTAACTGCAAGTGAACAAGATTTAATTGCCACAGCAACCCAAATCCAAAATCTTAGCACCAGTGAGCTAGAACAACTCTTTGTCTCGCAAGCTGGTGGACTCTATGCAAATGTACAAACAGCGACTGTACAGACAAGTAAAAGTAAGAGCTTAGATTTTGTACAGACGGCAAGTCGTTACTTAACTTTTGATTCTCAAGTGCAAGCTTACTTAGATTACGCTGGAAGTGCTGCAAAATGGCAACAAGCAGGACGTAAACTCCATGGATCTTGGCAAGAGCAAGGTACTACTGCTGGAGCCTATACTCAGTATCAGGGATGGAATTTGGGAATAGCTGGTCACTATAGTCAAGGCAAATGGCGACAAAGTTTTGGGACTATGGCAAGTTATGCTCAAGTAAAAACTACGGGGATTACCTTAACGCTAGGGAAAGCAACGAGTAATTACTGGTTAACGACGGGAATCTTTGCTTATAATCATGCCTTTAAAGGGCAACGTAGTGCTTTAGAGCATTTAGATCAAGAAGCAAAATTTTCTAGTCAAAGTCTAGGTCTAAGTTTCCAAGCTGGAGTTAAAGTTTGGGAGCAAAGAGGATTACGAGTTGAACTATTAGGTGGTTTAACTGGAGTTTATACCCATCAAGAATCGTTTAAAGAACAGAGTAGTAAGAACCAAGCTTTAGCTCTGAGTACTAAAGCTCAAGGGACAACACAAGTGTTTGCGAATCTTGGTACTCGCATTGCTTATCAATTTACTACTTTTGGGTTTAATTCGTGGCTTGAGGGGCAGTTAATGCTCCAACAAAAACTTAATCGCCAAAACTTGGCAGTAAAATTTACCGATAACTCGAGAGGGACACAAGGATTTGCTCAAAATTTCTTAGCCCAACTGCAAGTGGGTTATCATTTCCAAGTTAATGAGCAATTTAAAGTAAGTTTAGAAACTAGTTATCAAGGTGCTAGTGCATGGCGAGAAACTAAAGCTAAACTGAGCTTAAAATACACATTTTAAGTTGATTGAAAAGAGGTTACCTTAGTGTAGCCTCTTACTTTTTTCTTGCGTAGCTTCTCTCGATTTTGAGATCTTTTATGGTATAATTAGACAACTATTGCTGTCTGCTCTTAAGTAGATTGGCAACCGAATTTTATGAAGATTAAAATTATGCTTAAAGCATCATTTTAAGGATTTTTATTATCTACAAATAAAGCCAAGCCCACCAAAACCTTGGTGGGTTAATATATGTAACATAATTTTTCTATGAAGAATATTAGAAACTTTTCAATTATTGCTCACATTGACCATGGAAAGTCGACTCTCTCCGATCGTTTGATTCAAACTTGCGGTGGGTTAACTGATCGTGAAATGCAAGAACAACTTCTCGATTCAATGGAACTGGAGCGTGAGCGTGGGATTACGATTAAAGCTGCTTCAGTAACTTTGAACTATAAAGCTAAAGATGGACAAGATTATCAATTAAACTTTATTGATACCCCAGGACACGTAGACTTCTCATATGAGGTATCGCGTTCTTTAGCAGCTTGTGAAGGGGCGTTACTGGTAGTAGATGCGGGACAAGGAGTAGAAGCCCAAACTCTTGCTAACTGTTATACCGCTCTTGATATGGATTTAGAGGTAGTACCGATTTTAAATAAAATCGACTTACCTGCAGCTGATCCAGATCGTGTGGCTACGGAAATCGAAGACATCGTCGGAATTGAAGCTCATGATGCCGTGCGTTGTTCAGCAAAAACTGGACAAGGGGTAGAAGATGTTCTTGAAGAAATCGTTCACAAGATTCCGGCTCCAGAAGGTGATCCTGAAGCTCCATTACAAGCGTTAATTATTGACTCTTGGTTTGATAACTACCTTGGCGTGGTGAGTTTAGTGCGTATTAAAAACGGAACTCTACGCAAAGGAGATAAGATCAAAATTATGTCTACGGGCATTCACTATGGGGTGGATCGCTTAGGGGTGTTTACGCCAAAACAAACAGACAAAGAAGAGTTAAATTGTGGTGAAGTAGGCTGGGTTGTTTGTGGAATTAAAGAAATTCTTGGGGCTCCAGTGGGTGATACTATTACGCATCAACATCGTCCAGCAACAAGCAACTTACCTGGCTTTAAGAAAGTAAAACCACAAGTATATGCGGCAATTTTCCCAGTAAGTTCGGATGACTATAATGCTTTCCGTGATGCCTTACAAAAACTTTCTTTAAATGACGCTTCTTTATACTTTGAACCAGAAACTTCTGAAGCTTTAGGCTTTGGATTTAGATGTGGGTTCTTAGGTTTACTCCACATGGAGATTATCCAAGAGCGTTTAGAGCGTGAGTATGATCTTGATCTAATTACGACCGCTCCAACAGTAGTTTATGAAGTAGAATTAACTAACGGGAATATTGTTTATGTTGATTCTCCTGCAAAATTACCACCAGTAAATAATCTTGAATCAATTAACGAACCTATTTCGGAATGTAATATTCTTGTGCCACAAGAATATCTTGGTAATGTATTAACTCTATGTCATGAAAAACGTGGAGTGCAAACGAATATGGTGTATCACGGAAATCAAGTTGCTTTAACTTTTGAGATTCCAATGGGCGAAGTGATTCTTGATTTCTTTGACCGTTTAAAATCAACTTCTCGTGGTTATGCTTCACTTGACTATAGCTTTAAGCGTTTCCAAAAAGCTCCAATGGTGCGAGTGGATGTTTTAATTAATGGAGATCGAGTAGATGCTCTTTCTTTAATTGTACACCGTGATGATGCACGTTCACGTGGTTTACAATTAGTAGAAAAAATGAAAGAGTTTATTCCTCGTCAACAATTTGATATTGCAATTCAAGCAGCAATTGGCAATACCATTATTGCTCGTTCTACAGTAAAACAATTACGTAAAAACGTATTAGCAAAATGTTATGGTGGTGACGTAACTCGTAAACGTAAATTACTTGAAAAACAAAAAGCAGGTAAAAAACGTATGAAACAATTAGGTAACGTTGAAGTGCCACAAGAAGCATTCTTAGCGATTTTACACGTAGGTAAAGATTAATTTCTCAAGTAAAGAGTTTAAGAGGTCTAAAGGAATTTACTTCCTCAGAGCTAAGATTACCATTCTCAAGTATCAGTGGAAGAATAAAGAGAAAATAGTAATCTTAGGAAGCTTACATATAAGCAAGTAAGCAAGCTTAATCTAAGCAAGAGCAATCGCCCTTTTAAACTCTTATTGAATCATTATGAAAAAATATGCAAGCTTATCCGCATTTATAACGGTAATCGTTCTTTTTATTATTTTATATAATATTTTTATTAACGGCTTTGCTAATGCATTATCCATTATTTGGGTAATTATGCTGTTAGTGTTCTTAGCTGCTTATGTGGTAAGACGTTGGGTTTATGTTCCACGTTTCCAAAGAGCTATGGCACAAGAATTGGGCTTAGCTGATCCTGAAGCTGAAATTAAAAATAATAAAGAACTCAAAAAAGGGGCGGCTCTTAAAGCTCGTCGTACTTATCTTGGGGAACTCTCAAGTTATTTTTGGTTTTTCTTTATTATTTTTCTGTTTCGTTCATTTATTTACGAACCGTTTAAGATTCCTTCGGGGTCTATGCAACCAACCTTACAAATTGGGGATTACATTGCGGTAAATAAACACTACTATCGTTTACATGATCCAATTTGGCAAAAAACTATTATTCGTTTAGCTCCAGTAGAACGTGGAGATATAGTAGTATTTAAAGCCCCAACGAGTAATGAAGATTGGATTAAACGCGTTCTTGGTCTCCCAGGAGACATAGTTCACTATGACCAAGATCGACAAAAATTCCAAATTATTTCAGGTTGTACTAATCCAGAAGAAGTAGCAAAAAATATTAATTGGCAGAACCTTAGTAATCTAGGGAATAACTGTCAAGTAGTAAACATTAGTTACGGGGCATTTACTACTGATTATAATTATTTCTACTATAATAATTATCAATTAGTTCGTAGCGAAACTCTAACTAGCAGTCAAGGTGAAAGTCTAACTCACTACACTTTACAAAATCCGCAAGCATTTGATTATGCAAATGCACGAGGCATTTATAGACAAAGTGGGTTACCAGCGTTAACTTGGGTGATTCCTGCTGATCATTATTTTATGATTGGAGATAATCGTGATAATTCTCAAGACTCTCGTTTTGTAGGTCCAATTGCTTATCAAGCAATTGTCGGCAAAGCTGAGTTTATCTGGTTTGCTTTAAAATATGATGCGAGTGGAAATATGAAAGGGGTTAACTTTAGTCGTATTTTTACGGGATTATATCCGCATATTTCTTTAACTAATTAAAGATAATTTACACTTAAGGTAATTAAAGAGAAATTCTTTAATTGCCTTTTTTGTTATTTAGAGAATATGCGAGTAAAGTTCGGGTTTAAACTAGCGTGTATTAGTTTAAAGTGCTTTTAGCTGATTATTTGAACTTGAAAGAAAATCTTTGAGCTTTAACTATTTAGGTATAATTACCTTATAATAAAGCTATAATTTATAATTAACCTAAAGTTATTCTTAACTTAGAATAGGTTTGGGGTTTATTCTAAGCTCTTTAATAGAGGACTATAAAATGAAAAAATTACTTTTAGTTGCAGGATTAGTAAGCTTAAGTTTAATGCCAACGGCTTGGGGGCAAACTTGGCAAACCTGTGGTAAGATTGCGAATGATCTCCAACGTTTAAACTGTTATGATAAGTTATATCGTCAGCAAACTATTGGTGGTTGGGAATATCAAAGAGTGAAACAAACTCGAGTACTCGCTCGCCTCACTTCACAAAATGGGGTAGAGATTATGGGAACAAAAAATGTCAGAGCTCAATTGGTACTCGTGCGAGATCGAGAGTTAGGTGAATACTTAGCAATAGTGCTAGAGCAAGACTCTCTTGCTTGTAAAGAGGCGGGGTGTTATCTTCGTTATACTTTTGGAAAAGGGAAACGTGAACAAATCTATCTTCCAGGGATAGATCAGGCTCGAGCAGAGCAAATTGGAGCAACCCAAGCTTTAGTACTGAAACAAAATCCTCAATTAGAGAATTTTATTTATCGTTTAAAAACTAACACTAGTTTAACTCTTGAGTTACAGACTTTTTCTGGTGGAGTAAAGAGTTTTACTTTTAATCTAGAAGAGTTAACTTGGCCTCCAAGAAGAAATTAAATAAGGAAAAAAGGTACTTCATGCAAGTATCTTTTTTTACGGTAAAAATTCGTTCTCGAGTGCTTAAACCCTGATAAAATATAAGCTAGACTTAAATTATATTATTTGCATTAGTGTAAATTAATTTCACAATTTTCCAAACAATATTATGACCTCTTAACCTTTATGAAACAACAGCATTCACGTCCTAAAGTATCGCCTCAAGATCTAGGTGTAGATCCTTCCTCTTCTGAGGCTCAGGCACAACAGCCTGAGGTCGCAAAAGAACTTCCCCTCCCTCCTCTAGATGTACGAATTATAGATTTTATTCGTCGTAACTGGTGGATTCCCGTAATCATTATTATTCTCAGCTTTATTCTCTTTGGAGGAATTATATGAGTATTAAACTTTCTAATCTACCTTCTCGTAATGATCCTGCTTACAAAGCTGATTTTTTAAGTAGAGTTTATTGGCAAAAATTAAAACTCAAAAATAATTCCCTCGAAGAGTTATGGCAAAACTTTAAAAGAATTTTAGAGCAAAATAACCAAGATGTCCTCAAACGTAAACCTTTAACTGAAAATGAGTTTAAAGTAGTACGTAATCGCATTAGCAACCTCTCTTCTCCATTTAAAGCGGGACAATTTCTTTATGGGGTTAATGGGGTTTCGCAAATAGATTTAGTTCTTGATGATGGACGAGCGGTAATGCTGACGGTGTTTAATCAGCATGAAGTAGGAGCAGGGAATTCGGTATATCAAGTAGTACATGGCTTAAGACGTCCTCCGGTAAAAGCAGGAAAACCTGAAAGAATCTTTGATACTACGCTCTTGATAAATGGCTTACCCATTATTCAAATTGAGGAAAAGCCAAGTACTTGTGAAGTAGATCAAGCTTTAAACCTTATGCATCAGTATATAAAAGAAGGTTTATATACTGATATCTTTTCGACTTTACAAATTTTAGTGGGGATGACGCCTAATGGTATTAAGTACATGGCTAATACCACAGCAGACAAGTTTAATAAGGATTTTGCTTTCTTTTGGCAAAGAGATGACTTTTCGAAAAACCGTGATCCTTTAATTAACTCTTGGCATGAGTTTGCTACTACCATGCTTAGCATTCCTTTTGTTCATTTAATGGCAACTAACTACATGATTCTTGACGCTGAGCAAAATCAAAGTAGTCTTAAGGTAATGCGTCCTTATCAAGTTTATGCGACAATAAAAGCCATTAAAGCGATTCGTAAGTATCAGTTTGGTAATGGGTATGGAAAGCTTGGGTATATTTGGCATACAACCGGTTCCGGAAAAACAATTACTAGTTTTAAGACCGCATGGCTCGCAAGTCGCTTGGTGAATGTGCACAAAGTAGTCTTTGTGGTTGATAGAGTAGCTTTAACTCAGCAAACTTTAGAAAAGTATCGAGCTTATGATCCAAGTCTTTCTCCAGAGCGTCCGCACTTTAGTAGCGTTTTTGAAGCAAGTAATATTAGTAACTTAGAACAAAGATTAAAAACCAAAGACTCTAAAATTATTATTACGACCTTACAAAAGCTCCAACGCTTGGTCAAGCGTGAAGGCTTTGAAGCTTCTAAGTTAAATACCGTATTTATTGTTGATGAAGCTCACCGTTCAACCGGAAGCGAACTCTTTGCCGAAATCCAAGATAAATTTCCTTATTCAGCATGGTTAGGTTATACCGGTACTCCATGCTTAAAAGCGACGCCAGGGCAAAGCAAAACTACCGAAGAAATTTTTGGTCCTTTATTGCATCAGTATGTAGTCAATGATGCCATTCGGGATAATAATGTTTTAGGGTTTAAAGTTGACTTTAAAGCCACTGTCCCTTATAACCAACAACAAGCAAGCTTGTTAAGTGAGCTCAGAAAGCAACATCCACGCATGGGGGAAGAAAGACTCTTACGTCTTTTAGCGAGTAAAAATAGCGAACTCATGGACGAAACCCAAGTTGATGCAAGTTTTTATAATTTAAATCTTGAGCATGTACAAGCGGTAGTGGCTGATATCTTTGCCAACTGGCAAAATCGTTCCAATAATGGAACTTTTAGTGCGATCCTCACCACTACAGCCGGAGGCGTAGCTCCTTCTGCGCCTATGGCTGCTCTTTATTATCAAGAGTTTAAACGGGTAAATAAACAGCGTCAAGAACAGGGTTTACCTACGCTTAAGGTTGCTATGACCTATAGTGATGGCTTTACTGAAAACGAAAGCATTGGCGAAGCAACTCAAGCTCTAGATGAGGCGATTGCTGATTACAACCAACTCTTTGCCACTGCTCATAGTCGTGAAGAAATTGGGATGTATTTTACGGATGTAATGGATCGTATTGCTAAACGTAGTTTTGATCAAAACTATCTTGATCTAGTAATTGTGATTGATCAACTACTTACTGGTTTTGATGCTCCTAAAATTAATACTCTCTATATAGATCGTAGCTTAAGAGGAGCAAATCTGGTACAAGCCTATTCTCGAACTAATCGTATTTACAATATGCTGGAAAAGCCATTTGGGAATATTGTTCATTATCGTTGGCCTGATAACTCACGTGAAGAAATGGTAAAAGCTCTAGCTACTTATGCCGTAGGTAAGATGGGACGTTTAAGTAGTGAGCGTTTGTATGAGCAGATGGAACAAATGCAAGTGGTAGCTCCGAGCTTTAAGGAAAGCCTAAAAACTCTGAAAAAAACTGTTAAGGATTTACGTAAATTAACGCAAGACTTTACCAGCTTACCAGCGACTTCGGCTTTACAAGAACTCATGCTCGAAAAAATTCGTAATTATACTAATCAGTTAGTACAAATTAAGCAGTATGATAAGTATCCGACGATTGGAGGTAAATTAAGAGTAGTAGGCTTTGATTATCAAGCTCCGGAGAGTTTATTTAGTAAACTAAAAATTACTAGTGCTGAAGAACAACAGTTAATGTTGTCTTTACGTAAAGAGTTACTAAGTAAAATTGCTTCAAGCAAAGGAGTAGAAACCTATGAAATTGATTCTAAGGTTACCTTAATTAAGGAAGTTCCTTTAAGTTTTGATTACTTAGGAGAACTCTTTGCTAAGTATATAAATCTCCGTCAGCAACTAAAAGAAGCTAAACTTTTACTTGAAGCTCAGTCGTTGTTAACCGTAAAAGTCATTCCGACCGACATTAATCCGCTAATACAAGAGTTTCTTGAGGTTAAACAAGACCTAGATAAATATTTAGAAAACATGCGAGATAAAGATGCGGTGGCTTATCGTCAATCAATGAATGCTTTAAACGTAATTAATCAAGATATTTATCCGTTACCACAAACTCAATATCCAATTGTATGTAAAGAAGCTTCGGAAATTATTCACCCTGCAAATGAAACTTACATTATGCAAAAGATTAATAATTTTAGAGCTTATTGGGGAATTGAGAGCTTAATTAGTGCCGATAAGATTAGACAAATTATTGGTCGTCATACTTATAAAAACTTTAGGGATTTAAATACCCAAGGTGATCTAAATCATCTACTCAAAGAGGCACAAGCAATTTATAAAACTACAGCAGCTCAAGAGTTAAGAGATTTATTCCGCTTAGATTATCGTAATAATCTGCGCATTGCTCTTTACGAGTTAGCTGATGAAGTGGTTTCATACTAAATAGGACTAGACGCTGGGAAACTAGCGTCTGTTTTTTGCTTTCAATAATAAGAAGTGGGGGTAGAAGTCAGAAGGTAGCTAGGGTGATGGTGATTTAAATCTATAGGTGCTGACTGAGGTTGAGATGATTTAAGGTTATGGTTAGCTAAGGTTAAGATGATTTAAGATCAATAGGTACGAATCCCAATTAGGTGCGGATCACTAAGATGACTTAAGGGTAATTAGTGAGGTCTAAGGTAGATTTACAAGGAGAGTTTCAGACTTAGAGAGGTAAGAGTAAAGGTTAGTTTCCTTAAAATGTTTGGGGTTTTTATCATTTAAATCTCAAAATAGTAATAGCTAAAGAAAAAGTCAAAAAATCTTGAAAAATTTTCGATTTTTCTTCGAAATTGTTTTAATTTGGAGATACTCCAAAAAATGGTCAAGTTCGACGATAAGAGCGATACTCGTTTAAAAGTAACTAAAAGGTAACTATTAGAGATTAGGAAGCTGAGAAGAAATATAGATAATAAGTGACTATTGGTAATTTTTTGAGTTTCATTTGCGAATGTAAGGAAATGTAAATATTTGTAGGTATGCTTAATTATCTTATAAATCAAGGTTTTAGTTAGTTATTTGAAAGTGTTATTATTTACGGGCTTTTAGTAAGGAATAAGTTTGATTTTTCTTGATTTTCTTGGAAATGGAGAGAAAAATCAGTATAATTATTTTAACAACGAAATTAAAAATTAGCTCTTGCTAACAAAAACTTAAGATTGGGCGATCTTGTTCAAGATCATACCGTTAAATAATTAAATAGTCAGGAATTAAGTTTTTACTTAGTGAAAGGACTAAATTTTTTATTTGCATGTTTAGGTATTTTATTATCTAAAACTTTTACGTTTTAAAGATAAAGCAAAATAAGTCTTAATTTAGTACCGCTTACTAGATGAGGCTTATTTTATATTTTTAGATCGGCTTACAAATTTAATATTTTGCTTGGATCTTTTTTTATGATCAAGCACAAAAACTATTCTAGGTAACTATCTTTTAGGAACATTTTTTATGGCAAACAACAAATATCCAGCAGTGTCACGTCATTTACACTGGTTAATTGCTTGGGCGGTAATTTTATCTTACGTGACAATTTTTGTCGGTGCATATCCTTGGCATTTCTTATTCGGAACGGTAACTTTAGTACTTTCAGTAGTACGTCTTGTAACTATGCATGTATATATGAAGCGAGTTCCGGCAATTGTGCCTCCTGTAAGTAAATTTCAATTATTACTCGCTAAACTTGTAAAAATTGCTTTAGCCTTAATCTTTATTTTAATTCCATTATTTGCAATTTTATTCCGTCTGTACTATGGACGCAATTTTGCTTTATTTGGTTGGGAAATTATTCCTGCTGGGGTAGTAACACCAAATTTTGATTTAGGTGCATTCTTCCATCAAGGTCACATAGTTTTAGGTTACGTAGGTTTAGCTTTAATTGGTTTACACTCAGTAGCTGCTTTAGCTCACCACTATGTATTTAAAGACAATACTTTAAAACGTATGCTGTAATCTAGATGATATTAGTAATTTAATTGATTAATTGAGAGCTCTTAGATGTTTTTCTAAGAGCTTTTTCTTTGTTATCATAAGAGCAAAAATGCTTTAAAGCACAAATGGAGAGAATTATGGCACAAAAATATCATCGCCTGAATATAGTCTTGCATTGGCTAATTTTTATTTTGGTGGTGTTTACTTATTATTCGGGTTGGAATAAAGCTTTGCCTTTGCATAGATTTCTTGGAGCTTTGGTATTAGTTTTTGCTCTTATCCGTTTATTTACTATGCATCTGTGGCGACGTAAATTTGCTCCTTTACCACAAAAGCCTTGGGAGAAACTGGTAGCAAGTTTAACTAAGATTGCCTTAGCCTTGTTATTTATTATTGTACCTCTATTAGGTATAGTCTTTCGTATGTATTATGGTTTGGATTTGGTTTTCTTTGGTTATGTAGTTGTCCCTCATGATTGGGTAGGCTATGATCCAACGCTAGGCAATAGTTTACGTTTGTGGCATTTACGCATTGCTTATTTTGCTTTATTTTTGTTAGCAATACATGCGGCTATTGCTTGTTATCATCAATTTGTGAAAAAAGATAAGTTATTAGAGCGGATGCTGTAGAAAAAATACTATAAATGAAAAGAGCAGGAAGAAAACTCTTGCTCTTTTTAATTTTTGCAAGGAAAATTTAGGCTAAATAAAGAAATAGTCAAATTAATAAAACGCCTCAAGTTAATCAAGCTATTCTATGCAGTAAGGAGTAATGTGAATTTTTGTAAAAATGCACATTAGATTTCAAAATTTATAACATGATGAGGTGAGCAAAGTTAGGGAAAATCGTAAGTTTAAATGTGAAGAAAAAATAAACATTTGAAAAAAATCACAAGCAAGGGGACTTCTAAGAAAGGATTAACTTATTAACCTACTAAGTTATTAAGATATTCTCTGTAAGAAGAGGATAAAGTTTTTATAAGAAAATTTTACTTTTTCTTGCGTCTTGCTAAGAATTTAATTGTATTAATTTCACGATAAATTCGAGAGAAAAACTATATAAGAAAAACATTGATAAGTCCTGACT
>NZ_NRJF01000061.1 GCF_003585965.1 Psittacicella gerlachiana | reverse complement strand
AAGCAAAACAACAAAAAACACACTAAAAAAGTTATTAATAATTGTAGAATAAACATAAATAACAAAACACAAATCAAGTTAATAAAAATACTCCCAGATAACAAACGGCAATTATTAAAATTTTATTCATATTTCAAACCTTAAATTAAAATCAAATCTTAATCTTTAAAACTGAGTTAGAAAGGTAAATAGTATCTTTCTAACTTTTTCCGAATTTTATCTATAGTTGTGGAGAGATTAATTTCTCGCATAACTCAGAATTTGATCTTTTTGATCATATATCTTTATTACTAGGCATGTGTAAATGCGAGTAGTAAATTTAAATACGTAGAGGAACGTATTTATACAAACAACACAATGAAAGTAGAATAGGCTGAGACAGGTGATAATTTTCACTTGTCTTTTTCTTTATTTATTTTTTGTATCGTATGAGATAAACTCTATTATGAACCCTAAAGTTATCTTGACATCAAACCTAAAAGTGCATATGGTGTGACGCTTAGAGTTTAAGAGTAGGTAAGTTGAGGTTTATTAAGCAGAATAATTCTTGGGGATAGGGTATACTAAGTACAAAAAGGGGGAGAAAGATGGCAAAAAAGACTGATGATTTAGAATCCAAGTTATTACTAGAGACAGTATCAACTCTAGGGCAAGATAAACAACCCCGTCAAACGAAATCAACCGAGCAAACAAAATCAACTAAGCAAACAAAACTGAATAAGCAAGAGCAACAAAGTAATAGAAAAAACCTTGCTCAGAATAGTTTAGGTGAAGAGGCAAAAGCACAAATTACTAGAGCTGAGCATAAGTCGAGACCGCAGAAAGCCAAACCGAGATTTTGGTTGAAACCTGAAGAGTTTTTGGTACAACAGCAACAAAAACTCAAACAATCAACCAAGGACTTTATAAATCAAGTGTTATTAGCACGGATTGAAGTTCCCCAAGAATTAGAGCAAGTAACAGCATTATTGACTCAATTAAACGCTAGTTCGCAACCTCAAGCTCAAGTTTTAGCTCAAGAGTTAGAACAAACCTGGAGGTTAACCGTGTTATGTTTGCTCACCGATTATACTTATACCCCTAAGATGACGCCAGCAGGATTTATCGATATAAGTAGCTCTGTTGAGGAGTTAAGTAGGTTAAATTTATCCCCTGAAGATTTAGTGCTTCCCGAAGCTAATTTTAAGGTAAGAGTCTTTAAAAAAGATCCTCAAATATGGAGAGAAGAATTTCCAAGATATTATATTTGCTTTAAAGGAACAGACTTTTACTCTTGGCAAGACTGGAAAAATAATTTTCAACAAGCTTTGGGAGTAGAATCGCAGTATTATCAGCAAGCAGTAAAACTAGGAAAGAAAGTAAAGTTAAGTCCAATAAAAGAGCAAGTCTATGGGATAGGGCATTCTTTAGGAGGTGGTTTAGCTGCTGTTTTTGCTTGTGTCGCTCAAGTAAAAACTACGACCTTTAATGCAGCTGGAGTTCATCCTCATACTTTAGAGAGTGACCAAGATCAAGATTTAATTGAAGCGATTTATTTACCTGGAGAATGGTTACAAGAATTACAGGAGTTTAAGTACGCTAAAGAAAACATCTTTGGTACGGGGAAAGATTTTAAATGGGAAACAGGATTACCTACACCTTTAGGTGAAGTTAAAGCAATAGAACTAGAAGTAGGAGTCACGCCTCTCGATAAACATTTTAGTTTTGTCTTAAATCGAGGCTTTAGACGTAAACTTAAAGCTTGCTTGCAAGAATGTGCTGATTATTTAGAGGAATTGAATATTTAATTTTTAGTTTTACGATGACACTTAATATGACCCCAAAAGTTAGAACTAACTTTTGGGGCTATGTTACTCAAACAAAAAGGCAAAGAAAAAAAATTTCCTAAAAATAAAAATCTTTGCTATAATATTGCCGTTAATTTAAATGCTAAAAAATCAATAATTAATTTAGAAAATAATTTTACGTAATTTTCTTGTAATTAGATGAGTTTTTAAATTAACGTTAACTGAAATTTTATTTCGGCTCTCAATTGTTTTAATCCTTGCCTTTATAGATATGAGAGCTATCTGGAAGGCTTTAAACCGTAAGGATCAGTAATGCGTCACTACGAAATCGTATTCATGGTTCACCCAGACCAATCTGAACAAGTTCCTGCAATGATCGAACGTTACACTGCAATGGTAACTGAAAAAGGTGGTAAAGTTCACCGTTTAGAAAACTGGGGTCGTCGTAATTTAGAATACCCAATTAATAAAATCTACAAGGCTACATACGTTTTAATGAACGTTGAGACTACTTTTGATGTAATCAGCCAACTAGAGAACACTTTCCGTTATTCTGATGCGGTAATTCGTTCTTTAGTATTACGTGTAGATGAAGCTGTAACTACTCCATCTCCATTAGCTAAAGAAGGTGAAGAAAAAGCAGTAGTTGCTGAATAATTTATAGAGAGTATTTAAAGTGGAAAATGAAATCACAATTGATGGCACTATTTGTGTAGAGCCACAAAAGATTATCTCTCCATCTGGAATACCTCACCGCCAATGGACAATGCAGCACCAATCTGAACGCTTCGAAGAAGTAGGCTTACGCCGTAAAGTTTGGTTAAGATTAGCTGTATTAGTTAGCGGTCAAGAGCTTGTAAACGAAACAGACTCATATACAATTGGTACAAATGTACGTTGTACTGGGTTCATCTCAGCGCATAAAAGTCGCAAAGGTGATACTCAACTCATCTTACACGCCCAAAAAGTAGAGATTGTTGAATTTAATAAGGACGAGGAAGAAGCATAATTTGTCTTTTTCTACGCTTGACAATAGTCCACTGTGTCAGAGTGTTTCCAACCTGATGAGATAGAGATAGAAGATCAAGAAAGATCTATTATGAAGATATTTATATATAGAGATCTATGAGATCACGAACTATCTGAGAGTGAGATATTTTAAAGCGGGTGATATGCTAGCCCGTACTGAACAACAATCATTGTAAAGATTTATTAATTAGGAGACAATGCCAAATGGCTCGTTTTGTTCGTCGTCGTAAAATGGTACGTCAACCAGAATTAGTTGCTGAAGTTGACTACAAAGACGTTGCTACATTAAAGAATTTCGTTAACGAATCTGGCAAAATCGTTGCTAGTCGTTTAACAGGTGTTGATGCTAAAACTCAACGTCAATTAGCTCGTGCAATTAAACGTGCACGTTACTTAGCTTTAATCCCTTATACTGACAATCAGTAATCAACCGGAGATATTTAAATGAAAGTTATTTTATTAGATAAAGTAGCACATCTAGGTTCAGTTGGTACTGAAGTTGAAGTAAAAAATGGTTATGCTCGTAACTACTTATTACCTAGACGTATTGCAGTATTAGCGACAGCTGAAAACCGTGCTAAATTCGAAGCACAACGTGCAGAATTAGAAAAAGTTGCAGCTGAAAAATTAGCAGCAGCAAACGCAGTAGCTGCGAAAATAGAAGAAATCGGTACTTTAGAAATCGGTGTTCAAGCTGGTTCAGAAGGTCGTTTATTCGGTTCTGTAACTACACGTGACATCGTTGATGTATTAGATGCATACGGTGTTAAAGTTGAAAAATCAGCAGTTCGTGTAAACGGTGGTTCAATCCGTGAATTAGGTGAACACGAAGTATTAGTTCACTTACACGCTGATGTAAACGTTAAATTAAACGTAGTTGTTGTAGCTCGTTAATTTACTTAAGAAAAACCTCGGAGAGATCCGAGGTTTTTCTATGTTTAAAAAATGCGTATAATGTAAGTATAGTCTCAAATTTAAAATAATACATGTATGAAAAAATTAAAATTTTTAGGAGCTTTACTTCTCTTGAGTTCGAGTGTTCTTGCGGTAAAGGCTGAGCCTATAGATCTTTATGGTTATAACCATGGGAGCTATGAGTATCTTGGTTGTCTGAATTGTAATCAATATTCAGCTGATTCCATTTGGAATTCTCAAGGAAAATATGGAAGTCGTTATAGTAGGGATTCTGTGTTTTATTTCGGTCTAAGTTGGAATACAAATCAATATATTTCTAAAAATTTGTTTCCTTCTCTTAGTGGTAATGATCCTTCAATGTTTGCCAAGTGTAATGATCAATCTCCAGTGATCGCAGGAAGAAATACAAAAATTATATATGGTTATTTATGTAGAGGTGGGAAATTAGATGGGATGGTTGATCTTTTTGAGTATATGATTGATAACGGAAAAACTTTTGATGATTTATCTCCTGAAGTGCAAAGAGAGATAAAGAAAGTTTTTCAGTATTAAATATAAAAGTATCCAGCAAAAAGCTGGATACTTTTATATTTGGATGAGATATGATTATTTTGCTGCTTACTTAAGCTTTATCGAGACTTTTAATCCATTTACGATAATTTTTGGTTTTGCGGTAAGCATGGAATTGCCCTTTAATTAGCGTTAGGATAAAGTTTGGTTTGAGTTTGGTAGATTTGTTTTTTGCAAGACGATTAATATTATCTTGGATCGCAAGTATACTTAAAAAACCACTAAGAGCTTTATCTTTGAGATGATATCCTGGTTTTTTCCCAATAATCTCTTGCCCTTGTTGCCATAAATTTGGAAGATTAGGATCGAAGACAAGTGGGGTTGCGATCCCTACAAGATCAACATTTTGCTTAATTACTTCTTGGGCAATCTCTAAAGTACGAATGCCTCCTGTAGTCATCACCGGCATTGTGGCAATTTTAGCAATTTGTGCGGCAAATTCTAAGAAGTAAGCTTCTCGAGCTAGGGTTCTACCATCTTTGGTCGAGCCATCCATTAAACTTGGAGATTCATAAGTCCCACCAGAAAGTTCAATAAAATCGAGATTTAATTTATTGAGCATTAAAACTACTTTTTCAGCATCATGAATATCAAAACCACCACGTTGGAAGTCGGCAGAGTTAAGTTTTACGGCGACAATAAAATTAGGTTTTACTTGGCTACGAATTCTTTTAGTAATCTCGAGTAAGAATCTTGCTCGATTTTCTAATGAACCACCCCATTGGTCTTCACGTTTATTTGCTAGTGGTGATAAAAATTGGTTAATTAAGTAACCATGAGCAGCGTGAATTTGTACTCCATCAAAGCCCGATTGTTCAGCTAATAAAGCAGCCTAAACAAAGTTAGTAATAGTTTGTTCAATTTGTTCTGCAGTCATAGCTAGAGGTTGTACAAATTTTTTGCTCATTTTACCTATTTCAAGAGGAATTGCCGAAGGGGCATAGCTATGTTTTCCGAGTCCAGCCATAGCTTGACGTCCTGGATGGTTAATTTGCATAATTACCTTGCTACCGCCTGCTTGGGCTGCTTTTGCCCAAGCTTTAAAAGGAGCAAGAGGTTGATCTTTATTGAGAACTACGTCTCCGGCAACACTTACGCCATTGTTATCTACCATTACATTACCGGTAATAAGTAGACCTGTACCGCCTTGTGACCAAGTTTTATATAGAGTATTAAAGTTTTGATCAGGAAGTTGACCATAGCTTGCAAGGTTTTCGGCCATGGCTGCTTTAACGATACGATTTTTTAAAGTAACTCCATTTGGTAAAGTAAGAGGTGAAAATACATTTGTTGTTTGGTTGTTTTGTTGCATGTTTAGGTTTCCCTTTACTTTTTATTTATGTTGTTAATACTTTTTTGATAGTTACATTATAGGAGGGGTAAAAATAAAAGTCAATACTTTTTTAGTAGTGACTAGAGGGCAGGGGATCGATTTTTAGGATTTTTGGTATATAATACAAGGGTTTTTATAAAACTTAAGATACACAAAATGGATAAAAATAAATTTGATACTATCGAAACGGCAGCTAAAATCATTGGTGATTCTTGGAATTTATTAATCATCAGACAGATTTTTTTAGGGAATAATCGTTTTGAAGATATACGTAAAGCTTTACAGATAGCTCCAACTATGCTGACTAAGCGTTTAAATAATTTAGTGGCAACCAATATTTTACAAAAAGAACTTTATAGTCAGCGTCCAGCACGTTATGCTTATACCATTACTCCGGTAGGAAGAGATTTAGGAGAAATTCTAATTCTTATGCGTCAGTGGGGAATAAAGCATCTTGGTGGCGTATGTGAAGATCAATTGATTGATGTAGATACAGGTAAAGAAGTTAAGTGTAAATTAATTGATGAGGTTTCAGGAAAAGATTTAGCGAGCTTAAATTTACAGATGCTTTCAACAAGTAAAGAAGATTCTTAAAGTTTTGATTGTTAACGATCAAAACTTTAAGAATTTTTTTGTGTTTTCTTTTTTTCTGAAAAAAGTTTAAGGGCAAAGATAAATTTTTTACAAAATTAAAGGAAAATAATTTTTTTATTATTTCGGTATATGATTTATTGATAGTGGTTATTTTTCATAAATTTATTTTCGAGAATAAAGATTTATTCTAAATGCTAAGATAAAATTTTTACGTGGTAAATTGATTGTTACTGATCATTATTGAGTGGTATTGGTCTAAGATTTTAAGGAATACCCCTAAATTTTTTAGGTTTTTGATAAGATTTTGCGACTCATGACGCAATTTAGAAAAAATCATTTTTTATCATAGGTGAGGCTTTTTATAATAAAGTCAGAAAGCAAATAGGACGCAAAGTACATTTGCTTATCCCCACATATAAAAAATCAGCATATAAACCTCAGAGAGATTAAGCAAAACTAGAATTAATTCCCTAAGTAAGAGTCATTGGTTATAGTAGTTAGTTTTGTTTAATCTCTTTTTTGCCCCAGTTTTTTACATGGTAAGTTTATTGCTTGTTGGGGTGTAAAGAGAAACTTAAATGAAAATCAATGGAGGAGAAGCCAAAAGCAACTAGTTGCTTTGTGGTTTAGGTGTCTTATGTTTAAATTCTTACAACAAAAGCGGATTCCAACTTTAGATTTACCGGTAGAGGAAAGACGTCGTATGTGGTTTAAACCTTTTATGATGTCTTACTTGGTAGTATTTGTGAGTTATATGGCAATGTATTTAATTCGTAAGAATTATAATGTTGCTCAAACGGATTTGATTGCCGATTATGGTCTTACTAAGACTGAATTAGGTTTAATAGGTTTAGGTTTCTCAATTACCTATGGTATTGGTAAAACCGTCCTTAGTTATTTTGCTGATGGTAAAAATACTAAACAATTTTTACCATTAATGCTAGTACTTTCTGCCATTTGTATGCTGGGCTTTTCCGCTTCTTTAGGTGGTGGTAGTGTTGCAATTTTCTTAATGGTGTCTTTCTATGCCCTCTCAGGGTTTTTCCAATCTTGTGGTGGTTCTTCTTCGTATTCGACCATTACGAAATGGACACCAAAATCAAAACGAGGCTTTTTCCTTGGACTTTGGAATATGTCACATAACTTCGGAGGTATGTTTGCAGCTGGCGTAGCCTTATTTGGTGCAAATGTGTTCTTTGATGGCAATGTGATTGGGATGTTTATTTTCCCTTCTATTGTAGCGATTATTATCGGAGTAATCGGTCTTTGCATTGGGAATGACTCCCCAGAAGCTTATGGGTTAGGGACAGCTGAAGAACTCTTTAATGAGCAAGAGTCTGAAGAAGACCGTCAAGCCGAAGAAAAGCAAATGAGCAAATTCCAAATTTTCTTAAAATACGTGTTATTTAATAAAGTAATTTGGTTGCTTTGTATTGCCAATATTTTCTTATACATTGTACGTATTGGGATTGACCAATGGGCTCCAGTGTACTCTCGTGAAGAGTTAGGCTTTAGTCGTGAAGTGGCAATTCATGGATTTACAGTATTTGAAGCGGGAGCTTTAATTGGAACCTTACTTTGGGGCTTATTTTCTGATCTCATTAAAGGTAGACGTTGTGCTATTGCGGTTTTAGCTTTAATTATTATCATCTTTACTCTCAGCTATTACCAATATGCTTCTAGTGTTACTACTCTTTATATAGCTCTGTTTGTGTTAGGTTTTTGTGTTTTTGGTCCTCAACTCTTAATAGGGGTAGCTGCTGTAGGCTTTGTTCCGAAAAAAGCCGTAGCGGTAGCCGATGGGATTAAAGGAACCTTTGCTTACCTAGTGGGAGATTCTTTTGCTAAATTAGGTTTAGGTTTAATTGCCGATGGCTATCCAATTTTTGGACAAACAGGATGGACAGGAACCTTCCTTGCTTTAGATGTAGCTGCGGTATTATGTGCAGTACTTCTTGGTATTGTAGCGGTGTTTGAAGAAATAAAAATTCGCCGTGAAGCAAAACTAGCTAAATAATTACAAAGATAACAAAGTAAATCGACATAAAGTTTAGTACCTTGAAAACTTTCAGGGTACTTTTTTTGTGTTACATAGTTAAAATGACATGAATCTTAAAAGTTATATTAATGGTTCAAATTTTTTGTTAAAGATTAAATAAAAAACCTTTAATATAAAAAATCAGAAAAAAATTAGAAAAATTTTTCTACCGCTAAGAAGGTTACTTTTTGTAAATTAGTATTTAAATTAATAAGTTGTAGAGTTTAGTTATACATATGTATAAGTT
>NZ_NRJF01000060.1 GCF_003585965.1 Psittacicella gerlachiana | reverse complement strand
ATCGCCAAATTAATTTTTTTAAGTCCTCTAGTTAATTCTAGAGGACTTTTCTTTTGTTTGAAAATAAGCTTAAAAAAGTGATACAATACAAAAGACTGAAAATTATTAATATTTAATACACTATGGGAATTCTTGAAGGTTTAGGGATAGTACTGATCCCGATTTTTGTTGGTTATTACTTAGGGACTATATTTACAAGAGTAGGTAAATATTTAAATAAATTATTGACCATAGTTTTATGTATCCTATTATTTATTATGGGATTCAAGCTTGCTCAAATAGATGATCTACTTTTAAAAATCCCAAAGGTAGGAGTGGATACATTTATTTTTGTAACCATCCTTTCATTAAGCAATATCTTGGTCTTAGCGATCTATGATAAAGTCAAAGGCAAGAATGCTCATTATCATCAAGTAAAGTCTAGTTTAGCTCATGTTTTTTTGGATATAAGTAAACTAATTCTTTCGGTGATCTTAGGTGTTATCGTTGGTGCTATTTGTGTTTATTATAACTACACTGTAGATTATAATTTTATTGATATAGCTTCAAATGTTGCTTTACTTATTTTAATTTTTATTGTAGGCTTGCAATTGGGAAGTGCCAAATATCGTCTCAAAGATGTGCTTTTAAATAAAGAAGCAATTATTATTTCCCTCCTTTTTACTTTTAGTTGTCTTTTAGGCGGAGTAATTATTAGCTTTTTTGTAAACATGGACTTACCAAAAGTTCTAGCACTATCTTCAGGAATGGGCTGGTATAGTTTAACTAGTGTAATAATTACCAATGCCTATGGGGCGTTAGATGGATCTCTAGTATTTTTTGTGGATATAGCTCGTGAATTATTAGCTCTGATCCTCGTTCCTATTTTAATGAAAAATTTTCGTTGTACGGCAATTACTTTCCCTGGAGCAACCTCCTTAGATTGTTCACTTCCAATTATTCAGAAGTCGGGAGGAACTGGGGTGGTAGGCTTAGCAATAAGTTTTGGGTTTTTAGCTAATCTTTACGTGCCTATTCTTCTGATCCTTTTTACAAGTATATAATTTTTAAAGCTCTGATAAAGGTTATCTTTGTCAGAGCTTTATTTTTAACTATTTTAGCCTGATTTTGTTATAATATCAGGAGTAAAATTGGGTAAATGTAAACAATTTAAGGAAGATTATGCCATCATTTGATATAGTTTCAGAAATTGATAACTTTGAAGTAAAAAATACCGTAGAAAATGCACAACGTGTACTTAGTGGACGTTTTGATTTTAAAGGGACTAACGCTTCAATTGAGTTAAATAGTAAAGACAATAAAGTTAAATTAGTTGCGGACTCTGATTTCCAATTACAGCAATTAGTAGATATTTTAGTTAACGCTGCTATTAAAAGAAATATTGAAATCTACTCATTACAGATTCCTGAAGAATACGAACACGCTGGTAAAAGTTATTCGAAAGAAGTTACTTTTAAAAATGGAATTGACCAAGATACTGCTAAGAAAATGGTGAAAATCATTAAAGATTCTAAGATTAAAGTAACAGCACAAATTCAAGGTGAAAAATTACGTGTTCAAGGTAAAAACCGTGATGATTTACAGGCGGTAATTGCTTTAATGCGCGAAAGTCAAACTGATTTAAATTTAGCTTTACAATTTGAAAACTTTAGGGATTAAACTATGGCTGAAGAGAAAAAGCAAAGTTTTGAACAAAATACAAATAGATTAAATGAGCTTGTAAGAAATATGGAACGTGAAGATATAACCTTACAAGATCTAGTTAACAATTATGTTGAAGCCTTAGAGTTAGTAGATAAACAATATAGTTTAATTAATGAAGCTAAACAACAAATTGAGTTATTAAAACAAAAACTTGGTGACGATGAGAGTTAACCTTAAACAAGGATAAAAATAATGCTTCAATTATCACAGGAAGAAGCGATAAAGTATAATTTAAATGAATTAGCAGATTTAATAGTTTCTCATTATAATTTGGAACAAAAATTATCTGAGAAACTAACTTTAGAAGAGTTTCTAGCTCTGATAAGTCAAGCAACAAGAAATTTTATCGAACTTGTTTTAGGAGTTAATTCAGATTCGCTACAACAATTATTTTTTAATGATCCCCAAATTTTAGATTTACTCCCGCCAAATGCTCAAGATCAGCAAATTATGCAAATTTTTGGCATGGATAAGCTTCGTGAATCTATGTACTATAGTTTATATAGCGATGGAAAAATGCTTCGTCCAGCTTTAGTCTTTGTCGGGGGGCTTTTAACTAAAGCTAAGTTAAGTGATCTACTTATTGCAGCCATGGCAATTGAGTGTATTCATACTTATAGTCTAATTCATGATGACTTACCTGCAATGGATAATGATACTTATCGCCGTGGTAAACTTACCAATCATTTAGTTTTTGGCGAGAGTATGGCGATTCTTGCTGGCGATGCTTTGCAAACCCTTGGTTTTAGTTTATTAAGTAGTAATCAACAGCTAGAAGCAAAGCAAGTGTTAAAGCAAGTGCAGGTCTTAGCTTATGGTGCAGGTCATTATGGGATGTGTTTAGGGCAGGCTTTAGATATTCTTGGTGATGATCTAACTTTAGATAAATTAAAAGAGTTAGGAATTAGTCAATCTAAAGCAGAATTAAGATTAACACAAATTCATTATCGCAAAACTGCTTTCCTTATTCGTAGTAGCATTTTGTTAGGAGTTTATGCTTCTAATCATGCTAAAGGTAAAGATTTAGAGAGAATTTTATCTTATTGGGCATATAATTTAGGGTTAACCTTTCAGATTAAAGACGATATTTTAGATGTTTTAGGAAATGAAGCAGAAATTGGTAAACCTGTAGGCTCTGATTTAGTTAACCATAAATTAACTTATGTAAGTTTATATGGTCTAGAGCAGGCTCAGGAAAAATTAAACGCAAAATTTGTCCAAACTTTAGAATACGTAGAGCAGTTAGAAAACTTATTCAAAGAAAATACAGAGCAAGAGGCTTCTCTTGCTATAACTTGGTTAAGAGATTTGACCACTTTTGTAGTTAACCGTAATAAATAATATGAGACTAACTTACCCTTTGCTCGATAAGATAAATAATTTATCTGATTTAAAAGCTTTAAGCGAAAGTGAACTTCCGCAACTTTGTGATGAATTAAGAGATTTTTTAATTTATAGCATTAGTAATAGTTCGGGACATTTTTCTTCAAATCTTGGTACTGTTGAGTTAACCGTAGCCTTACATTATGTCTATGATAGCCCTCATGATAAGATTATTTGGGATGTGGGACATCAAGCTTATGCTCATAAAGTATTAACTGGACGTAAGGATCGCATTGGTACTATTCGTCAGTATCAAGGACTCCATCCTTTTCCTTTTATTGCCGAATCGGAACATGATATTTTAACGGTAGGGCATTCTTCTACTTCTTTAAGCGTAGCAACAGGTATTAGCTTAGTGAATCAAAAGCGAGGAATTCATGCAGATGTAATTCCGGTAATTGGTGATGGAGCTATGACTGCGGGCATGGCTTTCGAAGCTTTAAATCATGTAGGAGATATTAAAGCTCCACTTACTATTATCTTGAATGATAATAATATGTCGATTAGCCCAAATAAAGGAGCTTTAAATCGTCAAACGGAAAAAATCTTTAATTCAGAAATTTATCATTCATTACGCCAAAAATCTAAAGAATTAATTCCTAACATAGGACCGCTAAAAAGTTTATTAAAGTCTACTGAAAGTGCTTTTAAAACTTTATTTTCTCCGGAAATTGCGAATTTATATCGTACTATGGGTATTGAATACTTAGGACCGGTAGATGGGCATAATGTGCTTGAGTTGGTTAACTTATTTAAGCGTTTAAAAGGTAATGGTAAATTACAGCTCGTACATGTGTTAACCACTAAGGGTAAAGGTTATTTACCTGCAGAGCAAGAACCAACGAAATACCATGGGGTAGGGAAATTTAATCCTCAACCTCAAGCACAGGTACAAGAGAAAATTGAAAAAGTTGCACCCAAACCTACTTACTCTAAAGTTTTTGGAGATTGGTTGGTTGCTCATGCTCAAGATCCACATTTAATGGCGATTACGCCGGCGATGATTGAAGGATCAGGAATGCAAGATTTTTATAAAGTTGCTCCTGATAAATTAATCGATGTAGCAATTGCTGAGCAACATGCGGTGAGCTTAGCTACTGGCTTAGCCATTGGTGGTTTTAAACCTGTAGTAGCTATTTACTCTACTTTTTTACAAAGAGCCTATGATCAATTAATCCATGACGTAGCTATAGATAATCATCCAGTGTTATTTGCTATAGACAGAGCTGGGATTGTTGGAGAAGATGGACAAACCCATCAGGGAGCATTTGACATTTCTTATCTTAGATGTATTCCAAATTTAGTTGTAACTACCGCAAGCAGTGGATATAACTTAGAGCAATTACTTGATTTTGGTTATAGCTATAATGGAGTATTTGCGGTAAGATACCCTCGTGGGCAAGCACAAGAGTTAGAACAACAAATTCAGTATACCAGTCGAGAGCTTTTAACTACTCCTATAACTTTAGGGAAAGGAGTTAAGCTTTTAGCAACTGAGAAAGATAAATACCAATTCTTTAAACAAGAGAACGAGTTGTTAGGATTAGATAAAGGTATTGCTATTTTAAATTTTGGCAATATGCTGACTAAAGCTCTTGCATTAGGAAGTGAAATAGGGGCAAGCGTATTTGATATGCGTTTTGTTAAGCCTTTAGATATAGAAATCGTAACTCAGCTTAAGAACTTTGATTTAGTAGTCATTCTTGAAGAGAATGCAGAACAAGGTGGGGCGGCAAGTGCGGTCTTTGAAGCTATGATGCAATTAAATGTTTTAGTTCCTAGTTTATCGATCGGAATTCCTGATCAATTTATCCCGCCAATTAATACTAATCTAATTGAAGAAAAAATGGCATGGGATTTAGCATCTCTCAAACAAAGAATTATATTAAAGCTAAGAGATATAACTTCTTTAGTTTAAAGTTATTAATGGAATCTAGATCCTAAAAAAGAAGGTGTTGGCTACACCTTCTTTTTTAATGGGTAAATTTTATTTACTTAATACGGCTGCAAAAGAATCCGCAACATATGCAAGATTATGCTCATTTAAACCAACAATATTAATTCTGCCATTGGTTACCATATAAATAGCATATTTTTCTTTAAGTTCTTGACATTGTTCAGGAGTAAAGCCGGTATAAGAGAACATCCCTTTTTGTTTAGTTACAAAGTCAAAATCAAAACCTCTTTCTTTTAGAGCAGAAGCCAGTTTTTGACGTAAATCCTTGATACGAGCTCTTACTGCAGTAAGTTCTTGTTCCCAAGAAGCACGTAATTCTGGATTAGAAAGAACGATTGCAGCTACATAAGCACCGTTATTACCTGGAGCAACATAATAGTTGTTAGCATAAGCTTGAAGATTTGAAACTACCAGTTTAGCTTGTGCTTGATCTTTAGCTAATACATGTACAGCACCAATACGGTCTCCATATAAGCCAAGATTTTTTGAACAAGAAGAAACAAATAGGGCTTGGTCTAAGATTTGAGTTGCTAAACGTACTGAATAAGCATCTTCATCAATGCCATCACCAAAACCTTGATAAGCAAAATCAAATACTGCTAAAGCTCCTTTTTCTTTAATTTTGGTCAATACTTGTTCCCATTGTTGATGATCAAAATCATAACCTGTAGGATTGTGACAAGCTGCTTGTAATAATACTGCATCTTTAGGAGTTAAAGCTTCTAAATCCGCTAAAGTTGCTTGAAAGTCTAACTCTTTAGTTTGTGGATTATAGTAAGCATAAGTTGGAGTTTCTAATCCTGAAGCTCCAAAGATTGCAAAGTGATTACCCCAAGTTGGATTAGAGATAAAAATTCGTTTTAGTCCAAGTTGATGTAAAAAGTCAGCAACTAAACGTAAGCCACCTGAACCTGCAACTGATTCTAAAGTTTGAATGCGATCATCTTTACGTGCTTGTAGATCTTCAGGGAATAAAAGATTACGCACTGCATTGTTAAAGCCAACATAACCAGTTGCTGGCAGATAAGACTCAGAGACATCCTTAGCTACAAGATCTGCTAAATGATTATCAATCGGAGCTAATTTAGCTTCTGTAGGTAAAGAGTAAAAGTATTGAGCAAGAGCTTGTTGAGCAGTATCTACTGCTTTAAAGTTTTCAAGTTTGCCTTCAGGGTTATAATAAACACCAACACTTAAATCAACTTTATTTTCACGTGGATCTTGGTGGTACTGTTGGACTAAAGCCAAAATAGGATCGTCAGCGGCAAGAGTTAAATTTGAGAAAAAATCCATTGTTATTATCCTTTAATTACAGCAGCAATAGCTTGAGTTACATAATCAATATTATTGTGATTTAAACCAGCAAAATTAATACGACCAGACGCAAGGAGATAAATTCCATAAGTATTTTTTAATTCTTGGATCTGTGCCGGTGTTAATTTTAAGAAAGAGAAAAAGCCGTATTGGTTTTCAATGTAACTAAAGTCTACACCTAAAGTTTTAAGTTTAGCAACAAAGTCTTTTCTTAATTGTTGTAAACGTTGACGATAAGTATTAATTTCGTTAAACCATAACTCACGAATTTGTGGAGTAGTTAAAATAGTTTTAACTAAACGTGCTCCATTAGCAATTGGCGTAGAGTAAGTCGAACGAATAATTTGTTTTAAATTTGAAGTCAAGATTTTTGCTTGTTCAGCATCTTTACATTTAATATTTACGTTACCTATGCGTTCACCGTAAATACTAAAAGTTTTTGAACTCGAGAAAATGTGAACAAATTGTTCTAAGTGCTGAGCTGCTAAACGTACGGCAGTAGCATCTTCTTCAATGCCACGTCCATAACCTAAATAAGCTTGGTCAAGGACAAGAATTGCATTTTTACGTTTAATTAGTTGATAAACTTCTAACCATTGTTCAGCATTTAAGTCAGCACCTGTTGGATTATGACATACAGGGTGCATTAAAACTACATCACGTTCACCAACTTTTGCTTCTAAATCTGCTAATAAAGCAGGAAAGTCTACATCCATATTTTCGTGACTATAATAAGTATAGTCACCAACTTGATAGCCAGCTTCTTTAAAAATATCTATGTGATTGCTCCAAGTTGGATTTGAAACCCAACAGCGTTGTGAACCAGCAAAGTTCTTAAGTGCGTCAGCGGTTACACGTAAGCCACCAGTAGCAGCTAAAGTTTGTACACTAGCTAAACGCTTTTCAGCTAGTACTGGATTGTCTTTACCATATACTAGTTCATTAATCGCTTGAAGATATTGTTGGTCACCATCTATAGGTAAGTAACCTTTGGCTTGATTTTGTTGAGCTACAAGTAGAGCAGCTTTTCTTGCAGCTTCCATTAAGTCAATGCGACCAGCTTCGTCAAAGTATAAGCCAATAGACAGATTAACTTTTTTAGGATTAGGATTAGCTAAGTAATCTAAGTAGAGTCCAATAATAGGATCTATAGGTTTAGTTTCTAAATTTGAAAATAACATATGATAACTTCTAAGCTTGCAGGAAGCAAAATAAAATTGAATGGATTATTTTGATTTTAACATAAACCAAAAGTTAATTACTACATTTATATATAAAAAATGCTCTCGGAAAATCCAAGAGCATTTTTTCGTAATTAAACGATTGTTGTCCAAGTTAATACATAAGCTTGAAGAACAGTTAAGATACAGATAAAGATTGCAAAAATTACCGCATGTTTTAATACATATGATAATAATTCACCTTCACGACCTTGAGCACCTGCAGCCGCACAACCGATAGCAATTGATTGTGGAGAAATTACTTTACCAGTAATTGCCCCTAAAGTGTTAGAAGCTGCTAATAAGTTAGGATCAACATGGATTAACTGTGCGGTAGTAACTTGTACTTTTGCAAATAAAGTATTTGAGTTTACTACTGAACCTGTTAAGAATACCCCTAACATACCTAATAAAGGTGCTAATACTGGGAATACTACGCCTGTTTGTGATAAAAGGATCGCAATAGAACCAGTTTGACCTGAGTAGTCTGCAACTTTAGCAAATGCTAATACAAAACAGATAGTTAAGATTGGGAATAGTAGTTGTTTAATTGTTGCTACTAATACTGAAATAGCTGTTGTTAATTTAACACGGAATGCAATTAAAGTATATACTGCAGCAAAGAATAGAGCTGTACCTACTGAAGTTAAAACATCAAATCTCCAAATAGCACTTTCAGGAGCTTGATTTTCTGCAGCTAAACGAGCACCTTTTTGAATTGCCCCGTGTAATGCAGGCATTTCAAAAGTTGAAGTTAAGAAGCTTAAAGCTGATTTTACGCCTGGTAAAGTCCAAACTAGTGCTAATACAGTAATCACAATAAATGGAGACCATGCGAAAATAGTTTGAGCAGCTGAGTAAGTTTTAACCTCAGTGTTGTTAGTAGTAGCTTGTGAATCTTGTACATAACCTTCAGCAGTTAGTTTGCGTCTAGGTTTCCAAATACGAGAGAACACAATTACTGCAATCATTGCAGCCACACCGATAATAATATCTGATAATTCGTGACCAATGTAGTTGTATACAATATAAGCTGTTACCATTGAAACAATAGAAACAACTAAAATCATTGGTAAAGTATCTTTTATACCACGAATACCGTCAACCATTGCTACTAACCAGAATGGTAGGATAAAGATAACAATAGATAGTTGACGTGAAATTAATGCTGATAAAACTGAAGCATCAATGTGTGTAACTTGAGCAGCTACAGTTACAGGAATACCAATAGCTCCTGTAGGTGCTGAAGCCATATTTGCTACTAGACATAGAGCCGCTGCCATAATTGGATTTTTAAAACCACAACCAATTAATAAAGCTGCCCCGATAGCAATAGGAATACCGAAACCAGCAACCCCTTCAAGGAAAGCACCAAAAGCAAACGCAATTAATAATACTTGTACACGTTGGTCATCTGAAATTCCAGAAATAAATGAACGAATTACTTCGAATTTACCTGAACGTACACAAATGTTATAGATAAAGATTGCCCAAATTACAATCCAAGCAATTGGCCATAAACCACTTAAGATACCAAGTAATGTAGCCGAAGCTGTAGCTTGGAATGGCATGCCATAGAGGAAAGTTGCAATAACTGCTGCAATAACTAGAGTAAATAGTGCAGCAATATGCCCTTTTAATTTTAAAACAGTTAGAGCTAAAAGAAAGAATACAATAGGAACTAACGCAACTAGTGCTGTAAGGATTTCAGAACCTCCAATGGCAGCATAGTCTTGCGTCCAAATATTAACTTGATCTTGTCCCACGTTTATACCTCATCGTAGAATTATAAAAACTTGCATATTATAAACCCTTTTATAATTTTATTCATTGCTTTATGCTTTTTTTATCCTTGAGCTAAACTTTGCTTTTGGATTATTTTTTAATTTTTTCTCAAAGTAAAAAATTAAATTATCTTGCAAGCAAGGTAAAAATCGATTTCTTGAACTTAGATCTAAAAGAATTAGATGAAGAAATTAGTAACTTGAGTTAAGGTTATTTATGTGAGCTTAAAGTACTAAAAATCCATACTAAAAGTAGAACTATTGGATAAAAAATGTTAATTTGAAGCTAATTTTAGATCACTATTGATAACTTTTTATCTTTTTGAAGTTTTACTTGTATTTTTGCTTTTAACTTAAACTAAAGTTTAACTGATAGTTTATCTTTATAGATAAAGTTATAAAAGTTAAATCCTTAATAACTTAGTAATTTACTAAGCTATTAAAGAAAAGTTGCATAATACTTGCAAAAAGATGTTCTCAAGTGTTAATCTAGAATGGCAAAAGACTATTTATAATTATAAGGAACTATGATGACACAAGCTGAAAATAAAGCTATGTTACGATCTGATTATCGTCCATTAGATTTTCATATCGTAGAAACTAATTTGGATTTTAATTTTTCTCAGCAAGAAGAATATCCTGCAGTTGTTAAGTCTGAACTAAAATTTAAACGTTTAACTCCTGGAGTAACTACTTTTAGTCTAGATGGACAAGATTTAGTTTTATTAAAACTAAGAGTAAATGGTTTAGCATGGGATGATTATAAACTTGAGAACTTACCTGGAGAAGGTAAATTCCAAAAGTTAACAATTGATATTAGTAAATTAGATAATCAAGATGAGTTTGTTCTCGAAATTGAGAATGCGCTTGAAGTAGAAAATAATAAACGTTTATCGGGAATTTATAAAGCAGGTGAGCATATTTGTTCACAATGTGAATCAGAAGGATTTAGATTAATTACTTATTATTTTGATCGTCCTGATAATCTTTCTATTTTTACCGTAAAAATTACCGCAGATAAACAAGCTTATCCATATTTGCTCTCTAATGGTAATCCGGTGGAGTCTGGAGATTTAGATGATGGGAAGCATTTTGCCGTTTGGCATGACCCTTTTCCAAAACCTTCATATCTCTTTGCTTTAGTAGCAGGTGAGTTTGATGTTCTCGAAGATCAATTTGTAACTAAATCAGGGCGTAAAGTAGACTTAAAGATTTTTGGTGAAGTCGGAAAAGTTTCTCAACTAGATTTTGCCATGAGTTCTTTAAAACGCTCAATGAAATGGGATGAAGAACGTTTTGGTTTAGAGTATGATTTAGATTTATTTATGATTGTTGCCGTAAGCTTTTTCAATATGGGAGCTATGGAAAATAAAGGTCTAAATATTTTTAATGAATCAGCTTTAGTAGGTGATAAGGATACGGCTACCGATGCTCGTCTTAAACGCATTGACAAGGTGGTAGGACACGAGTATTTCCATAACTGGACCGGAGACAGAGTTACTTGTCGTGATTGGTTCCAATTAACCTTAAAAGAAGGTTTAACCGTATTCCGTGACCAAGAATTTACTTCTGATACTTTTGATCGTACTTTAGAGCGTATTGAAAGTGTAGCTGCAATGCAAAACTTCCAGTTTGATGAAGATAATGGTCCAACCTCACATCCAATTAGACCGGATAAAGTGTTATCACAAGATAACTTTTATACTTTAACGGTTTACAATAAGGGATCAGAAGTTATCCGTATGATTCACACTTTAATTGGTGAAGCTAATTTCCAAAAAGGGATGAAATTATACTTTGAGCGTCACGATGGGCAAGCAGTTACTTGTGATGATTTTGTGGCTGCTATGGCAGATGCTTCAGGAGTAAATCTAGATAAGTTTAAACTTTGGTATAGCCAGTCGGGAACGCCACATGTAACGGTAAAACAACACTTTGATGCTCAAAATCAAGTATTATTCTTAGATTTTACTCAAGTTACTTATCCAACGAATAACCAACAAGAGAAACAACCATTAGTTTTACCATTAAAAACTATTTTCTTAGACCAACAAGGTAATCAAGTTTTAGACTTAAAAACTGTGGATGGACAAGAGATAGGGGATTTAATTATTCTTGACCAAGAAAAATTAAATTTACAAATCTCGACCGCAGAGCCTTTAGTGGTAGTAACTAATGTTGATTTTTCTGCTCCAGTTATCGTACATCAAGATAGATCTTTTGAAGAGTTAGCTTTTGTTGCCAAAAATGTTAACAACGAATATGCTCGTTTCCAAGCAGTTCAAGATTTAAACTTTGAGGTATATAAAGCTCATTTAACGGGTAATCCAGTATTAGCTGGACAAGCATTAGGTTTATACCTCAATGTTTATGAAAATTTACTTGCCCGAGCTATAGATAATCCTGCGGTATATGCAATTTTATTAAGATTTACTTCTCCAGCGGCTATAGCTGCTCGTTTTGAAAAGGATCTAGATCCTTTAGCTGTTGCAAATGTATATGAACAAGTAAATCAAACTTTAGCTTTAGCTCATGGTCATCGTGCTTTAGCCTTATTAAAAGATCTACCTGAACAAGGAGCATTTGAGTTTAATGTCCAGCAAGCTGGATTAAGAGACTTAAAAGCGGTGTTAATTACTCTTGCAACTCGTCATGGTGAGCATAAAGAATTAGTGACAGAGTTATATGAGCAAGCAGATAACTTTACAGATCGTATTAACGCTCTTGGGGTAAATCTTGCTAATAAATTAGAACTAGTAACTTTAGAAGAAGATTTCTTAAAACGTTATCATCATGAAGTTCTTGTTTTAGATGCTTATCAGAGTTTAAAAGCAACATATGCTCAAAGTATTGATGAGGTTAAAGAGCTAACCAAACTTCATACTTATGATAGTCAAAATCCAAATCGTGTACGTGCTATTACCGGACCTTTAGCTCATAATAACTTCAAAGTTATGTATAATTTAGATAAGTCAGGAGTTAAATATATTACTGAAGAAACTTTAAGAGCGGATAAATTTAATCCACAGTTATCTTCTAATCTTGTAAGTTTACTCTTAAAATTCTACAAACTTAGCGATAAATATCGTGCAATGGTTGTAGAGCAATTAGAGTACTTAGCTACTCAAACTTTATCTAATAATGTACGTGAAAAAGTAGAAGCAGCTTTAGCTATGGCATCAAAGCAATCAGACTAAATTTTAAAACTAATCAATATTAATGAATATAGGTTTAGATACTCTGCTTAAGCCTATGTAATAGTTTGATTAAGAAAAGAAAATTGAATTCTGAAAAAAAAGATTATAAATAAACCTCTGATTTATCAGAGGTTTATTTATTTATAAGTTATAATATACTTATTATTTATAAGTAGAGGTTTTATTCATGACAAAGAGAACGCTTAAACGTTTAGATTATAAACCTTTAGATTTTACGGCAACTCAGGTTGATTTGCAGTTAAATTTAGATTTACCTGTAAGCCGTGTTCAAAGTAAGATTAAGGTTAAACGATTAAATACTGAAGCAACATCTTTTGTCCTAGATGGGCAAAAGCTGAATTTGTTAGCAGTAAAGATTAATGGTCAAGATTGGTCTGCTTATGTATTAGAAGATCTTGAAGGAGTTGATGGATTTCAAAACTTAAAGATAGATGTATCATCTCTTTCTGAGCCTCAAGAATTTACTCTTGAGATTGAAAATGAGTTTAATCTTGAAGAAAACTTATCTATGTCTGGTATTTATCTATCAGATAAAGTAATAGTTTCTCAATGTGAAGCTCAAGGTTTTAGAAGAATTACTTTCTATTTTGACCGTCCGGATTGTCTAGCTGTATTTACAACTTATCTAGAAACTAATGATAGTTATGAATATTTATTAGCAAATGGTAACCTTTTAGAGTCAGGTTCGCTCAATAATGGACGTAAATTTGCTAAATGGCATGATCCTTTTCCAAAACCATCTTATCTCTTTGCTTGTGTAGCGGGTAACTTTGAAGTTCTTGATGATTACTTTATTACTAAATCAGGACGTAAAGTAAAACTACGCTTATTTGCAGAATATGGACGTTTAGAACAAATTCGTTTTGCCATGGAAGCAGTAAAACGAGCAATGAAATGGGATGAAGATCGCTTTGGTTTAGAGTATGATCTTGATATCTTTATGGTAGTTGGCGTTGCTTATTTTAATGCTGGAGCAATGGAAAATAAAGGGTTAAATATTTTTAATGATGAATTACTTGTAGGTTGTAAAGATACAGTTACTGATGATTCTTTATTTAGTATTGACTCTGTAATTGCTCATGAATACTTCCATAACTGGACTGGCGATAGAGTTACTTGCCGAGATTGGTTTCAGCTGACATTAAAAGAAGGTTTAACGGTGTTCCGTGATCAAGAGTATTCTTCGGATACTGTTAATCGTACGATGAAGCGTATTGATGATGCAGAAGAAATTCAAGCTTATCAATTTAATGAGGATAAAAGTCCGCTTTCTCATCCAATTCGACCTGATGAGGTAGAATCTCAAGATAACTTTTATACCAGTACGGTGTATGAAAAAGGAGCGGAAGTTATTCGCTTGCTACATACCTTAATTGGTGAAGAGAAATTCCAACAAGGGATGAAATTATATTTTGAGCGTCATGATGGTAAAGCGGTAACTTGTGAAGATTTTGTTGAAGCTATGGCTGATGCTTCTGGATATAATTTAGATCATTTCCGTCTTTGGTATAGTCAATCAGGAACTCCTGAAGTAAAAGTTACTAGCGAATATGACCCTCAAACCAAAGTACAAAAAGTAACTTTTGTTCAAGAAACAGCTCCAACATTTGATCAACAAGAAAAGCAACCTTTAACTCTAGCTTTAAAAACCCATTTCCTAACTCCAGAAGGGCAAACCTTAACTAATCTTGTAGATCTTCAAGGTAAGGCAATTCCTGAACTGTTAGTATTTGAAACAAAAGAACTAGTTGTAGAGATAGCTAATCAAGAGCAAGAGTTAATTGTAGTTACGAATTTAGATTTTAGTTCTCCGGTTAGGGTCATACAACAAACAACAAGTTCACAATTAGCAACTGTAGCAGCTCATTGTCAAAATCTTTATGGAAAGTATTTTGCGTTGAAAGAGTATTACAATAGTATTTTCCGTCTTAATGAAGAAAACTTTGTGCGTAATTCTCAAGCTCAATTAGAAGTAGATGAGCATTTTGCGACCATCTATAAAAATCTTTTTGCTTTAGCTTTAGAAGATGCGAGTTTTACTTCCGCAGTATTACGTTTCCATAATGTGAGTAATGCAATTACTAGTGCAAATAAAGCCGTAAATCCACTAGTGTATGCTCAAATTGATAAAGCTATAAAAACTAAGCTCTATCAGGATTATAAAGTACAACTAGAAGGTATTTATGCTCAGTTACCATTTAGAACTTGGGAATATAATTCTTTACATTTTGGTGAACGAGCACTGCGTGATCAGCTTTTAAGTCTCTTAACTATTAGCCAAGAGAACCAAGAGCTAGTAGAACAACTTTATACTCAAGCTTCTTGCTACAATGATAAGCACGCAGTAATCAAAGCGATTATAAATAATGATCTCAGCGCATTAGATTATCTTGTGGATAAGTTTGCCTTAGAGTATCAAGATACAGCTTCATGCTTAGATGAACTCTTAACTTTACGCCTCAAAAATGCAAAATCGGTGGCTCAAGTTGAAGCATTATTAGCAAATGCAAAACAATTTAGTATTACTAAACCTAATTCTCTATATACTCTGATTAGAGGTTTAAGATTAAATTTAAATCTTTTCTTTACTAAAGAGGGGATAGAGTACATTAAAGAGTTAATTATTAAAGTAGACAAAAATAATCCGGGAGTTTCTCCATATTTATGTCGTAGCTTTGCTAATTATGATTTATATTTAGATCCATTTAGACAAATGGTTATCGATGCTTTAGAGGATCTAATTACAAATCATACTTTCTCGAGAAACGCAACCGAAATTCTTAATAAGGCTTTTGAAGCTCAGAAAAATAATTGCCAAGTAAGAGAGTAGCATTTATAATGTTACTCTCTTAGTTGTGTTAAAAAAATTTTGACAAATTTACCGTTAGTAATATAATTTAAAGGTGTTTTGACAAAACTAATTTTGTTTCAAATTTCTTATGTACTACATTATTGCCTTTGTCCGTACTTTAGTGGTACTAGTGTACTGGATTATTTTATGTCTAGTAGCTTTTGTTCTTTGTCTTTTTAAACTAAAAGATAAAAAAAATATGTACCGCATTGCAACTTTTGTTCGTCCAATGCTCAAGCCTGTATATGGTTTAAATACAAAAGTTGAACAAGAAATAGATGTACTGCCGACAACCGCAGTGTATATTTCAAATCATCAGAATACTTTAGACATAGTAACCCTTGCGAAAATGATTCAACCAAATACTGTAACTGTAGGGAAAAGACAGTTATCATGGATTCCAATTTTTGGTTGGATGTATTGGGCAGCAGGGAATATTTTAATTGAAAAAACTTCAGCGAGTAAATCTTACAAAACTGTACAGCAGGTTGTAGAAAAGATAACAAAGCATAAGTATTGTGTTTGGCTTTTTCCCGAAGGTACAAGATCTTATGGTCGTTGGGATATAGCTCCTTTTAAAAGCGGAGCCTTTTTAACGGCAATCGAAGCTGGAGTGCCTATAGTTCCTATCGTAGTTTCTGACCTTAACAACTATAAAGTTGGTAAGCTAGATAATGGTGATGTTATAATGAAATATCTTCAGCCTATTAATACTAAAGGGATGAAACGAAATCAAGCTAAGGCTTTAGCAACTGAATTAGAAGCTCTATTTAGAAAAGAGTATCATGAGCTAAATACCAAAGTAGCTAACAAAGATTTTTCTCAATGCTCTGAGATGCCTGAGTTTTCTTTTATTGAAACTCAGGAGTGGATGGAACAAAATCCAGAGTATAACTTTGCAACTAATGCAAAAGATTAAAAGTTTATTTTAAATAAAGGCAACATATTACTGAGCAAACTCACTATTCTTTTTATCATGTTATTTTTTTATAAAGCCTTTATTTTTGGTGAGATGTCTGAGAGGCCGAAAGAGCACGCCTGGAAAGTGTGTATACATTAACGTGTATCGAGGGTTCGAATCCCTCTCTCACCGCCATTTTTTTAAGGACTTATAATGAGCAAGAATTTAGGTGATAAAGATACAAATCTTGTCTGGATAGATTTAGAAATGACAGGATTAGATGTAAAAAAAGAACGTATTATTGAAATTGCAACAATTATCACAGATAAGGATCTGAACATCCTTGCTCATGGTCCGGTAATTGCAATTGATACGCCTAGAGAATTTCTTGACTCTATGAGTGATGTAGTACGAGAAATGCACACTAAAAATGGTCTAATTGAACGTGTAAAAGCTTCAAATATAACTTTAGAGCAAGCTCAGGAACAAACTTTAGAGTTTATTTCTCAATATACCAATAAGAAAACTTCTCCTTTATGTGGTAATTCTATTGCTACAGATAAGCTTTTTTTATTAGAGTATATGCCAAAGATTGCAGAGCATTTACACTATCGTTTAATTGATGTATCAACGATAAAACAATTAAATTTCCTTTGGGGATTTGATTATAAATACGAGAAAAAAGGTTCACACTTAGCTTTAGATGATATTGAAGATTCTATAGGTGAATTAGCTTTTTATCGTAAAAAATTTTTTACAAAATAATTTAATAAGAAAGAGAGTCCCGAAAGACTCTCTTTTTCTATTTTTACCTTTTTATTCTTTATCTTTTTCAACTTCTTGGAATTGAGTAGAAGAGTTTGACTTTTGCATCGTAAGAATATGTTCACAATATCTATAGTTATTCTTATTATGAGAAACAAGAATTACGGTAGCTTGATTCGTTCTAGCATGAGCAAAAATTAATTCTAATACCGTTTTCTCAAGATTTGCATCAACAGATTCGGTTGGTTCATCTAAAATAATTACTTTAGCTTGAGAAAGTAATACTCGAGCTATACCAATTCTTCGAATTTCCCCACCAGAAAGAGCACGCCCTCCATTTCCCAAAATCTGCATTAAGTCTTTACTTAAATAATCTAACCCTACTTGTTTAAGTGTTTGTTGTGCTTGTTCTAGAGTTAAGCTTGAGTTTGCAATTTTTAAGTTATCAAAAATAGAATCATTAAAAATATGCACTCTTTGACTGAGATGAACGCATAATTCTCTTTGTTGCCCTCCACGAGCTTCAAGAGTATTAAGTAAATTTCCTTGTTCATCAAAGAGATTAAAAATAATTTCTCCTTGATAAGAAGTTTCAAGACCAAGAAGACAATTTAAAAAAGTAGTTTTTCCTAAACCTGAATCTCCACTAATGAGATAGGAGCTTTGCCCTTGAAATTCAAAGTTAAGATCTTTGATAATTTGGTTATTTTGATAACTAAAGTTAAGGTCTTTTACTTGAATATTAATAGATTTAACTTTTTCTCCTATTTCTTTAGCAAGAGGTTGAGGATAAAAATTATTTGTCTCAACCTTATACTTAGCTTTTTTCCCTAAATCTTCATCGATTAAATTTTGAGCTAATTGAGCTGCTTGACGATTTTGTAATAAAGGATTTAGGTTTTGAGCTGAAGAAATAACTTGTCCTAAATGAACGAATAAATTAGCTAAAGGAACAATAAACTCTATTGAACCTATAATTAAGAAAATAAAGATTAAAGCTAAGCCTGGTAAACGTAAATCACTAGCATGAAGTACTTGTAAGTAACTTGTTCCAAAAATGGTAACTGTTAAGAGTACTCCTAAAAGAATTTGCAAAATAAAGGTTGAGAGATTTACGTACTTATCTTGTTGAAGCTGTTCTTTAATTAAATTATTATTTAGTTGATTTAAATAAGTAATTTTTTTCTCTTGTTTATTAAAGATTACACTTTCAAATTGGAATTCAAGATAGTTAAGAAAAGCAAGACGTAGCTTAGTTGATTCTTTTTCTACATTACTAGCAATTTTTTTTCCTAAAGGATAAAAAATCCATGGCACAATTAAAGTAGTAACAATTAAACAACTACCCACGAAAATAGCTAATTTAAAGTCAATAAAGGTTAAACCTATGGTAAAGGCTAAAAATAGTAAAATTGTTCCGAAAAAAGGAATTAACACATTTACATAAAAGCCGTCTAAGTTATCTATATCTTTAATAATGCGATCAAACAACTCATTGTCGCTAAGCTGGAGATTTTTTTTAAAAGCATGAATTTTATTTACATCAGTAAATAAAGGAAGCATACTCGCAAAAACCTGAACTCTAAGCTTAGTTAAGACATCAAAAGTAGCTTTATGAGTAACTAATCTTTGAATGTACTTTAAAGCTGTACGGGCAATAGCGAAGCCACGTACTGAACTTGAGGGATAGAAAATATTAAAATCTATACTTGCAACAAGATAACATGAAGCAAGAAACCAAGCTGATAAAGTTAATAAACCTAGAGATGAACCTAAACTTAAAATCGTTAGAATTAAGCCTAGAAGCATAATAAAGGTTTTACCTGCAAATAAGTTAATTAATAACTTAAGCATATTTGCCCTCCTTTTCTAGGTAAATCCCATTTTTATTTAGGGAGTATACTTTATCAAAAGCACTACTTTGTTCGAGTCGGTGCGTTACCATGATAATTCCTTGTGCATGATTTTGAATATTGCTAAAGATCGCCTTTTCAAGTTTATGATCAAGATTAGCGGTAGGCTCATCAATAATCAAAAGTAAATGAGGCTTAGCAAGAGCTCGAGCTAGAGCCAAGCGTTGCACTTGCCCTCCAGATAAGCCCATATTATGTTGTTGAATAGTATAGGTTAAACCACGTTCAGCAACTAAAGAGTTTAATTGAGCATTATTTATTGCATCTTGGATGCTCAGTCTACTTAAATCAGGTAATTTAAAGAGGTAGTTAGCATATTCTTGTTCTAAAGCGTTGAGTGCGACGCTTTGATTCATTACAGGGGCTTGTTCAAGATTATTGTTTAAAAATCTTGAACTATAACTTAAGTTCTCTAAAATAGATACTTGATCTAAATTTGGATTTTGCCCTAACCAACTTAAGTAAGGATAGAAAAACTCACGATTAATTTCAGTTAGTTCAACTTGATCAAAGGTTAAACTACCTGTATAAGGATAAAGACCTAATAGACAAGAAAGGAGACTGGTTTTTCCCGCTCCCGATTCGCCAATAATGGCAACTTTTTCATTTAATGTAAAACTAAAGTTAAGATTTGCAACTAAAAGCTGCCCTGAATGGGTATAAATACATAAATCCTCAGCTTTAATTACACTATTACGTGTAAGTTTAATAAAAGTAGAGCTTGGATGTTGAAATGGGTATTTTAAGTTTTGAGTTGCTGGAGCCTGGCTGGCATCGAGAGTTAATTTAGCAAGAGCTTGTTTAGCTCTTTTGCTTTGACGTTTATTATATATTTTGCTTGAGTCAGCATTAGTCGCAAGATCTATAGTTTTAAAACTTGAATCATAAAGGCTATCTTTTTCCTCTTCTTCGAGCACAGGACTAATTTGTTCAATATCAAGATAATCTTGATTTTCTTGGGCCTGTTGATTAATAAATTTTTCTAATTCATCAATCGCATTAAGAGCTGAAGAACGGTCATGATAATAGGTACCAAGATCTCTCAATGGCTGAAAAAACTCGCCGGCTAAAGTTAAACAGAAAAACCCTGCAAAAATAGATATTCCAGTACCTGCATAAGCACCAAAACTAAATTGCTCAAGATAAGCAATCCCAAAGTATACTGCCATTAAAGCTACGCAAACTGAAGATAAAAACTCTAAAACCGCAGAGTTTAAGAAAGCTACTTTAAGTAGTTGCATAGTAGTGTAAGTGTAATTTTGACTATTAATGGTCATCTTTTCTAAAGTTTCTTTTTGTTTAGAAAAAGCAATAATAGTTTTAATGCCTACGAGTTTGTCATGGAACTGATTGCCAAGGAATAAAAGATTTTTTAATTGTTTAGCATTCATTTCCGAGGTTTTTAGACCAATAAGGATCATAAACACCGGTAATAAGGGGAAACAAATGAGAAGAATTAAACCCGCAATCCAGTTTAAACAAAATACGGCAATAAGAATAAGTATAGGTTGAATTCGAGAAGCTATAGCTTGAGGATAAAAACGAGCAATATAATTATTAAGCAATTCTACTTGTTCTAGGTAAAAGATCGACATATCAATAGTATTATGTCCAAGACCTTTAGCTCCTAGATTTTCACATCGCTTTAACACTTGATTTCTTACTTCAGTACGAATTTTTGCCGCTTGCTTTTGGGTCAGGCTTGATCTTAAAAAAATAGCAAGAGCTTTAATAACCATGGTTAATAAAACTACGCCAAGATAGATACTTGCATTAAAAAAGTCTTCGGGAGTTGTTATAAGAATACTAACTAACTTAGTTATAGCAACAACTTGAAAAATAGTACATAAAGTGATTACAAAAATAAAAATATTTAGATAACGTTTCATTGGAGCACAGTAGTTATCTAAAATTTTCATTAAGTACTTTTGATGTGCTTTGTTCATAAAATGTCCTAATACAAAAAAAGCTAGCATTTTATGGCTAGCTTTAATGTTTTTGAATTAATTTTCTTCAAGTTGAGAAAGATAGTATTCTGCATCAAGAGCAGCTTGACAGCCTGCACCAGCAGAAGTAATCGCTTGTCTATAAGTGTGATCTGCAACATCACCTGCAGCAAAAACACCAGCAACGCTTGTTTGCGTACTATATCTTTCACCACCAGCTTTTACATTAATGTAACCTTTGGTCATATCTAATTGACCTTCAAAAATTTCTGTATTTGGGTGATGACCTATAGAAATAAATGCACCTGCTACAGGTAAATTAGTTTCTGATTTGTCGTTTACATTTTCTAAGGTTATAGATTGTAAGCCGATATTAGGATCACCTAAAAATTCTTTTACTACTGAATCTAAGTGGAGGACGATTTTTCCTTCTGCAACCTTATCCGCAAGACGTTTTTGCAGAATTTTTTCTCCTCTAAACTCTTGACGACGGTGAATTAAATGTACTTTACTTGCAATTCCTGAAAGATACAGAGCTTCTTCAAGAGCAACGTTACCACCACCTACAACAGCTACTTCTGCATTTTTGTAGAAGAAACCATCACAAACGGCACAAGCTGAAATTCCCATTCCTTTATATTTAGTTTCAGATTCTAAACCTAAATATTTTGCTGAAGCACCAGTGGCAATAATTAAAGCTTTAGTCGAATATTCTTCTTTAGCCCCATATAATTTAAATGGACGGGTAGATAAATCTACTTTTTTAACAGTATCGGCAATAATTTCAGTACCCATGTTTAAAGCGTGTTGACGCATATTATTCATTAACAGAGTACCTGTAGTTTTTTCAAAAGCTCCAGGCCAGTTTTCAATTTCATCAGTAGTTGTTAACTGTCCACCAACTTGAGGACCTGAAATTAATACAGGTTCTAAACCTGCACGAGCAGCGTATACGGCAGCCGTATAACCTGCAGGACCTGAGCCTAGAATAATAACTTTTTTTGTTTCCATAGTAATTGTATATTTATTGATAGTAAAAACTTACCGTATAAAAGGGATAAAACTTTTATCAGGTTCTATTATTATACTATAAATTGTAAGAAATTATTTGAAACAAAAAAGAGAAGGTCTCCCGAAGGATTCCTTCTCTAGTGGTTAAATTTTATGCACCACGAGCGGAGATATGGGTATATTTACGACGTTTAGGTGCTAGTTCTTCCGGTGGAAGATTTTTTTGTTTCCAGTCTTCATATTCGGTGAAGTTACCATCAAAGAATACTACTTTTCCTGAATCGGTATAGTCAAGAATATGCGTACAAACTCTGTCTAAGAACCAACGGTCATGGCTAATGATCATTGCATTACCTGGGAATTCTAAGATTGCATTTTCAAGTGCACGCATAGTTTCTACGTCTAAGTCATTGGTAGGCTCATCTAGTAATAAGAGGTTACCACCTGCTTGGAGAAGTTTTGCTAAATGCACACGTCCTCTTTCCCCACCAGATAATTCGCCAATGCGTTTTTGTTGATCTGAACCTTTAAAGTTAAAACGACCAACATAAGCACGAGATGGAATTGCAAAATTACCAATTTGCATAATATCTTGTCCTTGGCTAATTTCTTCCCAAATCGTTTTATTATTGTCTAAATTATCTCTAAATTGATCAACTGAAGCTACTTTAACTGTTTCTCCTAAGACAACTTGTCCTGCATCAGCTTGTTCTTTACCAGTAATAATACGGAATAAAGTTGATTTACCCGCACCATTAGCTCCGATAATTCCTAAGATAGCTCCCTTTGGTAAGCTGAAATTTAAGTCGCTAAAGAGAGTACGACCATCATATCCCTTAGTTAGACCTTGAACCTCAACTACCTTATCTCCTAAACGTGGACCAGGTGGAATAAAGATTTCATTGGTCTCATTACGTTTTTGGTATTCTTGAGAAGTTAATTCATCAAAGCGTGCCATACGAGCTTTTGATTTCGCTTGACGACCTTTAGGATTTTGTCTTACCCATTCAAGTTCTTTTTGAATAGATTTTTGACGAGCATTTTCAGTACTTTGTTCATGTTGTAAACGAGCTTCTTTTTGTTCTAACCATGAACTATAGTTACCTTCCCATGGAATTCCTTCACCACGGTCTAATTCAAGAATCCAACCTGCAACATTATCTAAGAAATAACGGTCGTGGGTAACAGCTACAACTGTACCTTCAAATCTTTCTAAGAATTTTTCTAACCAAGCAACAGATTCAGCATCTAGGTGGTTGGTAGGCTCATCAAGAAGGAGCATGTCAGGTTTTTGGAGTAGTAAGCGACAAATAGCGACACGACGCTTTTCACCTCCAGAAAGATTGCCAATTAAGGCTTCGTCAGGCGGTAGGTGTAAAGCATCTTTAGCACGTTCAATTTCGTGTTCTTCCATGCCTGAAGCATGAATAATTGCTTCATACTTACTTTGTTCAGCTGCTAATTTTTCGAAATCTGCATCAGGCTCAGCATAAGCAGCATAGATGCGTTCGAGTTGCTCTTGAGCATTTTTTAAATCTCCAAGAGCTTCTTCTACCGTTTCTTTTACGGTTTTATTTGGATCTAATTCTGGTTCTTGTGGTAAATAACCAATTTTAATGCCTGCTTGAGGACGAGCAGTACCATCAAAATTAGTATCAACCCCAGCCATAATTCTTAAAAGGGTAGATTTACCTGCACCATTTAAGCCGAGTACCCCGATTTTTGCTCCAGGGAAAAAGCTAAGGTTAATATCTTTAAGGATAAAACGATTATTAGGTTGCACTACTTTTGATAAGCGGTGCATTGTAAAAACAAATTGATTGCTCATATAAAAGAGTAATTAAAATGATGAAAAATATTTATGCTATTTCTTCGCTAAGATATGGTTGTACCAAGTCTTTACTAGAATTAACACAGTAAGCAAATAGTTTAGCACATTCATGAGCGTCAAAAAGAGCATCATGAGCTTTGCTAGAATCAAAGGTTTCATTTGGAAGTTTATTAATCGCAATTTTTAAGCGAGAATCAGCTAAAAACATAGCTCCTAATACACTAGTATCAAAAACGGTAAAAGGATGAAACGGAATACGTTTTATTTTACATTTTTCGAGATAGTGGTAAATAAAACCTTTATCGAAGTTTACATTGTGTGCCGTAAGTACGGTTCTTTTACAACCATGAGCTTTTTGTGCTCCACGAGCAAACTTACAAAGAGCGGTAAGAGCTGTGGTTAAGTCTACAGCTTTACGTTGATAGTTAAAGGGATTTATTTTAGTAATAGCAATAGAGTCGGGATTGATACTATTACCTTTTAAAGGATGAACATTTAATTTTAATTCAGCATAAGGGACTAAATTTAAATCCTGATCAAAAGTAAGAGCCACAGCTGCAATTTGAATAATTGAGTTTTCATGATGATCTATACCTGTAGTTTCAATATCTACAACTAAAGGATAGAACCCACGAAATCTTTTAGCCATATATTCTGCTGCTTGAGTAGCGACAGGATTGTTTTTATCTAATTGCGTAACTTGAGCATAGTTAGCAAAGGTATGTCCATTATATTCTTTAATTCCATTTACATGGTCATTGACAAATAAATCGTAATCAAAGGTTTGAGCTAAGTTGCAGATTTTATCTATTTGTTCAGCACTGAATTCCTGATCTAGATTAGAAGTTTGCCCAGTATCTTGATTGTTAAGTATCAAGTTATACCTCTTTTGAACCAGCTTGCGGACGTGAACTCATTTCAATAAATTCAATTTTATAACCATCAGGATCTTCAACAAAGGCAATTACGGTTTTACCACCTTTTACCGGACCGGCTTCACGAGTAACTTTGCCTCCTGCAAGTTTTACTTTTTCACAAGCTTGAGCGGCATTTTCTACACCTATAGCTATATGTCCATAAGCTGTACCTAATTCATATTTATCAACACCCCAGTTGTAAGTTAATTCAATTTCAGCTTGCTCTGGATTTGCTTGATAACCTAAAAAAGCTAAAGTATATTTATATTCTGGATTTTCTGAAGTTCTTAATAGTTTTAACCCTAGTACTTCAGTATAAAATTTGATAGAACGATCTAAATCACCTACACGTAGCATAGTATGAAGAATTCGATTCATTAGACCTCCGCTAGTAAAAAATTAAAGTTAAAAAAAGATCTCTAGAGGACTAGGATCTGCAAGATACTAAATTAGAAAATCATTATGTGGCAAAAGACCAAATTAAGGCAATTTCTTGCACTTTGCCTAATTTGGAGGGGAGAGTTATAACTCATCAGCGTGATGAATTAAAATAAATTTTTCCCATAGAGTTTCTTGTGATTCTACGTAATTTGGATCGCTAATAATACATTTATTTATAGGACAACAAGCTTGGCATGTTGGCGTATCATAAAACCCTACACACTCTGTACATAGTAATGGATCTATTTCGTAGATGTGTTCACCCACATAAATTGCATTATTTGGGCATTCTGGTAAACACATGTCACAATTTGTACATTTTTGCGTTATTAATAAAGCCACAATAAAAAAGTTGTATATAGAAAAATTGTTAATATTAATTAATGAGAGTTTAATCTCGCAATTTGCTTTATATTATATCACTTTTATAAAAATAAAAACACCTAACATATTGCTAGGTGTTGAAAGTCAATTATATTTGTAGTAAATCAATAATTGACAGAAAAATATTAGCCTAAAGGTTATTAGGTTTAATAAATTTTATCTTTGATAAATTTTATCTTTGCAAACTAGGATTAGTTTTATGGTTATCTAATTCCTGTTGTAGCGTTAAAACCATAGCCTCTAATTTTTCAATACGCTCTAAGAGTAGAGAAACATTTTCTTTTGTTTTTACTCCTGTAGTAGAGGTTGTTTTTGCTTGAGAATTACAATTACTATTAACTTTCCGTTTTTTTACATTTTTTAACCAAGCGTATAAAGTAATATAACTAATTCCAAAATCCTTAGCTATTTGAGCGGCTGTTTTTTTACCACGTTTATATTCTTGTATTACAGCTTTTCTCATTTCTTTTGGATATGCAGGCATAAGTCATAGTTCCTTTTTAATTCATAGTTTAAGTAAAAAATTTAATTAAATAAAAGTATAAGTAAAACAAAGGAACTTAAAAAGTAAGGTAAGGATCAAAAATGTAAGAAGTGAAAATTGATTACTTACACCCGAAGAGATAAGGGCAGTAAGTTGAATGATTTGAGTGTATAGCCTGAAATGGCAAGGAAGAGGAAAGTTAAGCATTATTAATAATTTATTCCTAAACCTAGTAATCAACTTTAAATTTACTAAGATCCTTAGTAACATTTAAAGTTCAATTGGTTACTAAGTTCTTAAGAAATAATATTAATAATAATGTTAATCATAAAATAAAACCTCTGATGAATTGAAAAATGTAGTATTTAATTTTGGCTATAATTTTATTCTACTGAATTAACTAAATCTTGGCAAGATCTTTTTTTATAAATTGAATTTTAATTGTTGAAAAATAGGAGTAAAAAATATTAAAAAATAATTATAAGAAGAGGGTTAAAAAAGAAAGTTAAAAGGAAAGTACTAAAGCGAGGATAATTTAAATAAAAATTAAAGGGAAAGATCTTAGATCCTTCCCTTGACTCTGAAAACTAAAATTATTTAGTTTCAAGACGTTCTTTAATACGTGTAGCTTTACCACTTAAGTTACGTAAGTAGTATAGTTTAGCTTTACGTACAGCACCTTTACGTTTAACAGTAATAGAATCAATGATTGGAGAGTGAGTTTGGAACACACGCTCAACACCTTCACCGTTAGAGATTTTACGTAAAGTAAATGCTGAGTGTAAACCACGATTACGAATCGCAATTACAACACCTTCAAATGCTTGTAAACGTTTTTTATTACCTTCAACAACCCACGCTTTAACTTCTAATGTGTCACCAGTACGGAAACTTGGTAGGTCTTTTTTTAATTGAGCTTCTTCAAGCTTTTTAATGATATTACTCATTGAAAATTCCTCACCTAGTTAACAGTAGTTAGCTATAAATGCTTAACTATTCCTCTGCCAGAGCTAGTAAAAAGATTAATACTAAAAAATAAAATAATTCTGAAAGTTTATACTCTTACGAGTTTAACTGTGCTAAATGACAGTTGGTAATATAAATAAAGATTAAGCAGCTTTTTGAGCTTCTTTAACTAGGCTAGCAACGCGATCTGATAATTGAGCGCCTTTACCTTGCCATGATTTGATTGCTTCTAAGTTTAATTCTAAACGTTTAGCTTGACCTGAAGCTAATGGGTTGAAGTAACCAACTCTTTCGATGAAGCGACCGTCACGAGCAAAACGTGAGTCAGCAACAACTACTTGATAGAAAGGACGTTTTTTAGAACCGCCTCTTGATAAACGAATAACTACCATGTGTGTTTTCCTATTAAAAATTAAAATTGAATTGATTAAAGTGTAATAAAATTTTGAAGGATTTTTTGTTATATTTTCTAGATACATTCAAAGGGAATATTACTTTGAAAAAATATAACTTGGATATTATAGCAAAAAATATTTTAAGAAGCAAAAAAATCAGGAAGTAAAATTCTTCTTCCTGATTTTTTTAAGTTATGGAAGAACTTCTTCAAATTCTTCTTCAGCTCTTTGTTTTTTGCGTCTTAATTCAGCGTCTTTATCACCTAATAGTAGATTGTTAACTGATTTTTTAGGGAATAAAGCACCAATAACTACAGCGACAATAAACGGAGTTACCCAACTAAAGTCAGTGTTAGCTAAAGGAATATAATCTCTTACTGCGCCAATTAGATCTATGCTTCTACCAAAGTAGTTATCTGAGAAAATTCTAAATGCATCGGCAAAAGCTACAGGAGTAACAAGTAAAGCTGTCCAGAAATAGATCCATGCACGATCTTTGGTCCATTTATTAAATAACGTTACAATTACGAGAACAATAGTAATTGGATAGGTTAAGTAGATCATAGGTACAGAGGTTTTTAATACTGAATCTAAACCACGAACCGAAAGAACTGCAGAAAACACGGTATATAAAATTAACCATTGTCTTTCTGTTAAGAGACCAAATAAGTTTCTTGAATAGGTTGAAAGAGTTTTTAATAAACCTACAGCAGTTGTTAAGCACGCTAAGAATACGATAATCGCAAATACTAGTTGCCCTGCAGCTCCAAATGATTGCTGAGAAACATAAACTAAAATATCAGCACCAGTGGTTTTTCCTGAGTTTGCAGAAACATTACCTACGTACGCAAGACCAAAGTAGATAACTGCAAGTAAAGCACAAGCAATAAAACCAGCTTTAATAACCCCTGAGAAAACAACACTTTTTGGAGTATCTGGTGAAGGTCTTAGAGCATTTACAATTAAACCTGCAAAAGCTACAGCGGCAATTGCATCTAAAGTACCATAGCCATCAATTGCTCCCTTAAAGAAAGCTCCCGATACGTATTCTTTACCTACTTCTCCAACTTCTTTAACGTTATCAGTAAAAGCATATACTACAACTAAAGCAAGAGTAAAAATTACTAATGCTGGAGATAAGTATTTACCTATAGTGTCAACAAGTTTATCCCCGTAAAGAGAAAGAATAAAGGAAATAAAGAAGAAGATAAGAATATAAAACAGACCAGCAGGAGATATACTACCTTGAGAGTTAGAAGCATCTAATAAAGGTTTAATTCCTATATCTAAAGAAACATTAGCTACCCTCGGAATACCAAATAAAGGTCCGATAGAGAGAATGATAATAACGGTAAAGATAAGTCCATATACCTTGCCTACACGACCTGCAAGTGATAAAGCTGAGTCACCAGAAAGAGCAACCGCTAAAATAGTTAAAAAAGGAATAACAACGGCAGTTAATGTAAAGCCTGAACTAGCTGAAAGAAATTCGCTTCCAGCATTTAGACCTGCTAATGGTGGATAAATCAGATTCCCAGCTCCGAAGAAAAATGACATTAGCATTAAGCCGCTAAAGATTATTCTTTTCATAAAACCTCATATGTTTAAATATATACGTATTTACGTATATAAAAGTTAAATGTATTTTACATTCAACTTACTGCCATATTAGGTTATCTATTTTTTGTGTAAAGATCAAGACTAATTTTTCTGAAATTTAGCTTAGTGTTTGTAAATTAAAGAATTTAAATTTTCTTTTTAGAAAAAAAAATGAGAGAAAGTCGCTTAGACTTTCTCTCATAAACAAATTAATTAAATTATTAAAAGAATAAATTAAATTATAAATTTTTTAGACTGTATGTTGATTTATACAACGTCTTCAAATTCATCTTCTGCTTGTTGTTTACGATCACGACGAGCTTTTTCTCTATCCCCTAGTAAATAAGTAACTACTGGTTGTTTCGGGAATAATAAACCTACAGCAGCACCTACTAACATAGGTACGAACCAGCTGAAGTCACTTGTACCAAAAGGAACAAAAGGACGTAACCAACCTAAGATATCAATAGATTTATCTAAGTAAAAGGTTGAGAAGAATTTAAAGCAATCTGCAGCTGCAAAAGGCACAACAAAAATCATTACCCAACGGTACACCCATACTCGATCTTTTGTAAATTTATTGAACATAGTTACAATAACTAAAGAAATAGTAATAGGATAAGTAAAGTAGATAAATGGAATTGAAGTTTTAATTACAGAAGCCAAACCTTGTACAGATAAAACTGCTGAAGAAAGAGTATAAAGAATTAACCAACCTTTTTCACTAAAGATACCAAAGAGGTTGTGGCTATAGTTTGCAATTGTTTTTAATAGACCTACAGCTGTTGTTAAACATGCTAGGAATACGATAATTGCAAAGATGTAAATACCAGCTTTACCAAAAGCGATAGTAGAAGCATAGATAAGGATTTGAGCACCTGAAGTTTGCTCTGAACCACTAGCATAGTTACCTAGTAAACCTAAACCAAAGTAGATAATAGCTAGAAGTAAGCAAGCAATAAATCCAGCTTGAATTACACTTTTACGTACTTCTTGCATTGGAGTCTCAGGAGATGGACGAAGCATTTGTAACACTAGTCCTCCGAAGATAACCGAAGCTAGAGCATCAAGAGTTCCATAACCATCAATTGCCCCTGTTGCAAATGGAGCTTCTAAGTATTTCTCTGTTGGTGTAACTGCACTTGGATCATGACCCACAGCTAAGTAAGTTACTACTAAAGCAAGGATGAAAATTACTAATGCTGGTGATAAGTATTTACCAATGGTATCTACTAGACGATCACCATATAGAGATAAGGTATAACTAATTAAGAAGAATAAAGTAATATATACTAAACCAAAAGAGGAGTCGATTGGTAGTGCAGTGTGGATATTATCTTTAATTAGAGGTTGGATACCTAACTCGTAAGAAACATTAGCTACCCTTGGAATTGCAAATAAAGGTCCTAGAGAGATAACTAAGAGGATAATTAAAGCGTAACCAAATGTTTTACCTACTCTTCCATAAAAAGAAAGTCCTGAGTCACCAGTAAAAGTAACTGCTACAAGTGTTACAAATGGAATAACTACAGCAGATAAAGTAAAGCCCGAAAGAGCTGAAAAAACATTATGACCTGATTCAAGTCCAACTTGCGGAGCGAAAATTAGGTTTCCTGCTCCAAAGTAGAATGACATAAGCATCAGACCACTAAAAAGAATTCTATTCATATTAATCCTAATATAAACAAATAGCAGTTAAATACCACTATTTAAAACCAAATCTAAACATTTGCTCAAATAAAAAAATAGTTATCCTTTTAATCTGTGCAAGACAACTATTCCTATAATTTAATTAAAAATAAAACTTACTGATAAAAATTACAAATACTTGGAGAAAATATGTTACTTATAAATGAAACTAATATAGAATTCGAAGGTATAAAGAATATAAAAAAATTAACCTTAGAATTATCTAAAAAAAAGATTAATGTTCTTATTGGTGAAAATGGTACAGGAAAGACTAAAGCACTTGAATCTATATTTACTACCTTACTACTTTCAAATAAAAATCTTAAATTTGATCCTTTGTCTATTGCAAAAGATAATTTTCTTTTTAATTCTATAAAATTAGATAATGAAGTTATTTATAAAGATCAAATATTTAATTATAAAAATGCTTTGCTAGAATCTCAACTTCAACACAATTTTCCAGTTGTATATATACCTACTCAAAATAGAGGAAATATTTATTCATCTTTATCTAACTCTACTGCTTCTATACATATAGGAACTCTTAAAGATCGTAAGGATAAGTATAAACAGAATCTACTGAAAATAATAGAAAACCCCTATGATAATACAATGGATAATGATGTAAATGGATGGTTCATTAATATTGCATATTCTTCAAATAAATACCAAACAGTAGAAGAAAACCGAGAAATAGAATTAATTACAGTATTAAGAATTCTCAATAA
>NZ_NRJF01000006.1 GCF_003585965.1 Psittacicella gerlachiana | reverse complement strand
TATCAATCTCAAGGAATTAAGATGTTAAAAAAACTCATAGCTCTGTTTATTTTAGCAACGTTTCCATTTACCTCCTTTGTAAATAGTACGGCAAGAGCTCAACAAAATGTATATGCAGAATTCGACAATTTAATGTCTCATCACTATATACAAGAACTCATCTCTAGATATGAAAATACTTTGCATTACCTTAAAAATCAAAATGTAGAAGATCTTGATTTAGCTAAACTATTTGCCTATCAATATCTTCAAGTTTTTCCTTCTACCGTAAAAGGTAATGTTTATACTGTAACTCATAAGAAACTTCATAATGATCTATCTTATTTCTGTAAGCAAATGCATGAAGATAATCCTAAACATAAACATGCCAGAAATTGCAGAATTATTCTTGTAGTAGCAGGAATATTCAATTTTGATGAAAATCTCTTTGCAACTTTAGTCGCATATACAGATTACCTTACTCTTGATAGTCAAACAAGAAATAATACTTACTATCTTAAACAACATCTACTAATAGAAGTTTTTGGTCCAAATCGACTTAATTCATTTTACAATCGAAAACCTTCTTCAATGAATTTTACTGTAAAAAAATATTCTATTGATCAGAAATACTTTTCAGCAATAAAAGATGTTTTAAAAATTGAGTGGGGAATTACGCTTACGAGATAAAACTATCTTATCCCCTTTGACCTATAAAAGATTAGAAACTAGAGACTCCTAGAACCAACTTAAAATACTCACTAGGCTTACAAAAGAAATATCTCAACTTAATCAACTACATGTATCAATTTCAAGGAGTTAATATGTTAAAAAAACTCATAACTCTGTTTATTTTAGCAATCTTCCTGTTTACTTCTTTTGTAAAAACCGCTACAGCACAAACTTATACCCCTGAGCAAAGATTAGAAATTTTAATGTCATCTTCTAAAGTTCAAGAATTATTTTCTCGATATATAAATTCTCTAAAATCCTTTGAAAATAAAAGAGTAGAAACACTTGATCTCGCTTTAGAATTCGCTTATCAATTTAATCAAGTTTTTCCGGCTACAATAGAAAATAATACTTATACTATAGAATACAAAATGTTCTTTAATAGTTTTGGTAATATTTGTGCTCAAGTTTATAACAAAAACCCAAAACATGAACATTTAGGAAGATGTGGAATAATATTGATTGCAACTGGACTATTTGATATTGATGAAGATGTATTTGCTACTCTAGCTGCTTATACAGATTATGCCACTCTAAATGATCAAGAAAAAAATAATCTCTATTACCTTAAACAACCTTTATTAAATAGACTTTTTGCTCAAAATAATCTTGATTTATACGTTAATACTAAACCGTATTTTGTAAATTTTACCGTAAAACTCTATCCTAACAATCTTAAATACTTATCAACAACACAAGATTTACTAAAAAGTTTTAACATTACTCTTGTAGAATAAAATCAAATTTCTTATTTAGAAAATATCAAAATATCTCTAAAAGTAAAAGTAAGAAGAATATACATAAATATTTCTTATATAAAAGATAGGTAACCTGTAAAAGCTTATTTTTATATTCCACTTAAAAACTTACTAGACTAGCAAAAGAAATATCTCAACTTAATCAACTACATATATCAATCTCAAGGAATTAATATGTTAAAAAAATTTATAGCTCTGTTTATTTTAGCAATTTTTCCATTTACTTCTTTTATACCTACATCGACAGCACAACAAAATACAAATCCTGAGAAATTTTTAGATGATTTAATGTCTTATTCTGAAATGCAAGAACTAATGTCTCGATATGAAAGTACATTTAGTTCCTATGAAAATAAGACCGTAGAAGCTAAAGATCTAGCTTTAGAATTAGCTTATCATTATCAACAAATTTTTACCTCTGACGTAAAAAACAACACTTATAATGTAAAACTAAAAAATTTACATAACGATCTAGTATTACACTGTTGGGTAGCTTACACAAATAATCCAAACACCAAACATATACAAAACTGTGCAGTCTTTGCAGTAGTCGCTGGAATATGTGATAACGATGAAGATTTATTTGCAACTATGGTTGCATATGCGGATTTTCTCACGCTGGATAAGCAAAATAAAGATAACACCTACTACCTTAAACAACCTTTATTACAAAGACTTTTTGCTCAAAATAATATTAATGCCTTTTATGATACAAATCCGTCTTTTGTAAATTTTACGGTAAAACGATATTCTATTAATCCAGTTACTTTTTCATCATTACAAAAGAATTTAAAAAGCGCTTTTAACATTACTCTTCTAAATTCAAAACCATAACTTATTAATTTTTATAAAAAGCTTGCCATTACTCTTTTGGGTAATGGCTTTAAAAATATCTAGTCCTCTATCTAGAGAAAATAAAATTGATACGCAAATTTTTCACTTTCTAATCTCGATTATTTTTTCCTACTCCCTTACCATATATTCTTAATTCTTCTAATTACCATCCCTTTACAGTCCTAACTTTACATTCTTCACTTCTCATCTTTCTTTGCACTCTTTAGTCTGTTCCCCTATCCTTCTTAGAACTTATCTAACCTCCAATCTATTCTGCTTAGCTAATTCAAACATTTTTCTCTTTATTTCTTTATAAAAACCCCTGACAAATGCGTTTTAACGGTTATAATAGATATTAGGGTTTTAAAAATATTTGATTTAAAGCTACTAAAAATCAGATTAACTTAATAAAGGATGTAACATGCTATTTAATACCGTAAATACTCTTGCCCATGGCAAAGAAGATACTTTAGTTCTTTTTGCTAATAATGAGCGTAAATTAGTAAAAACCAATGAACTTAGTGAGCAAACTGTTAATGCTGTTGAACAATTATTAGTTCTTGATAACTTTAAAGGTTCGGTAGGCGAAGTTTCGCATTTCTATCAAGTTGCGGGCTTAAGTGGCTTTACTCGTGTAATTGTAGTAGGTTTAGGTAAATTTGATGCAGAAAACTCTTTAGCACCAAAAAGCTTAAAAACTCTTGCAAATGCATTAGTAAAAAAACTCGTAGAAGTAAAAGCAAGTGCTTTAACTTTACTTTTACCTGAAAATCTTCTTGCAGATTCAGGTTTATATCCTGAATATGGTAGCGACAGTGTATATCGTACCGCACTACTATTTGTTGAAGCAATTAACTTCAGTCGTTACAAATTCAAACGCTTTATTACTTTAGATAAACCTGAAGATGGACATGCTGATAATTGCTCATGCTGTACAGGTGTAAAATCTTACCACTTCCTTGTAGATGCAGAACATGTAGAAGCTTTTGAAGCAGGTTTACTTGACGCTCGTTGCATCTCAGCTGGAGTAAAACTAGCTCGTGATTTAGGTAACTTACCAGGAAATATTTGTACTCCTCGTTATCTTGCCGATCAAGGTGAAAAACTTGCTCGTGATTACGAAAACATTACCACTAATGTTTTAGATGAACACGAAATGGAAGCTCTTGGTATGGGTTGTTACCTTGCTGTAGGTAAGGGATCAAGTAACCGTCCATATCTGACCGTAGTAAAATACAACGGAGCTCCTGATGCTAACCAACGTCCATATGTATTTGTGGGTAAAGGTATGACTTTTGATACTGGTGGCTATTCACTTAAACCAGCAGCAAGCATGGAGGAAATGAAATATGACATGTGTGGTGCAGCTTCGGTATTAGGTCTTGTTAAAGCGGTAGCAGAATTAAATCTCCCTATTAACTTAGTGGGACTTGTTGCAGGTTGTGAAAACCTCATCTCTAGCACTTCATACCGTCCAGGTGATATCTTAAAATCTATGAATGGTTTAACGGTAGAAGTAAATAACACCGATGCAGAAGGTCGTTTAGTACTTTGTGATGCTTTAACTTATGCAGGTAGCTTTAACCCTCTTAAAGTTGTAGACATTGCAACTTTAACCGGAGCTTGTATGGTAGCTCTAGGTAGTCGTCTAACTGGAGTATTCTCTAGTGATGATAACTTTGCTCAAGAACTTGTAACTGCAGGTAACTATGTAGATGATCGTGGTTGGCATTTACCTCTAGATGATGACTTCCGTGCGGATATGCGTGGTAACCATGCTGACTTAACTAATGCAGGTAGCCGTTTTGGTGGAGCTTCAACAGCAGCTGCTTTCTTAAGCTACTTCACTAAAGATTATGATTGGGCTCATTTAGATATCGCTGGTACAGGTTGGGTTTCAGGCAAACACCACTTAGCAACTGGTCGTCCAGTATCTTTAATGGCTCGTTGGTTACAAGACCAAATCATGAAACAAAAATAAGAGCTCAATAAAAATAAGAGTTTTAAATTAGTTTTAGAGATTTTTTTCTCTTTTAAAGAGTCTTACAATAAAAAAATTATAAAGTCATAATTTTTTTCTCATTATCATTACGCCTCTTCGTTTGAAGAGGCGCTTTTTTATAGCTATAAAAAAAGTCTAGACTTAAAATCTAGACTAAATTTACAAACACTTTGAATTAATTCACGAATATTACTTTTCATCTCGATAAAAAGTAAAGAGGTTATCGGTAGATTCATCTACTTTAAAATAATATCCACCTACATTAAATTCTTTTAACTGCTCAATTTCAGTAACTTTATTTTCTACAATCCAACGTGCAAATTCACCACGACTGCGTTTTGCAATTACAGAAATTACTTTATAAACTCCATTTTTTTGGTCTTTAAATTGAATTTCAATTACTGGAGCTTTTAATTGAGCAAAGTCTACCGCTCCTGCATATTCTTTAGAAGCTAAGTTAACTATAACTTTAATTTTTTCTTGAGTAATACGTTGATTTAAATAGCTTACTAAAGGTTCACGCCAAAATTGATAGAGATTTTTACAAGTTGGAGAAGTAACTAAAGATTTCCCCATCTCCAAGCGATACTCTTTAATAAAGTCTAATGGACGCACTGGTCCATATAAACCACTTAAATACAACACATGCTCATCAGCATAGTTTAATTGAGCAGTAGTTAAACTAAAAGCATCAAAATGCTTATTTACATCTCCCCAAAAACTAAATACTGCAGGTTTAGCATTAGCTTCGGTTAACTCTTTAGTCCAGCCACGATAACGTTCAAAATTAGTTTGAGCTATCTTCTCACTTACATCTAATAAAGATTCTAAATCACTTTGCGTTAACTCTTTTAATTGAGCAATAAGTTGCTCTGTTTTTTTGGTATAAAACTCAGGAGCACGCACAGGAAATCTATGAGGAACAGGAAACTTAGTATTAAAAGTTTTCGCTGGAGATAAAAGTACTAACATAAAAAATCCTTATAATTTTTTCCTTTATCCTCAAGTTAACCTTGTAAAAGAGTCTGTCACTGTTCAAAGCTCTGATCCTTATTAAGATCAATTACTATAAAGTAAACCCTTAATTTTCTTTGCTATTTGTGATTCTACTACCCAAGGATAAAGTTATTGTTGGTTGTAAAGTTTATATTTTTAGTTTTCCTTACTTAAGCAAGCTCGATAACATAAAACCTCATCTTTTAAAGCTTTAATGTAAAGTTTTTAAAGCTTTACTTTACAAAGCTTGTATTTAAAGTTTTAAGCTCATCAACACTGCTTCTCGTTAAAAAATATTTTTCTCCCCTAATTATACCATAGTAAAATTTATATTTTCAAAAATTTATCAATAGGATTTATTTATCAATAATTATTTAACAAAAAAATATCCTTCGCTGTTACCAACGAAGGATATTTTAATTTAAGAATCTAGTAACTTAATACTTTTAGAGTTTTCTCTTAAGAATTAATTTACTTTTTTTCCTCTTGATTGCCTGAAGTAACTAAGTTATTTAAAGCATCAGGAGCAATTTGACATGCCTCTCTAAATTGTGAAGCATCATCACCTTTAATGTTGTATTTGGTGATTATTTCTTCTGGACTGAGATTTTTGCTATCTTCTGCAGAAATTCTGTAGTTAGCGAGAATATCAGACATAGTTAGAGTACATGTTTGTAGTAATTGAAGTTGACTTAATTGTACATTTGTTACAACAATTGCTTCACCTTCAGGTAACGGATTATCCTTACCAATTCTGAAGATTTCTTTTGAAGATTCTCCATCAGTTTTATCTTCATCCTCAATAAGAACATTACGTTTCGCTACTTTAAGGTCATCGTTAGCTCTTTGATCAATAGTATCAATAACTTCACGCTCATTAGCTTTTGGACTTTGATCCGTGAAGGTTACAGGATAACCTGAGATATTAGAGTTATCGATGTTGATTGGAGTATAAGTAGCGATATTAATTCCACCACCAGTGATGTTCGTACCAATAATATTACCATCTCCGGTTACCGCTGTAATATCAGCTGAATCAGTAGCATTAATCACCGTACCGTTTCCAGTATTGAAATCAGTTTGAGCATTAACATTAAATGTTTCAGACTGAGTGCGTGAATCACTTAAGGTCACAGAAGCATTTTCACTATTCATATTGATTCCTCTACCTGAAATGTTAGAGTTATCAACATTTATTTCTTCAGCAGCAGTGATATTTACATTACCATTTGGTGTTGTGAGGTTGGTACCTACAACATTAATTGCACCTTGGTTAGAGTTAACTCCAATATCACCATTATTTGAAGTAATAACAGTACCATTACCAAAGTTAACACCTTGATCACCGTTAACATCAATATTACCATCTGAAGATAGAGCTGAGTCGTTAATAGTTACAACACCACCTGCATTAGTTGAAATTGATTCTTTACCAGAGATGTTAGAGTTAATCGAAGTGATATCGTCTTTAGCGTCTAGTTCAACTACTTTACCTGTGATATTAGTACCAACCGCAGTAATTGAACCATTACCACTAGTTACACCTACTTTTTCAGCAGCTTCTACAGTTGTACCGTTGCCAAAGTTAACTCCTTTATCCCCATTTACATCAATGCTACCGTCTGAAGATAGAGCTGAATCATTAATAGTTACAACACCACCTGCATTAGTTGAAATTGATTCTTTACCAGAGATGTTAGAGTTAATTGAAGTAATATCATCTTTAGCGTCTAGTTCAACTACTTTACCTGTGATATTAGTACCAACCGCAGTAATTGAACCATTACCACTAGTTACACCTACTTTTTCAGCAGCTTCTATAGTTGTACCATTGCCAAGGTTAACTCCTTTATCTCCATTTACATCAATATTACCGTCTGAAGATAATGCTGAATCATTAATAGTTACAACACCACCTGCGTCAGTTGAGATAGACTCTTTACCTGAGATGTTAGAGTTGATCGAAGTAATATCTTCACCAGCATTTAAGTCAACATTGTTAGCGGTTAAGTTAGTGCCAGTTACTGAAATTGAACCATTTGGAGAACCTACTTTAATGTCACCATCTTTCGCTTCCGCAATAGTTCCATTTCCGAATACCACTCCTTTATCACCGTTTACAGTGAGATCACCTTTCTCTACAGTTAAGGCAGAATCATTGATAGTTACTACACCACCTGCGTCTGCAGCAATTCCTTCTTTACCTGAGATGTTAGAGTTGATTGAAGTAATATCTTCACCAGCATTTAAGTCAACAGTATTCGCTGTTAAGTTAGTACCAGTTACTGAAATTGAACCATTCGGAGAACCTACTTTAATGTCGCCATCTTGTACGGTTCCAACAGTTCCATTTCCGAATACCACTCCTTTATCACCGTTTACAGTGAGATCACCTTTCTCTACAGTTAAGGCAGAATCATTGATAGTTACTACACCACCTGCGTCTGCAGCAATTCCTTCTTTACCTGAGATATTAGAGTTGATTGAAGTAATATCTTCACCAGCATCTAATGCAACAGTGTTTGCTGTTAAGTTAGTACCAGTTACTGAAATTGAACCATTTGGAGAACCTACTTTAATGTCACCATCTTTCGCTTCCGCAATAGTTCCATTTCCGAATACCACTCCTTTATCACCGTTTACAGTGAGATCCCCTTTATCTACAGTTAAGGCAGAATCATTGATAGTTACTACACCACCTGCGTCTGCAGCAATTCCTTCTTTACCTGAGATATTAGAGTTGATTGAAGTAATATTTTCACCAGCATCTAATGCAACAGTGTTTGCGGTTAAGTTAGTACCAGTTACTGAAATTGAACCATTTGGAGAACCTACTTTAATGTCACCATCTTGTACAGTTCCAACAGTTCCATTTCCGAATACTACTCCTTTATCACCGTTTACAGTGAGATCTCCCTTCTCTACAGATAATTCAGAATCGTTGATAGTTACTACACCACCTGCATCTGCAGTAATTCCGTTTTTACCTGAGATGTTAGAGTTAACGGTGGTGATATCTTCACCAGCATCTAATGCTACAGTGTTTGCGGTTAAGTTAGTACCAGTTACTGAAATTGAACCATTTGGAGAACCTACTTTAATGTCACCATCTTTCGCTTCCGCAATAGTTCCATTTCCGAATACTACTCCTTTATCACCGTTTACATCAATATCTCCTTTCTCTACAGATAAATCAGAATCGTTAAGAGTTACTACTCCACCAGCATTTGCTGAAATTCCAGTTTTACCTGAGATATTAGAGTTAACCGTAGTGATATCTTTATCAGCCTCTAAATCAACAGTAGTAGTTGCCGTTAAGTTAGTACCTGTTACTGAAATTGAACCATTAGTAGAACCTACTTTGATGCCACCATCTTTCGCTTCCGCAATAGTTCCATTTCCAAATACCACTCCTTTATCACCGTTTACATCAATATCACCTTTCTCTACAGATAAATCAGAATCATTGATAGTTACTACACCACCTGCATCTGCAGTAATTCCGTTTTTACCTGAGATGTTAGAGTTAACGGTTGTGATATCTTCACCAGCATCTAATGCAACAGTGTTTGCGGTTAAGTTAGTACCAGTTACTGAAATTGAACCATTTGGAGAACCTACTTTAATGTCGCCATCTTTCGCTTCCGCAATAGTTCCATTTCCGAATACCACTCCTTTATCACCGTTTACAGCAATATCTCCTTTCTCTACAGATAAATCAGAATCGTTAAGAGTTACTACTCCACCAGCATTTGCTGAAATTCCAGTTTTACCTGAGATATTAGAGTTAACCGTAGTGATATCTTTATCAGCCTCTAAATCAACAGTAGTAGTTGCCGTTAAGTTAGTACCTGTTACTGAAATTGAACCATTAGTAGAACCTACTTTGATGCCACCATCTTTCGCTTCGGCAATAGTTCCGTTTCCAAATACTACCCCTTCTTTACCACCAACTGTTATATCTCCGCTATCAAGCGTTAAGCGAGAATCATTGATTGTTGTCGTTCCATTAGAATCAACATCAAGACCTTTCACTCCTGAAATATTGGTATTTTCTAGAGTAACATCTTTTTCAGCTTTAACAGCTACCGTATTACCAGTAATGTTAGTACCAGTACTATCTATGCTACCGTCTGAACTAGATACTTCTACATGGTTCTTAGCAGTTACATTAGTACCATTACCAAGAACCACACCCTCTTTACCAGATACGGTCGCATTGTTGCTTGCAGTTACGGTAGAGTCTTTCACCGTAGCCACACCATCTGTAGCACATACAGTTGCGTCACCATCGGTAGCTTCTACGGTAGATTTACCTTCTACAGTTACTGAAGCACCAGTTACTTCAACTGATTCACCTTTAGCAGTAGAACCATTGGTAAGTTTAGTTTCACCATTTGCTGAGTTAATGCTGGTTGTTCCTTCTGCTGAAGTTACTTGAGCATTATCTAAGGTTACTCCTTTATCACCATCGATATCAGTACCTTTAACCCCAGATACATTAGTATTCTCTAGGCTTACCTCATCAGCAGCTTTGATTGCTACGGTATTACCAGTAATGTTCGTACCTTTACTATCAATGCTACCATCTGAGCTAGATACTTCTACGTGATTCTTCGCAGTTACATTAGTACCATTGCCAAGAACTACACCGTCTTTACCAGATACGGTCGCATTGTTGCTTGCAGTTACGGTAGAGTCTTTCACTATAGCTACGCCATCAGTAGCACATACAGTTGCGTCACCCTTAGTAGCTTCAACGGTAGATTTTTCTTCTACAGTTACTGAAGCACCAGTTACTTCAACTGATTCACCTTTGGCAGTAGAACCATTGGTAAGTTTAGTTTCACCATTTGCTGAGTTAATGCTGGTTGTTCCTTCTGCTGAAGTTACTTGAGCATTATCTAAGGTTACTCCTTTATCACCATCGATATCAGTACCTTTAACCCCAGATACATTAGTATTCTCTAGGCTTACCTCATCAGCAGCTTTGATTGCTACGGTATTACCAGTAATGTTCGTACCTTTACTATCAATGCTACCATCTGAACTAGATACTTCTACGTGATTCTTCGCAGTTACATTAGTACCATTGCCAAGAACTACACCTTCTTTACCAGATACGGTCGCATTGTTGCTTGCAGTTACAGTAGAGTCTTTCACTGTAGCTACGCCATCAGTAGCACATACAGTTGCGTCACCTTTAGTAGCTTCTACAGTAGATTTTTCTTCCACAGTTACAGAAGCACCAGTTACTTCAACTGATTCACCTTTAGCAGTAGAACCATTGGTAAGTTTAGTTTCACCGTTTGCTGAATTAATGCTGGTTGTTCCTTCTGCTGAAGTTACTTGAGCATTATCTAAGGTTACTCCTTTATCACCATCAATATCAGTACCTTTAACTCCAGAAACATTAGTGTTTTCTAAGCTAACTTTACCGTTTTCAGCATTGATTCCTACAGTATTACCTGCGGTAATATTTGTACCTTTACTATCAATGTCACCATCAGAACTTGTGATTGCCACATCATTCTTCGCAGTTACATTAGTACCATTACCAAGAACTACGCCATCTTTACCAGATACAGTCGCATCTTTTTCAGCAGTTACCGTAGAGTCTTTCACGGTAGCTACGCCTTTGGTTGCGCATACAGTTGCGTCTTCTTTAGTTGCTTCCACGGTAGATTTTTCTTCTACAGTTACTGAAGCACCAGTTACGGCAACTGATTCACCTTTAGCTGTAGAACCATTAGTAAGTTTAGTTTCACCATTATCAGAGTTAATCGTGGTTGTACCATTTTCTGAGGTTACTTGCGCCTTATCTAAGGTTACGCCTTGATCACCATCAACAGTAGTCCCTTTAACTCCAGACACATTAGTATTCTCTAAGCTTACTTTACCGTTTTCAGCGTCAATTTTCACGGTATTAGCAGCAGTAATATTGGTACCTTGGCTATTAATGTCACCGTCAGAACTTGTGATCGCAACATCATTCTTCGCAGTTACATTAGTACCATTGCCAAGAACTACCCCACCTTTACCTGCAACAGTAGCATCATTTTCTGCAGTTACTGTAGAGTCTTTAACCGTAGCTATGCCTTGAGTTGCACATACAGTTGCATCACCTTTAGTAGCTTCTACCGTAGATTTACCTTCTACAGTTACTGTAGCACCAGTTACGGCAACAGACTCACCTTTGGTCGTAGAACCATTAGTAAGTTTAGTTTCACCATTATCTGAGCTAATCGTGGTTGTACCATTTGCTGAGTTTACTTGTGCCTTATCTAAGGTTACGCCTTGATCACCATCGATATTCGTACCTTTAACACCTGAAACATTAGTGTTCTCTAGGCTTACTGTACCTTTTTCTGCATCAATGCTTACAGTATTACCTGCTGTAATGTTCGTACCTTGGCTCTCGATGTTACCATCTGAGCTAGTTACAGATACATCATTTGAAGCAGAAACATTAGTACCATTACCTAAAACAACACCTTGTTTACCTTTAACCGTAGCGTCACCATCTTTCGCAGTAACTGTAGAGTTATTAATGGTTGCTTTACCTTTAGTAGCTTCTACCGCAGCTGTTCCAGTAGTTGCAGTTACATCTGAATCTTTTTCGATCAGAACATCTGCACCACTTACAGAAACTCCTGTACCACCTGTAACTTCTGCACCATTAGTTAAGGTTGTCGTGCCGTTTGCTGAATCAATCGTAACTTTTGCGTCAGAGCTTACTTTAGCCTTATCTAAAGTTACGCCTTGATCACCATCGATATTCGTACCTTTAACCCCAGAAACATTAGTGTTCTCTAGGCTTACTTTACCTTTTTCTGCATCGATGCTTACAGTATTACCTGCAGTAATATTCGTACCTTGGCTCTCGATGTTACCATCTGAGCTAGTTATATCTACATTATTCGAAGCAGAAACATTGGTACCATTACCTAAAACAACACCCTCTTTACCTTTAACGCTAGCGTCACCAGCTTTCGCCGTAACCGTAGAGTTATTAATGGTTGCTTTACCATTAGTAGCTTCTACCGCTGCTGTACCAGTAGTTGCAGTTACATCTGAGTCTTTTTCGATCAGAACGTCTGCACCAGTTACCGAAGCCCCTGTTCCACCAGTAACTTCCGCACCATTGGTAAGTTGAGTTGTGCCACTTTCAGAACCTACAGAAACTTGTTCTCCCGCATTAATACGAGCGTCATCTACTGTAACTCCAGTTTTACCATTTACATCTACATTTTTCACCCCGGAAACATTAGTGTTTTCTAGGCTAATAGTTGTATCTGCATCTAGTTTAACTGCATTACCAGTAATATTTGTACCTTTACTATCAATGTAACCAGCTGAACTTGAAACTTCTACTGTTCCTTGAGCCGTTACATTAGTACCATTACCAAGAATTACGCCTGTTTTACCTTTTACGGTTGCGTCAGTTTGTGCAGTTACGGTTGAGTTGAGAACTTGAGCTGTACCTTCTGTAGCTTCTACAGTTGCGGTTGTAGTTGTACCTTTAACGGTAGCGTCATTTTTCACCACTACGTTTGGACCTGTAACTTCCGCTGCTGCCCCAGTTACACTTGCTCCATCAACAGTTGCTGTACCACCATTTGTCGCTTCAACTTTCGCAGTACCAGATTCTGAAGTAATTGTCGAAGCTTTTTCAACATTTACATCTTTACCAGTTACTGTTGCTCCAGTTTTACCTGCTACGCTTGAAGCATTAGTGATCGTTGCAGTACCTGCTGTAGCGGTTACCGTTGCTTGGTTATCAGAAGATACCTTAGCATTATCTAAAGTAACATCTGTAGCCGCTGTAACCCCAGCTCCTTTCACCCCTGATACATTAGTATTTACTAAACTAATTTCTTGAGCATTAAGGTTAGCTGTACCACCTGCGGTGATATTAGTACCTTTACTGTCGATATTACCTTCAGAACTAGATACAGTTACATCATTAGCAGCAGTTACATTGGTACCATTACCAAGTACTACACCTTGTTTACCTTTAACTGTAGCGTCGGTTGCCGCACTTACAGTTGAATTTAAGATTTGTGCTTTGCCCTCTGTAGCTTCTACAGTTGCGGTAGTTGAAGTACCTTCAACTTTAGCACCGTTTTGGATTACTACATTTGGACCTGTAACTTCAGCAGCTGGACCACTTACGGTTGCTTGATCAATAGTTACAGTACCACTATCTTTAGCTTCAACTTTTGCTGTACCTGTAGTTGCGGTTACGTCTGAATCTTTTTCTACCGTAACATCTTTACCAGATACAGTTATCTCAGCACCTTTAACGCTAGCGTCATTAGTTACTTTAACGCTATTATCAGAGTTAACCGTAGTCGTACCTTCAGAAGAGCTAATTGCCGAAGCATCAACAGTTACACTATTGTCACCTTCGATATTAACTTTCTTGTTACCAGTAATATTAGTATTAATGAGGCTAACATCAGTCTTAGCATCTACCGACACTTCTCCATTTAGAGCCGTGATGTTTGTACCATTACTGCGGATAAAGCCTTCTTTACTTGATACGTCAATATCACCGGTAGCAGCACTTAAGTTAGTACCATTACCTAAAGTAACTCCTGTCGTACCTGAAACTTTAACATCGCCTGCTTCCGCTTCTACACGACCAGCAAATATCTTAGTTTCACCATTTGCACTATCAACAACAGCATTACCTGTAGTTGCAGTTACTGTAGCTTGATCAATCGTAGTCCCAGCATCACCAGCTACTTCTGCTGATCCACCTTTAACTGTAGATTGACCATCAACGGTTACTTGCCCCTCACCAGTAACACTTGCTTTACCGTTGGTAGCTTCTACGGTTGAAGCACCTGTTACGGTTGTTGCAGTTTTACCAGTAACACTTGCGTCACCTTGTTTTGCAACTACTTTACTATTGTCAAGTTTCGCTTCAGTTGTGGTTGCACAGATTACGGCATTACCGTTTTCTGCAGTAGCATTACTGTTAGTTAAAGTAACACTTGCCCCTGTTACATTTACGCTATTTGAAGTTAAGTTAGAATCTGTAACTTTTACTTCGCTATCTGCAGAGTAAAGAGTTACGCTTTCTTCTGCCTTAACATCAGAATTAGTTACCGTAATGCCATCTTTAGCGACATACTCTAAGTTCTTCGTACTTGGATTATCTTTAGAGTCGGCAATCGTAATCGAACCATTAGTTTCATAACGAGTTCTTTCTTTACCAACTGCTTGTGAATCTTTAGTAGTAATTTGATCATTAGCTTTTAACTCTAAAGCATTTTCTGCAATTGCTTTAGTGCCTTCTAAGCTCACACTACCACAAGTCGAAGCTATCGTAATGTCTTGTACTCCATCCTTAATCGTAACATTACGTAGAGTCGTATTGTCATCACCAGTGATCGTTAAAGTTTCTTTCGCTCCTAAAATTGAGTTTTCAACTTTAGCTTCACCATCAGCTGTGCTTAAGGTTAATTCTTTTGGAGTTGTAATATTTGTATTGTTTAAAGTTAAACCTGTCGCCGCAGTTAAAGCTACACGTCCAGACTCATCAACGGTGATATTTGTTCCTTCACTGTTGATCGCCCCTTGCGAACTCGTAATCTCTACAGCATCTTTTGCAGTTACATTAGTACCATTACCAAGTTCTACACCTGCAGCACCTGATACACTTGCACTACCTTGAGTTGCAGAAACCGTTGAGTTGTTTACGGTTGCTTTACCAGTTGTCGCTCCAATAATCGCATCACCGTCTTTAGCGATTACACTACTATCTTGCAGAGTTACCGTTGCCCCAGTAAGGTTAGTGTTGTTAGATTCAACTTTAGCTTTGGTGAGAGATACCGCTCCCTCTTCAGAGTAAAGACTTACCGACTCTTCTGCTTTAAGGTCATAGTCAGAAACCGTAATACCTTTTTTCGCAGAGTACTCTAAGTTTTTAGTTGAAGGAGTTTCATCACCACCTGAAATTGTAATTGATTGGTTAGTTTCGTAACGAGTTTTCTCTGTACCTACCGCAGAAGATTTCTCTAAGTTAATATCATCATTTGCTTTTAAGGTTAGAGTTTCTTTTGCGTTTGCTGTAGTACAAGTTAAGGTTACAGAACCACAAGTTGAACTAACCGCAATGTTTTTCGCTTCTTCACCAACTTTTACATTGGTTAAAGTTGTTTGCGTATTACCAGTTACCGCTAAGTCTTCTTCAGTTTTGAGAGCAGTGTTCTTCACATCTGCAGCTCCATCTTGAGCGGTCAGACTAATACCCTTGCGACCTGTGATATTCGTATTGTTTAACGTAATATCTTGTTTTGCACTTAAGCTTACTTCTGAGTCTGCAGACAGACCAGTAATATTAGTGCCTTCAGCCTTAATGCTACCTTCGCTGCTCGTTAAGTCGATATTACCTAACGCTGAAATATTTGTACCATTGTTAGATTCTATATCCCCAGCAGCCGTAATTGCAGCTGAACCAGCTGTAGCTTCAAGAGTTGCGTTGTTTAAGGTAACTTTCTTAGTTGCATCTGTTGCAGTAAGGGTTAAGTCTTCCTCGCTTGCTTTCACTACAGAGTTATCTACAGTAATACCAGCACCAGTTACACTTGTTGCTTTACCTTCAACTTTTGTACCTGTTTGGAGCGTAACTTCACCTGACTTACCATCAAGAGTTAAATCACCACCAGTAGTTAAGGTTGTACAAGTTGCCGTAACTCCTGTACCACATACTGAAATATCACCTGTTTCTGAAGTTGCCGTAACTTGATCTAGAGTTGTAGCTCCTTCTTTACCGTTTACAACAATATCACCAGCTTTAGTTTCAGCAGTTACTTTAGATGCACTAACACCATTACCACTTAAAGTAATACCATCAGAACCTTCAGTTTTTGCACTTACATCTGTTGCACTTAACGCACCTGAACCCGCATCTAATAGAATGCTACCATCAGTTGCACTTAAAGCAACTTTATCAGCAGTTAAGCTTTCCCCAGCTACTGAAATAGATTTCGCACCTGTAATATTGGTATTAATTAAGCTTACATCTGTCGCAGCTTGAACATTTACTCCTTCATTAACTGAAGTAATATTTGTTCCATTTGAGCGGATATAACCTTCGCTCGAAGTTAGGCTAACTGCACCATTTGCAGTCACATTAGTACCATTACCTAGGTTGATTCCTTTAGAACCTGCAACCGTAGCTGTTGCTGTACCACAAATTGTTGAGTTATTTGCCGTAAGAACACCGTCATTAGCTTCAACTCTTACATCACCCGCAGTCGCACAAACCGTAGAATCAACTAGAGTCGTATCTTTAGCAATTACGCTTGCAGTTGAACCTTGGACTTTTGCACTATCAAGTTTTGCTGTAGTTGCAGCTGATACACTTGCCGTTCCTGCTTGAGTAGTTGCACTAGTATCTGTTAGTGTTACACAACCTGTAGTTGATGTTACTTCAACATTACCGCTTGGCGTAGTTGCGGTTAAGTTACCAGCTTGCACTTCGCCACCAGTTAACTTAATGCCCCCTGAAGTCTCAACAGTTACCGTTGAGTTGTCAGCAATTAACTTACCAGTTTTTGCATCAAGAGTTACATCACCGGTGTTAGTTTGAGCAGTGAGTTTAGATGCCGTAACTCCTTCCCCACTAATACTAATATCCCCAGTTTCTTTAGTTTGAGCTTTAGTATTAGTAACAGATACCGCTTTGTCACTTGCAACATTAATGTCACCATTTTCAGTTGCTAAAGTAGCGTCTTTCAGAGTTACCCCCTCTTTACCAACAACATCAGCACCTTTAGCACCCGAAACATTGGTATTCACAAGACTTACATCTGTACCCGCATTAATCGCTACCGACTCTGTTCCTGAAGTAATATTTGTACCTGTAGCATGGATATGACCGTCAGTTGCAGTTAAACTTACAGTTTTACCTGCAGTTACATTAGTACCATTACCTAGATTTATATCTTGAACTGCCGTTACGATTGCTTCTTCAGTTGCACAAATTGTTGAGTTAGCAGAGGTTAGAGAACCGCCAGCAATTACGTATGCATCACCAGCTGTTGCTTTAACTTCTGAGTCAGTTAGACTAATGTCTTGACCCTCAAGACTTGCAGTAGTACCTATAACTTTAGATTTATCTAAAGTAACATCTGCAGAAGTAATCACAGTTGCTTGACCTGCAGCAACTTGTAATTGTGAATTAGTTAAGCTTATATCTCCAGTTTTACCGTCAATATTTGCTGAACCATCAGCTTTCGAAGTAGCGGTTAGACCAGTAGCAGTAACGCCTGTAGCTTCAATGATGACATCGCCACTTTCGGTAGTTAAAGTAGTATCAGTTAAACTTGCTTGACCATCTTTAGCGTCAACTCTTACGTCACCGTCTTTAGTGGTTGCGGTTAAGCCTGAAGTGGTTACTTCTTGACCGTTAAGCGTAATATCACCAGCTTCTTTAACTTGAGCTTTAGTATTAGTTGCGGTAATAGCTTGTTCACTGGTTACCCTAATGTCGCCATTAGTGGTTGCTAAAGCTGCATCGGTTAAAGTCACTGCTTCTTTAGCATTAATTGCGGTACCTGCCACTCCCGAGATATTAGTATTCTCTAAAGAAATAGTTTTACCAGCATCTAAAGTAACTTTATCGCTCGAAGTTATGTTAGTGCCTTTACTGTCAATTGAACCATCTTCTGAACTTACACTAATTGCCCCGGTTGCAGTTACATTAGTACCATTACCTAAAGTAACTCCAGTTTGACCTGCGAGACTTGCGGTAGTAGTTGCACACACGGTTGAGTTAGCTAGAGTGAGGCTACCTTCCGTAGCAGTTACACTTGCTGCTCCCGCTGTTGCCTCTACAGTTGCATTAGTTAAGCTAGTTGTACTACCTTGAACATTTACACTTGCTCCACTAATTACAGAGTCATCAGCTTCAATTGTTCCTGCGGTAGTTACAGCAGTTTCTGCAGTACCTTTAAGAGTTGTTTTATCAAGGTCGATCTTACCTACAGTTGTCGTAACCGTTGCTTGACCAGCTTGTGTAGTTAAGCTGCTACCACTTAGAGTTACATCTTGATCACCCCCATCAACTTTAAGATCACCTGAAGCAGTAGTTGCAGTTACCCCTGTTGCACTTACGCCGTTACCAGATAGAGTAAAGTCACCTGAAGTTTGGCTATTAGCGTTTACTTGATCAAGAGTTGCTTTACCTTCAGTTGCTGTCAGAGAAATATCTCCGGTTTGCGTACCTAAAGCCGCATTTTTTACGGTTAACTCAGTTGTACCACTAATACCTATACCAGTTTTACCTGAGATATTGGTATTAATTAGGCTGGTATCTGTTTTTGCAGTTACAGTTACGGTTTGCTCCACTGAAGTAATATTTGTACCATTCGAACGTACATAACCTTCTTCAGAGCTTACAGTTACTGCATTTTGTGCCGTAATGTTAGTACCATTACCGAGGTTAACTCCTGTTTTACCTGATACAGTTGCCGTATCTGAAGCTTCTACGGTAGAGTTAGCTAAAGTAGTTACGCCATCTGTAGCGGTTACGGTTGCACTACCACCTACAGCTTTAATTGTCGAGTTAGTAGCAGTTACACTTTCAGAACCTTCAACTACCGCATTACCAGCAGTTGCACTTACAGTTGCATCTTTTAAGCTTACAACTTTACCTGAAACATTAGTATCTTTAGCTTCTACTTTCGCTTTACTAATATCTACTGTACCTTCAGAAGAGTAAACTACGAGTTTTTCGTTAGCAGTTACATCTTGACCTGATACCGTAACCCCTTGTTTACCTACGTATTCAAGTTGTTGGGTTTCAGGAATCGTACCACCACCAGAAATAGTTAAGGTTTCGTTAGTTTCATAACGGGTACGTTGTTTACCTACTACAGGAGAATCTGAAGTAGAAATAGATTTTTCTGCTTTAAGTACGGCAGCATTTTCTGCAGTTGCACAAGTATCTTTAAGTTTTAGTTCTCCTGAAGAAGCCGTAAACTCAAGGTTTTGAACACCATCCGCTATCTTAGTATTCTCTAAAACTAAATCAGCTCCACCAGTAATCGCAAGATTATTTGCTACGGCTAAAGTAGAGTTACCAACTTTAGTTTCTCCTGCAGTTGAAGCAATAGTTAAATCATGAGCACGGGTAATATTAGTATTATTTAAATTAATACCTGTAGCCGCAGTTAAGCTCACATTTGCTTTATCACCTTTAACGGTAATATTTGTACCTTCAGAAGAGATTTGTCCTTGAGCTGAAGTAATGTCTACATTACCTTGCTCTGCAGTAACATTAGTACCATTCGTGAAGGTAATACCTTGCTCACCTGACACTAATACGTTTTCTTTAGCTGAAATCGTACCATTAGTTACCGTTAACGCTCCAGCAGTTGCACATACTACCGCATCTCCTGCAGTTGCATTAACTTCAGAGTTATTAATGTTCACCGTAGAACCAGTAACATTTGCACTATTACCTTTTACCGTTGATTTTGTTACATCAACATTACCGTATTTAGAGTAAAGCTCAACGCCATTAGTTACAGTTAAGTCAGAATCAGTTACGGTAATACCTCTATCTGCTGAGTATTCTAATTTCTTAGTCGCTAAATCCTTAGCTCCGGTCACTGATAAAGTATCACCAGTTTCGTAACGAGTTCTTTCCGCACCAATTGCACTTGAACATACTACATCAATACTACCACCTGCTTTTAAGATTAAAGTATCTGTAGCTTGTGAAGTAGTATTTTCTAATGAAAGTTTGCCGGTAGTTGCAACTACGGTTACATTTTTAGTAGTTACCGGAATGGTTACATTATCTAAAGTAGTCGTGGTATAACCTGTTACTTTTACCTGTTCGCTTGCTGATAATGAAGATTTAGTAATATCTACTTTACCTGCTTGAGCGTCAATTACTAACTCTTTTGGATTAGTAATATTAGTGTTATTTAAACTAATGTCCTGAGCTGCGGTTAAGTTAACTGTAGACTCTGTACCACAAACGGTAATATTAGTTCCTTCTGACTTAATGCTTCCCGCTTCTGAGTAAACCGTTACATCACCAGTTTTTGCACTAATATTAGTACCGTTACCTAAATCCACTCCTGCTTTACCAGAAACTAAAGCATTCTCTTGCGCCGAGATTGTAGAGTTAGCTACCGTAAGTTTGTTTTCGGTCGCACAAACTACCGCACTACCTGTAGTTGCACTCACTTCAGAATTGGTTAAAGTAACCGTTGCCCCTGTAATATTGGCATTATTACCTTTAACCGTTGATCTAGCGACATCAACTGTACCATCTTTAGAGTAAAGTTCAATACCATCAACTACCGTTAAGTTAGAGTCAGTAATGGTAATACCTTGGTCAGCTGAGTACTCAAGTTTTTTGGTTGCTGGAGCATCTTTAGCATCAGCCACGGTAATTGAACCACCAGTTTCGTAGCGAGTTCTTTCCGCCCCGATTGCTGTAGAACCTGTAGCTTCAATATCACCTTTTGCTTTTAAGATTAAGGTATCAGAAGCATCAGATTTAGTGTCTTTTAAGGTTAATTTACCTTCAGTAGCTTCAATCGCTACATTTTTTGCGGTTGACGGAATCGCCACTGTTTCTAAAGTTGTGGTTTTTCCTGAAATATTTAAATTATCACTTGCACTTAAAGTTGAGCTCGTGATTTTTGCATCACCATCGGTAGAACTAATTAATAGTTCTTTTGGATTAGTAATGTTAGTGTTATTTAAGGTAATGTCTTTAGCTGCCGTTAAGTTAACTATAGATTCAGCTCCAAAGGCAGAAATATTAGTTCCTTCAGATTTAATTTCCCCTTCTGAAGAGTAGATTTCTACATTACCTTCAGTAGTATTAATCTTAGTTCCATTATTTAATTCAATACCTTTAGAACCTAATACCGTAACATTTTGGCTCGCTTGAATTGTGGAGTTGTTTACCGTTAGTTTTTCATTAGTTGAAGAAACTACAGCATTACCATCTGTTGCCGTTACCGTAGAATCAGTTAGAGTTACCGTACCCCCAGTAACATTGGTATTTTTCGCAGTAACTTTACCTTTGTTTAAGTTAACTGTACCATCAGCAGAGTAAATAACAAGATTTTCTTTTGCCGTTACTTCTTGGCTATCAACAGAAACCCCTTGTTTACCAACATATTCTAATTGTTTAGTGTCAATAGCGTCGCCACCAGCACCTACAGTTAGAGTTGCGTTAGTTTCATAACGAGTACGTTCTGCCCCTGATAAGGTTGAACCTGAAGTCGTAATTGCTTGTTCAGCTTTTAAGATTGCGGTGTTAGTCGCTTTACCTGAAGTATCAGTTAAAGTTAAAGTACCAGTTTTAGCGGTAATGGTAACATTTTCTACCGTATCGGTAATCTTAGTTTTATCTAGTTGAACATTATTACCAACTACACTTACATTACCAGTCGCTCCTAAGCTACTATTACCAATAGTTGCATCACCTGCAGTTGCGGTAATTAATAAATCTTTAGGATTGGTAATATTCGTATTGTTTAAAGTAACTCCCGTAGTTGCAGTTAAGTTAACTACAGCTGTAGGACTTTTCACGGTAATATTTGTCCCCTCTGCATTGATTTCTCCTTGTGCAGAGTAGATATCTACATTACCGTTTACAGCAGTAATATTGCTACCGTCATTTAAGTCAATACCAGTTTTACCTAAAACTACCGCATTAGCTTGAGCTTCGATCGTTGAGTTATTAACCGTTAACTTGTTTTGAGTTGATGAAACTACTACATCACCATCAGTCGCTTTAACTTCAGAATCGGTTAAGGTTACCGTACCACCAGTAATGTTAGTTTCTTTTGCCGAAACTTTACCTTTATTAAGATCTACTTGACCGTTTTCAGAGTAAATTACTAATTTCTCTTTCGCCGTTACTGTTTGATCTGTAACTGAAACCCCTTCTTTACCTACATACTCTAATTGATTTGTATCTAGGTCTTCACCACCTTTACCAATGGTTAAGGTTGCATTAGTTTCATAACGCGTACGATCTTTACCGTAAAGAGTAGAGTTGTCAGTAGAAATTGCTTTCTCTGCTTTTAAGATAGCTGCTTGAGCCGCCGTACCAGAAGTATCGGTTAAAGTTAAGGTATCTTTAGTTGCCGTTAAGTGAATGTTTTGGACATCACCTTGAACCTTAGTTTTATCAACTGCAACCGCTTGACCGACGATTGTTAAGTTATTACTTAAAGCAATCGTAGAGTTACCTAACTTGGTATTACCATCAGAAGCAGTAATGCTTACATCCTTAGCATGGCTAATGTTGGTGTTGTTTAAAGTCACCCCATTAGCTGCCGTAACCTCTACATTTGCCGTCTCAGCAACAGTAATGTTTGTACCTTCAGAATTAATTTCACCCGCTCTCGAGCTAATTTCTACATTACCTTCTGCCGAAGATACATTTGAACCATTAGTGAAGGTTACTCCAGTATTACCAGCAACTTTTACGCCTGTAGAACCTGCAATTGCAGAGTTAGTTACCGTTAATCCATTTTGGGTTGCTTCAACTACAGCTGCTCCAGCTGTTGCACATACTTCAGAGTTAGTTAATTTTACTGTACCACCAGTAACATTAGTTTCTTTTGCCGAAACCTTACCATTCTCAAGAGACACTTCACCTGTTTCAGAGTAGATTACAAGTTTTTCTTGAGCAGTTACCGTTTGATCCGTTACTTTAACCCCTTTCTTACCAACATACTCTAGCTGTTGTGTTTCAAGGTCTTCACCACCTTTACCGATAGTTAAGGTTTCATTAGTTTCGTAACGTGTACGCTCTTTACCGTAAAGAGTAGAACCTTCGGTAGAAATAGCCTTATCTGCAGTTAGGATCGCATTTTTCGCAGCAGTACCTGTAGTTTCCGTTAAAGTGATAGTACCAGTTTTCGCAGTTAAGCTAATATTTTGTACATCACCCTCAACTTTAGTTTTATCTAAAGCAACAGAACCGCCAGCTACGGTTAAGTTATTGTTTACTTTAATAGTAGTATTACCAAGTTTAGTTTCACCACTTGTAGAAGTAATTGAAACATCTTTTGGATTACTAATATTTGTATTATTTAAAGTAACACCTGTTGATGCAGAAATGCTTACATTAGCATCTGCAGAAGCTACAGTAATATTCGTTCCTTCAGCTTTTACTGCCCCAGCAGTTGAGGTAACTTCTACATCACCAGTTTGTGCTGAAATGTTAGTACCATTATCAAGAGTTACATCTTTAGCAGCTGAAATTGCTACTTCCCCTTGACCAGCAAGCGTAGAGTTAAGCGAAGTAACTTTACCACCAGTTGAAGTTACGGTTAAATCTCCAGTTGTCGAAGCAACTTTTGATTTAGTTAAAGTTACATCATCTTGACCAGAAAGAGTTGTGGTCGTACCTGATACACTTGAACTATCTAAAGCTACCGCTCCTTGTTCAGCTTTTACGCTAGCTTCACCTGAAGAAGTTACTTGGTGATTGGTTAGAGTTACTCCAGTTTTACCAGAGTAATCTACTTTACCAGTCGTTACAGCATCACCACCGCTAATTGCGAGTTTACCTTCAGCGTTAACAACGGTTTCTGCAGCTCCTGAAACACAAGAATTCGTAATGGTTGCATCACCTTGAGCAGTTGCACTGAGTTTTTCAGTAGCTTTTACATCAGAGTTAGTTACTGTTAAAGCCCCAGTTGTTGCGGTTAAAGTAGCGTTTTTCGCTCCTTCAACTTTAGTATTTTCAAGAGTAGTCGAACCACCAGAAATAGATAAATTATTAGATAGATCTAAACTAGTATCTGCTAATTTAACTTCACCCGTCGATGATTTAATATCTAAGTTTTTCGGGTTAGTGATATTAGTGTTGTTTAAAGTAACACCTGTAGATGCACTAACGCTTACATTAGCATCAGCGTTTTTAACGGTAAGGTTCGCTCCATCAGAAGTAATCGCTCCCGCTGTTGAAGTTACCGCAAGATTACCGGTTTCAGCAGTAATATTTGTACCTTTACCTAGGTTAACTCCTCCTTTACCAGCAACAGTTGCCGAGCCTTGACCAAAGATTGTAGAGTTATTTGCCGTTAAAGCACCTGAAGTTGCATTTACCACTACATCACTTGCAGTTGAATTAACTTCACTATTATCTAAGGTAACACTTGCACCCGTAATATTCGCAGTCTTACCTTTAGCTGTAGATGAAACTAACGCCACTTCTCCGTTTTCAGAGTAGATCTCTACTCCATTTTTCACGGTTAGGTTAGCATTGGTTACCGTTACTCCTTCTTTAGCTACATACTCTAATTTATCTGTAGCTGGAGCTTCTTCAATATTAGATACAGATAGGGTTTTACCAGTTTCATAACGTGTACGATTTGTACCTATCGCCGAAGAACACTCTACTGTTAAGGCATCTGCCGCTTTAAGGATTAAGGTATCTGTAGCATTTGCAGAAACATTACTTAATTTTAGAGTTCCGGTTGTTGCTGTTGCGGTTACATTTTTCACGGTGTTTGCAACAGAAACATTATCTAAATCTAACTGACCACCAGTAATATTTAAGTTGTTAGTTGCACTAACCGAAGTATTAGCAACTTTAACTTCACCTGTTTTAGCACTTATCTCTAAATCTTTTGGATTAGTAATATTAGTGTTATCTAAAGTAACTCCAGTAGAAGCACTAATATTTACTGAAGCATCACTTGCTTTTGTCGTGATGTTACTTCCCTGAACAGCAATCGAACCTTCTGAAGCAACTAAAGAAATATTGCCATTCTCAGCAGTTACATTCGAACCATTAGTAATCGAAATGTCTTGGTTTGCTTTAAGGTTAACACCAGTTGTCGCACATATAGTTGCATTGTGTAGAGTTACACTTTTCGTGATTGCCGTTAAGTTAACAGCACTCACAGTAGAAACAACTGTAGAATTACCAACAGTTACGCCAGCACCAGTTAAGTTTACTTCACTAGCTTTAATGTCTGATTTTTCTACATTTACATCACCTTTAGGAGCATAAGCTGTTACCGCTCCACTTGTAGTAACGTCAGTATTTTTAATACTTGCATCACCTGAAGATGAATTTAAAACTAGTGCTTGTAAGTTACTTGCTAACTCAACATTATCAAGACTTGTTGAAGTACCTTGAAGTTTTACTTCAGCAGTAGATGAGCTAGTACCAATTTTTGAATTTGTGAAGCTTACAGCTCCACCTGTAGAAGTAGCATTAAAGCCTTGTGCAGTGGTGATATTAGAGTCACTAAAGGTAATATCTTTAGTTGCACTCATTTTTACTTGTGTATCACTACCAGCTGCAATATTTGCATTAGTACCTTTAATCGAACCATTAGCAGTAATTGAAGCTTCTTTAGTTGCACTTGCATTAGTATCAGAGATGGTTACATTCTGACCTTGGATCGAGAGGTTATTCCCACTAGTTGAAGTAGTATTCTTAATCGTTACATCACTAGTTGCAGTACCTAAAGTAGTATTACTAGTTGCACAAAGTTTTGAGTTACTAATTGTTGTAGCTGCACCTGTAGCTCCCCAATTAATATCTGTTGCCGTAGCATTTACATCAGTTACCGAAATCGGAACTCCAGATCCTCCACCAATGCTCGAGGTCTTAGCAGCTGTAATATTAGCACCATTTAACTCTACTTTACTTGCACAGCTAGAGTAGATACTAACATTACCTTGTTTTGAAGTTAGATTCGTCGATCCATTTACAACTACTGACCCTGTTTGGGCTACATTAACACGAACATCTCCGGTTTCTGCCGAGATATTTGAGCCACTTACAATAAGGTCACCAGTTCTTACGCCACTATTGATGCCACTACTTGTGTTGGTACTAAAAGTAGTGTTGTTTTTACTTGTGAAGTTACTATCAGAAATTGCTAGTTTAGAGTTAACTTCTACATTAATACTACCGTTAGTCGAATTGAAAGTAGAATTAGATAACTTACTTCCATTGGTAGTATTAAATGGAGTATTAATGTTTATATTTCCTGGATTTAAAATTGATGAGTTTAAGAACTCTACTCGTGAATAACCACCAGAAGTCCCAGCAGCCTCTTTACTACCTATTGTTACCGTAGGATCACCTGAAGCTTCGTTTTTACTTAAATCTATAGAAGTGTTATCAAAAACTATAAAGTACTTATTACCATATTGAGCATCTCCACCTATATGTAAACTAGCTGCCCACTGATAATAATCAGTAAAACACATATCTTTAAAGTAATATCTATGTCCACCTTGACTAGCATAGTCTGAGGTTACAGCATCTTTATCTAAAGCAGAACCTACAGTATTAATTACCGTTGTCCATCCTGATATTGTTGAACAAATAAAGTTTGAATCATAGTTTGGGTAAAGTAAGACACTCATTGATTCAAGCTTACTGCCATTAACAACATTAAACTTGTAATAACTTTCAGTTAAATAAGTAGGTAAAGTTAAAAAATTTCCTGATGAAGCTATCAGGATACGTCCGTAAACAAGAAACTCTGTAGCTTGAAGCGTTGAATTATCAATAGTGGTGTGTAAATCATGGTTATTAAAAATTCTTGAACCAGTATGAACTTCTTTTCCATTATAGGTCCAGTAAAGTCCACCACTTATCCAAATATCGCCTTTTCTAGCTGTATTACCCCAAGTACTAATAAAGGAATCTTTAATTGTAGTATTACCAAATGCAGCTGACTTAAATCCCCCTACCCTTATTGTAGAGTTTTCAATTACAATGTTATTACCCAATAATTGAAAAACATAAGTTCCCGAACCAGTGATATTTACATTTCTTACGTAAATACTACCTAGATTTAATATATCCGGATCCAGACTTTGACCTACTTTAATGGTAGCTACTAATACATTTGAAGATTTTAAAGCAGTATTTAATGTAGAACTTCTAATTGTTGCTTCAGAACTGGTTGTATCAGATCTCCAAGAATACTCTCTTGAGTTACATGTAATCACTTGTCCATAAGTACCAGAGTCTACAATGTATACATTTACAGGGTCAATTAACCATTTACCGGTTTTCTCTGTATCTTGAGCAGTAGTATTTACACTAATATCATCAGAAACTTCGATAAACTCACCTGAAGTTTCAATAAAACCACCTGTACCTTTCTCTGCAGTAGCTAAAAAGTTACCTGAAACGTAAGCCTTGTTACCCCAAACATAAACATTTCCTGCATTGCTACTACTAATCCCAGAAACATTTACAACAGAACCCTCTCCTACATAGGTAGCGTCTGATAATTTAATCTCACCAGTTCCTTGAATATCACCACCAATATAAACAACACCACCGCCTAATCCAGAAGCATTAATATGAGAATTATTAACTAAATAAATCTCATCCCCAAGAACACTAACATTCCCAGCTTGCCCTGTTACATTAGAAGTATCAATAGTTCCGTTATTTACCACAAAACTATTTAGAACATGGTTACCCGAAGTTAACTGCGCATTATTTTCTGCGGTTGTATGGATATCTTCAGCTTCTGAAGCACCATAAAGCACCACTTCTCCCGAAGCGGTAATTGAAGCTTTACGTGCAGAATCTTGAGCAGAGATTACATCTGCAAATTGTTCTGCTGTAGTGTAACCATTAGCTACTTTATTCGCTAATAAGTAAGTTCTTTTAGAAACAATTTCCCCTAAGTTAACAGCTTTATTCTCAGCTGTAACACGATAAGAAATTAATGGATTATCTAAATCCTGAATTGTAATTGACTGTCCTGCAAGTAAGTAAACCGTACCATTTTTTGCTTCAAGAGTACCAGTATTTACTACTTTTCCACCCACTAAAGCTAAAGTACCATCATCGTTTACTTTAATCATCCCTTGGTTAAGGACACTTGCAATCGCACGGTCTTTGTCTTGATTAAATACGTAATTACCCTGAATAAAGTCTTCATTACTAATATCTAGCGTTGAAGCTACTAACCCCGCCACGTCTACTTGAGCACTTGCTCCAAAAACGATCCCTGCTGGGTTCACAATAAAAACTTTACCATTAGACTGTAATGTACCAAGAATTTGAGACACGCTACCGCCCAGCACGCGGTTTAACACGGCTGAGTTAGAACTTTCTTGGATAAATTTAACAATCTCTTGGGAATTAATATTAAATTTTT
>NZ_NRJF01000059.1 GCF_003585965.1 Psittacicella gerlachiana | reverse complement strand
ATTAAAGAGTGAGATAATTGTTTTTTTAATCGAATATAAATTTTAAATTTAGCTTTAAGTATTTAAACAATTAAGTATTTAAAATTGAATTCTATAGTTACAGATAAAGGAGAACACCCGTGATAGAAAATATCTATGTTACCAAGCGTAACGGCAGAAGAGAACCTCTTGATTTAGAAAAGGTTCACCGAGTGGTAACTTGGGCCGCTGAAGGCTTAAACGATGTTTCAGTATCTCTAGTTGAGTTACGTTCGCAAGTTCAATTTGCTGATGGAATGAAAACTTCAGATATCCATGAGCTTTTAATCAAGTCAGCTGCGGATTTAATTTCCGAGCAAACTCCTGATTATCAATATTTAGCTGCCCGTCTAGCTGTTTTCCATCTCCGTAAAAAAGCTTATGATGGCTTTGAACCACCTCATTTATATGATCATGTAGTAAAACTAGTAAATCTTGGTAAATATGATCAAGAGTTATTAGAAAAATTCTCACGTGAAGATTATGAAATCATGAATGGTTTCTTAGTTCACTCTCGTGATTTAGATTTTGCTTATGCAGGAGTTAAGCAATTAGAAGGTAAATATTTAGTACAAGACCGTGTAACTAAACAAATTTATGAGTCAGCACAGTTTTTATATTTACTAATTGCTGCTTCATTATTTGCAGATTATCCAAAAGAGACACGTTTAGATTATATTAGACGTTTCTATGATGCTGCTTCTACCTTTAAAATTAGTTTACCAACGCCAATTATGGCTGGGGTGAGAACGCCAACCCGTCAATTCTCATCTTGTGTGCTTATTGAATGTGATGATAGTTTAGATTCTATTAATGCGACTTCATCAGCAATTGTGAAATACGTATCACAAAGAGCTGGGATTGGGGTTAATGCGGGACGTATCCGTGCTATAGGTTCAAAAATCCGTGGTGGTGAAGCATATCACACTGGAGTAATTCCTTTTTATAAACTATTCCAAGCGGCTGTAAAATCTTGTTCACAAGGTGGAGTAAGAGGCGGAGCTGCAACTGTATTCTATCCTATATGGCATCGTGAAGCGCGTGAACTTCTCGTCCTTAAAAATAACCGTGGGGTTGAAGATAACCGTGTACGTCAGCTTGACTATGGGGTGCAAATTAATGGCTACTTATATAATCGTTTAAGAACAAAAGATGGAGTAATTTCATTATTCAGCCCATCTGAAGTACCAGGATTATATGATGCTTTCTTTGAAGATCAAGATGAATTTGCTCGCTTATATGAAAAATATGAAAATGATCCTGCAATTGAACGCATTACCGTTCCTGCAGTAGATCTTTTCTCTTCATTAATGCAAGAGCGTGCGTCAACAGGAAGAATTTATATTCACAATGTTGATAATACAAATACTCACTCAGCATTTAATCCGAAAAAAGCTCCAATTCGTCAATCAAATTTATGTTTAGAGATTACCTTACCAACTAAACCTTTAAATAATATTTTTGATGAAGAAGGGGAAATTGCACTCTGTACGCTTTCTGCATTTAACTTAGGGGCAATTGAAAATCTTGATGAACTTGAAGAATTAGCAGATTTAGTTGTACGTGCTTTAGATTCTTTAATGGATTATCAAAATTATCCAATTAAAGCTGCTGAAATCTCAACTAAACGCCGTCGCTCTTTAGGTATAGGGGTAATTAACTATGCTTACTACCTAGCAAAAAATGGAGTTAAATATACTGATGGTTCTGCAAAAGATTTAACGCATCGTACTTTTGAAGCAATTCAATATTATTGCTTAAAAGCTTCAAATCGTTTAGCTCAAGAGAAAGGTGCTTGTGAATATTTTGGTGATACTACTTATGCTCAAGGATTATTACCTATAGACCACTATAATAAGAACCTAGATAAGATTCACAGTGGTGAATTACATTATAACTGGGAAGAATTACGTACGGATATTGCACGTTGGGGCTTACGTAACTCTACTTTAACTTCATTAATGCCATCAGAAACTTCTTCGCAAATTTCTAATGCGACGAATGGGATTGAACCACCACGTGGTTTTGTTACCATTAAACAATCAAAAGATGGTATCTTACGTCAAGTAGTTCCTGAAATCGATAAATACCGTCAACAATATGAATTACTTTGGACATGGCCAGATAACCGAGGTTATCTAGAATTAGTTGGATTAATGCAAAAATTTGTTGACCAATCTATTTCAACAAATACTAACTATGATCCAGCAAAATTCCCAGGTAATAAAGTACCTATGCAACAATTATTAAAAGATCTATTACTTTGTCATAAACTTGGGATTAAAACCTTATACTACCATAACACTAATGATGGAGCTTCAGATCGTACTGATGATGATTGTGCAGGCGGTGCTTGTAAAATCTAATCAAAAGTTTGAAGAAATTTATTCTTTGTGACTTCCACTCTAATTTATATAGAAGGATATAAATATGGCTTATACCACTTTCTCGCAAAATAAAAATGACCAATTAAAAGAACCTATGTTCTTTGGACAAAACGTGAATGTTGCACGTTATGACCAACAAAGATATCCTATTTTTGAAAAGTTAATCGAAAAACAATTATCTTTTTTCTGGCGTCCAGAAGAAGTGGATGTTACTCGTGATCGTATTGATTATAGTCAATTACCTGATCATGAAAAACACATTTTTATTTCAAACTTAAAATATCAAACTTTACTTGATTCTATTCAAGGGCGTTCGCCAAACGTTGCTTTATTACCTTTAGTGTCTATTCCAGAGTTAGAAACTTGGATTGAAACTTGGACTTTCTCGGAAACAATTCACTCACGTTCATATACGCATATTATTCGTAATATCGTTAATGATCCAGGCGAAGTGTTTGACGATATAGTTACCAATAGTGAAATTGTAAAACGTGCTCGTGATATCTCAAAATATTACGATGATTTAATTCGTGATACTATGCTTTGGACTATTTACGGTGAGGGGGAGTTTGAAGTTGACGGTGAGAAAATCGAAGTTACTTTACGTAAATTAAAGAAAGAACTCTACCTATGTTTACACTCGGTTAATGCTTTAGAAGCTATACGTTTCTATGTTTCTTTTGCTTGTTCATTCGCTTTTGCTGAGCAAAAACGTATGGAAGGAAATGCAAAAATTATTAAATTAATTGCTCGTGATGAAGCGTTACATTTAACTGGAACGCAACATATTATTAATTTAATGCAACAGGGTGATGGTGACCCTGAGATGGCAGAGATTGCAAAAGAAGCTGAGCAAGAAGCATATGAGCTATTCTTAGCTGCTGCTAATCAGGAGAAAGAATGGGCAGAGTACCTCTTTAAAGATGGTTCTATGTTAGGTTTAAATAAACAAATTCTACAAGAATATGTGGAATATATTACCAATATTCGTATGGAAGCTGTAAACTTACCTTTACCATTTGCAAAACGTTCAAATCCAATTCCATGGATGAACAACTGGTTATCTTCTGAGAACGTACAAGTAGCTCCACAAGAAACAGAAATCTCATCTTACTTAGTAGGACAAATTGACTCTAAAGTTAATGTTGATGATTTAAGTTTTGATGATGACGATTTATAAAATTAAAGGAGATGTAGTTTTTGCTACATCTCCTTAAATTTTATTTAAATTGTAATAATTCACGTTCAGCTCGCTCTCCGATATACCAACGAACACTATGACTCTCAGGCTGGTACTTAATATAAATAGGAAAAGTATACTGACTTAAATTAAAATCCTGTTGGATTTGATAAAGTTGTTGTAAATTTTGCGGTAAGTTTGCTAAAGGTAAGTTTGCTCTTTTAAACCACATTTCAAGTAATTCTTTTCTTTGATACGCTGGTTGGCTAAAAATATAATTGAGCATTGAACTTTGTAATTCTGCTTCTTGCTGTATAGGAACATAAAATACTTTCCCGCAAAGATTTTTTTGGGTGTTAGCACCAGCTCGAAGTAAATCTTTAAGCAAGGTGGATTCTGTTAAAGGATACAGAATATAACAATAGCTATTGGTAGTTCCTTGACCGAGTAAGATGTATTCTTGATTATATTTATTTAACTCAAAGGTAATTTCTTTTTGTACTTTAATTAGGGCTTGGCGTTGCTCAAGATTGTGTTTAATTTGCGTAAACAAGCCTCTATTTAAGTAAAGGACAAGAGCAATTATAATCACAATAAGTAGGAGGAGGCTCGCAACGAGTTTTTTATGCTTCTTTTTAGTCATAGTGGTTTAGATAGCAGAATAGGTATAGAGTTTAACTCTATACCTATAAGTTTTTAGATTTTCCTAATTTTTAGATTCTCTTATTTTTGTGAATCTTTCTTTTCGCTTTCGCCAGTTTCGTCAGCAATACGATTATCTTCTTTCCAACTTGATTGTTTAAAAGCTTCTTCAAGAAGAGAATCTTCAGGAAAAGCTTCAGTTACGGTATCAAAAGGAGTAATTTTTTTCTCTTTTGTCATAATCAGGATTCCAAGTTAAAAAAGGTAACTTATATTATAACTTAAACCTTACTTTATTGATTTAAATTATTTACTAAAAAATTCTTTTAAGCCCGCATTAATTAGATTATCAAAAGCTAAGGTACGATGAGATACTGAGTTTTTTTCTTCCATTGTTGCCTGAGCAAAGCTTTTGTTAAGATCAAAACTAAAGAACACTGGGTCATATCCATGTCCATGGTCACCAATAGCTGCAGAGAGAATTTCTCCTTTACATTTTCCTACAGCAATTAAAGGTTCAGGATCACGAGGAAAGCGTACAAGAACTAAGCAACAGTAGAAGTGAGCTTGACGTTGTCCTTGTGGGATACTTTGCATCTTTTCTAAAAGACAAGAATAGTTTAGTTGTTCTTTATCTAATCCTTGTTGCTGGAAATTGTGCATAGTTGCATAGCGAGCCGAGTGAATTCCTGGAGCAGAGTCTAAGGCATCAACGCATAGTCCAGAATCATCGGCAAGAGCAGCCGTACCCGTATGTTCGGCTGCATGATAAGCTTTAATTAAAGCATTACCAATAAAGGAAGGAGCATTTTCTTCAGGAGAAATAAAGCTAGGAAACTCAGCAAGAGTTTTTAAGTCTAAGTATTGTTCTAAATTAGCTTGTTTAAAAAGAGCTGAAAATTCTTTTAATTTACCTTGATTACTGGTCGCAAGAACTATGGTTTTTGGCATAAGGAATCCTCTTGTTCGAGAGCGAAATTTAATACTTTTTCAATAATTTCAATTTGTTGTTCCACCGGAATATTGGTTGGAATTTGTGTAAAAGGTAAAGGCCAAGAACGTAGCCAAGTAATTTGTCTTTTAGCTAATTGTCTTGTCGCAGCAGCTACATTTTCTAAAGCTTGCTCTAAAGTTACTTCTCCATCAAAATAATCCCAAAGCTGACGATAACCTACACAGCGAACACTTGGCATGTCACGATTTAAATCTCCACGTTGATAAAGTTTTTCTACTTCAGCAACAATTCCATCAGCAACCATTTGTTTTAAGCGATTATTAATATCGGCATGTAAGGCTGTACGGTCTTGATTATACATAGCAAATTGTAAAAGATTATACTTACTATATAAAGTTGTTCCTTTTACATCATGGTATTCATAGAGACCTTGAGAGTTTTTGTTAGCTAAGCATAAATCAGGGGTTAATTGAGCAAAATCTGTGTAATAGTCTTCTAGATTGTAGTGCGGAGTGTTAAAGAGTTTTTTATTAATGCGACGCATTCTTAGTTCTTTTTCTAAAGGACTAAGATGTTTATTTTCTGCAGAATTATTATTAGAAATCTCACTCATAGATTTACCAGTAAGGTAGTAGAGTTCGAGAATTCTGCCTACTCTTTGACTATCGTTTGGATGGAGACGACTAAAAGCTGCAGGATCAATTTCTTTAAGCATTTGATGACACTCTAGATTCCCTTTAGTCGCAAAGAGTTCATTGACCCAAGCTCGAGATTCTTCGGTTGAAGAGGGTAATTGATCTAATTGTCCTAAAAGGCTACGATAATACATCATGGTTCCACCAACGAGTAAAGGAATTTTTCCTTGTTGGTGTGATTTTTTGATTAATTGATCAACATCCTTTTGAAACTGTCCTACACTATAACTTTGAGCAGGATCTAGAATATCTACTAAAGCATGAGGAGCTTGAGCTAATTCTTCAGGTGAAGGTTTAGCTGTGCCTATAGTCATATCACGATAAATTAACGCTGAATCAACGTTAATAAGATCATATTTTTCAGGATTTTTTTTATAGAGAGCCATAGCTAGTCTAGTTTTACCAGAAGCGGTAGCTCCCATTAGGGTAATTACAGGTAAAGTCATATATCTACTTGTAGTTTTAGTATAATTTTGTTTCTATTATACTGAAGTTTGAGGTTAATGTCGCTAAAAAAAGTACTTTACATTTAAACTTGATCTTGATATAATACGTACCTGTGCCAAGCTTGGGTCACCTCTTGGACACTTAATATTTTTAGATAAAACATTAAGGAAAATTAAAATGTCATTTACATTTGAAGCAACTGCTAAACAAACGAATGGTAAAGGTGTGAGCCGCCGCCTTCGTCACGAGGGTAAAATTCCTGCAATTATCTATGGTGGTAATGCAGAACCTGTAGCGATCGTATTAGATCACGACAAAGTAAACAACGCACAAGTTAAACCAGAGTTCTACGCTGAAGTTTTAACAATCGTTGTTGATGGTAAAGAAGAAAAAGTAAAAGTACAAGCGATTCAACGTCACGCTTTTAAACCAAAATTATTACACTTAGACTTTAAACGTGTATAATTAATTTTACCCTTGAGAGGAGGTCAATAGACCTCCTCTTTAGTATATAAAAAATATTAACATAAATTAAAAGACCAAAGGAATCTCCTCTGGTCTTTTTTATTTAGCGCAAATTAGTATTTTTCATAATTCGTGCTTTTTGGATTTGCCATTCTCGATCTTTTACTGTTTCTCGTTTATCGTGAAGCTTTTTCCCACGAGCTAAGCCTAGCTTAGCTTTTACATAAGAGCGTTGCCAGTAAAGTTCTAGACATACTACTGTATATCCCGCACGATTTACCTTACCAAAAAGGTTATCGATTTCTTTACGGTGTAAGAGAAGCTTACGAGTACGAGTTGGATCGTTTAAAACATGGGTTGAAGCTTGATTTAAAGGTTGAACGGTTGAACCTAATAAAAATGCTTCGCCATTTTTAAAAGTTACATAAGAATCGGCAATATTAGCTTTACCTTGGCGCAAGGATTTAATCTCCCAGCCTTGTAAAGAGAGTCCTGCTTCAATTGTCTCTTCAATAAAATACTCAAAACGAGCTCTTTTATTTTGGGCAATCGAAGCTGAACCAGGTTTTTTAGCTTTTTTATTTGCCATAAAGGTATTGATCTTTTTCTTTGAACTCACAAAGGTCTGCAATAGGGCAAATTTGACATTTAGGTTTTCTTGCTTGGCAAGTATAGCGTCCATGCAGAATTAACCAGTGATGAACATTATATAAATATTCTTTAGGGACAACCTTTAGAAGTTTTTCCTCTACCTCTACTACATCTTTACCAGGAGCAAATTTCGTACGATTACAAACCCTAAAAATATGGGTATCCACAGCTACAGTTGGATGACCAAATGCGGTATTACGTACTACATTAGCGGTTTTATGACCAACTCCAGGTAAGGATTCAAGGATTTCCTGATCATCAGGAACTTCTCCTTGATATTTGGTAGCAAGAATTTCACTGGTTTTAATAACATTTTTTGCTTTATTACGGAAAAAGTTGAGAGTTTTAATATAGTCTCGTACTTTTTCTTCTCCTAGATCCCACATAGCTTGAGCATTATTTGCTACTTTAAATAATGGTTCGGTAGCTTTATTTACTGAAGCATCAGTAGCTTGTGCTGAAAGTAATACTGCAATTAATAACTCAAAAGTATTAGAATATTTTAATTCAGTAGTGGGATTAGGGTTAGCTAAAGCAAACCTTTGTAGAATTTCAATGCGTTTTTGTTTATTCACTGATTATTTAGTTAGAGTAATACGTTTAAATTTACGTTTACCTACTTGGTATACGGCAGTAGTACCTACTGCAACACGATGTTTTTTATCTGTAACTTTTTCTCCATCAATAGATACTCCGTTACCTTCAATATTACGGTAAGCTTCAGAAGTTGAAGCAACCATTTGTGCATCTTTAAGGAGATTAGCAAGAGGGTAATCGTCTTGATCGGCAATAGTAAGAGTTAACTCTTCTAGATCTGTTGGAAGTTGACCTTTAGCAAAACGATTAGTAAACTCCTCTTTAGCTGCTAAAGCTAGCTCTTCACTATGGAAACGAGCGGTAATTTCAAGAGCTAACTCTACTTTAGCATCACGTGGATTCATCCCTTGAGCTACTTTTTCTTTTAGTGTTGCAATTTCTTCTAAAGATTTAAATGATAATAAAGTATACCAATCCCACATGAGGTCATCAGAAATTGACATTACTTTAGCATACATCTCGTTAGCAGGATCTGTAACGCCTATGTAGTTACCTAAAGATTTTGACATTTTCTTTTCGCCATCAAGACCTACAAGTAGAGGTAAAGTAATACATACTTGCTGTGCTTGATTGTAAGATTTTTGCAGTTCACGTCCCATTAAAAGATTAAAGGTTTGGTCAGTTCCTCCTAACTCAATATCAGCTTTCATTTCTACTGAATCATAGCCTTGGAATAATGGGTAGAGGAATTCGTGAATTGCAATTGGCTGATTATTATTATAACGTTTGTTAAAATCATCACGTTCTAACATACGAGCTACCGTTGACTGTGAAGCAAGGCGTAATACCCCTTCAGTTCCGAGCTTGCCTAACCAATCTGAGTTAAAAACAATTTTTGTTTTTTCAGGATCTAGAATTTTAAAAATTTGTTCTTGGTAGGTTTTAGCATTAGCAAGAACTTGTTCACGAGTTAATGGAGGACGAGTTGCAGAACGTCCAGATGGATCACCAACTGTAGCTGTAAAGTCACCAATTAAAAATTGTACTTGGTGACCATAGTTTTGTAAAGCACGTAATTTATTTAAAACTACTGTATGTCCTAGGTGAATATCAGGAGCAGTAGGGTCAGCTCCTAATTTAACAATTAGAGGACGTTTTTCTAAAAGTTTTTTAATTAAATCTTGTTCAGAATATATAGCTTCAGTACCACGACGAATTTCTTCTAATTGTTTTTGGATTTCAGGTGGTAAAGTTAAAGTTTCAATTTCTTTTAATTCTGTTGACATAATTAAAGTTTCCAGTTGTCTAGTCCTATAGATAGAAGAATTGAGTTTATAACTCAATACATAGGGGTAAGTTCAAGCTTGTGAGATTTATTGGTAAGCATAAACAAGCTTAAGATTGTTTTTATCTATAGTCGATTAAAGGGATTGGGAAATTTGTTGAGCAAATTCAGTTACAGCTTGCCAATTAGTATAAACTTTATTTGTTTTAGGATCTGTATCTCCTTTGGTTAGCCACATAATAAATCGGATCATATTACGATCAAAAAAGTTTAATTGAGCGTAATTTAAAGCTCCAGCAAAAACTGCCACTTGCTGTGGTTGCCAAGGAGTAGATTTTAAGAATTTGCGTACATAAACATTAGTTTGGGGACTGGATTTTTCCGCTTTACGAGCCGTTAAATTTACTCCAAAAAAGTAACTAGGTTGAGTTTGTAACTCTTGAAGATGTTTAGCGACAAAGTGGTTTAAAGCTTTAGGAAAATGTCCATAATGAATAGAAGCCCCAACAACTATGGCTTTAAAATCACTAAGATCAAGATTGTCTTGTAATGCTTGCTCTAAGGTTAGATGTAAAATTTCTATTTTCTGGTTTTCTTGGAGTTTTTGGGCAATAAAATCATTAATTTTAGCAGTATGTCCTTCACGAGTACCAGATAAAAGTAGGACTTTAGTCATAATTTACAGAGTTCAAAGTAGCGATCAATGATCGCTACTTTTTTAATTACATATTATCAAGATCACCTGTAAAGTTTACTAGTTGATCTTCTTGGAGCATTACGTTGTCTTCAACACGAATACCGCCGTAAGGTTTTAAAGACTCAAGTAAAGCTTGGTTGAGGTGAGAACTAATTTTTGGATCATTATTTAACTCTGCAAGTAATTGCTCAATAAAATATAATCCTGGTTCAACAGTCCAAACATTTCCAACTTCTAACACATGAGTGCTTCTTAAACCTGGGATTTGTGGAGTTTTAATGCGACCTCTCACGTCATGAGTGTTGATACCTAAAGAATGTCCAAAACCATGAGGCACAAAGCGATGAGGAATCTTAAAGTCATAAGCTTCATCGATGCTAATGTCTTTTAAGATTTCGGCATCTATAAGAAGTTCTGCGGTTTTACGCATCATTAACTCTTGTAAGCTCGCTGTAGAAATACCTGGACGCATATTGTTAATAATTTCGTCTTTAATATTTCCTACGCCAAGAATTAAATCAGAAAATAATTGATTATCATCTAAAAAGTAAGTACGTGAAATATCTGCTTGATAACCTTTGTATACCGCTCCCGCATCGATAAGGAAAGATTTACGTTGTTCAGGAGAGGTAAAGTCTAATTTATTGTAGTGTAAAATAGCAGCATTTTCATTAAAAGCTAAAATACTTGCATAACCTTGAGCATCATAAGGTAATTCTGCATTTTGTAAATAAACTCCAAGAAGTTGATTTTCTGATAAATTCGTAGAGTTTACCGCTGTTTTAATGGTACGATGAGCTTTAATTGCTAAGTATTGAGCTTGGCAAAGCATTTCGTACTCATACTCAGTTTTTTGTAAGCGTAAGTCTTGCAGATCAAGCATTAACTCTTTTTCATTAACTGATTCAGGGGCAAAACCTAATTCAAGATATTTTTGTTGATTTGGTCCAATAATTAAAGAAGTTGGAGCTTGAGCTTCTAGAATTGCTTTGAGTTCTTTATCAAAATCGTAGAAATCTACAACTTCAATTAGTTTAGATTCTTTAAAGAAAGAAAAATCTAAAGTTGTAGGTACATTCCAGAATCCATTGTCAATAAAGTTGTAAAGAGTTACTTTACCTTCTCTATCTACGCATATATATGAGCCTACAGCTTTAGGTTCATTAATTAAATGTACGGCATAGGCATTAGCACGGAATGGGATCTCTTGATCATCATCAAAATAAAGTACATGATCACCATAGTGTAGCCATACAGAGGTTTTGTTATTCTTTGTTAAATAATCTTTATAATAATCTACTAAACGTGAAACATGTTTAGTATAAAGTTCTACTAGTGACATACAATTTCCTTTTGTTTAACACGTAAAGGTATAGTGATCATCCTAAATAAATTTTAGGCTGGTAACTTGTTGCCTTTCTTTAAGTTTACACGCTCTATTATACCCCAAATAAGGTTAAATCTTAAAACTTAAACTATTTAATCTTGCTCTTTTTTCTGTAGTGAGGAAAGAAGGTTTTTGCTTAAGCTTTTACTTAAACTAAGGATGTTCGGACGATTTTTCTTCGCAAAAGGTAAAGGACGACAAAACTCCATTTGTTTGATTCCTAAGCGTACACTTAAGAGTCCAATACTTAAACCTTGAGCAGCCTTAGTCGAAAACTTACTTAATAAGTTAGAAGAAACGAAATCACTTAGATCTATATATTGTTCGAGAGCTTCACTTGCACCCGCAAGGAAGATATTAGCTAACAAGTGCTTAAACATTTTTAAGCGTGCATAGTAGCCTAGTTTAATTCCATAAAGCGAACTTATTTCGTTCATAAGTTGTAAATTTCGCCAACAAATAAAGAGCATATCGAGGAGAACAAAGTGAGAAAAGGCAATGACAAGAGCATCGGTAGCTGCTCGTTTGTGAATAATTTCGATAACTTGTTTATCAAAAGGTTCTAACACATAAAAAGAAAATAGTTGTAGTACTTGACCTGGTGACATATAGCTATGTACCGCTTCTTTCCATTGCTTTATACTTGGGTGCATTTGATTAATTTGCATGAGTTCCAATTGAGTTTGACACCAAGCTATAGCTTGTTCTGCATTAGTAAAAAATACTTGTCCCTGATGATGACTTAAATTAGCTTGTCCCTGTTCATTTTCTTCTACTTGAGCATAAGCGCTTAAAACGATGCCCGCTTGCAGTTGCTTTTCTTCGTGTTCTTGAAGAAGTTTTATGCTTTTATATTCTTTACGTAAGCTTAAACTTAAACCGGCAAAGATTAAAAATAATCCCAGTTGAATCGCAAAGCTACTAAGATGGGTAACGAGTAAAGCAATACTGCTGATTCCTTGATTAAAAAGACTAATAAGAGCATAGAGAGAAGCTCCAAGTTGATATAAAGTACCAAGACCTAAAGCAAAAAGGAATAAAGAGAAAATTCTTAAACTCCAAGTAAAGAGTTTACCAGGTTGTAATTTAAGCTCTTTTTTGGGAAGAACTAGTAAATCTTGTTCAACTTGTTCGTATGTAGCTTCCTGACTTTCTTGCACTTGAGCTTGTTGTGGATTGAACTCTTTTTTAGCAGTAAAGCTTGGCGTTTGGTTATCTCTCTCAGGAGCATCAAAAATTTGTTTTTCTTTCATAGTTTACTTTAATTTGTCTCCGAGTAATACTTCAAAAACTTGATCCATGCCAATAGATTCAATTTTACCATGGGGAGTTAAAGGTAAAGGAGCAAAGTCATCAAAGGCAAAAGTATGTTGTTGCCAAAAACTCGCTTCCGGCAAGTGAGCTGGAACTGAACCAGGGTAGAGGTATTTGCTTTCATAGTTTTGCTTTAATCTTCCTTGGAGTGCTTGGTAAGTTTGTCCTTCTTGAGTTAAAACTACTTGACGAGTTGCCCTAATCGAAGCTATAGGGATAAAGGCTGTATCTATATTATAGTAATTAGCTTGACGATTATTATTTTGAGCAAGTTGTTGTAACAAGCTTTTTAAGTTTGCTACTTGGTCACTGGTAATATGATCTACTTTAGTGGCTGCAAACACGAGCTTATCTATTTGTGGAGCAAAGAGACGATGCCATAAGTTACGTTTACCATATTGGAAGTGCTGAAAAATTTGTTCAAGAGCTTGTTGAGTTTCTTGAAAAGCAATTGCTGAATGGTTTAAAGGAGTTAAACAATCTACAAGGATTACTTGACGATCAAAACGAGCAAAATGTTGCTGATAAAAATTTTCAACAAATGTTTGGACGTAGGTTTTATATCTCTGTATGAGAATGGCAATCCCTGATTCATGGTGCTTTTTAGCATGGTTGAGTAGTTGCTCCCAAGTTTGCTCAGTTACATTGACGAGAGGGAAGAATTGTAGTACGGGGGCATTAGTATAACTCCCTGGAAGGACAAATCTTCCTGGTTGAATAAACTCTAACCCTTTTTCCTTACAAGCAAAAAGAAATTTGGTATATTCTTGAGCAATAGTTGCAATTTGCTCATGATCAGCAGGAGCTAAAGGATCAAAACTTTCTAAAGCTTGAAGCCAAGCTTGAGCTAACTCTGTTCTTAAAGGATGAGCAAGAAAATGTCCACTAGTACTCCAATGAGCATAATCGAGCTTAAGTAAAGGTAAATCTAATAACCATTCGCCTGGATAATCAATAATATCTATATACAGAGTTTGTTGGTTACTAAAGTTAACTTCACTCATTTTTCGCCATAGGCTTTTAGGGAGTTCATACTTTAGAGCAAGACGAATCACACTGATATCGGTAGTTGCTTGAGGCCAAGTAGGATTTTCTCCTTGTAAAGCTTTGAGGTTTTGTTGATAAGGAAAAGTCGGAAGAGTTAGATCAGTTTGCGGAACAATTGTTGCCCCTTTAATCCAGCCTTTAGCGGCTGCTCGAAAGAAGGGTAAACTACTTTTATTGCCATCTAAAGTTAAAAGTTGATTAATAAAACTAGTAATAAATGCGGTTTTACCGCTACGACTTAAACCTGTGACCGCTATCTTTAATTGGCGATCAAAAACTTGTTCATATTTTTGTTGTAGATTTGAAAAAAGGTTAGCCATGAGTTAAGTTAGTTATTTATTAGAAAAAATTGGTCTTTAATAAAAAAATCTTAAGAAAAATATAAGTTCTTAGTTTATAAGATTATGCCATATTTTGCTCTCTGTCTAAGCATTTTTCCTACAGAGTGAAATATGGAGTTTTTCGAGTTTTAAAAAGTTATAGTATAAAGTAGGAAGATAAACTTTAATTAGTTTATAATAAGGAAGTTTTGTTTTTTATTTTAAGAAAATTTAATTAGGTATTAAATGTTTTTTGTTCATTTTGCAATAGTTCTTCTATGTATTCTTGTAGGTGCTCGTATTGGGGGAATCGGCCTAGGAGTAATGGGAGGACTAGGTTTATTAATTTTAACTTTTGGCTTTGGTTTGGCTCCAGCAAGCATCCCTATAGATGTAATGCTAATGATTTTATCAGTAGTGTCAGCGGCAGCTGCGATGCAGGCTGCTGGTGGTCTCGACTATATGGTAAAAATTGCTACCAGATTAATTCATCGTCATCCTAAGTATATTACTTTCATTGCTCCAGCAGTAACTTATACCTTTACCATTTTTGCAGGTACAGGGCATGTTGCTTACTCAGTATTACCGGTAATTGCTGAAGTTAGTCGTAAAAATGGCATTCGTCCAGAACGTCCACTTTCGATGGCAGTAATTGCTTCACAGTTTGCAATTGTGGGCAGTCCAATAGCTGCAGCTGTACTTACGGTAATTAGGTATCTAGATGGCTCACAAGTATCAGTATTAGATATTCTCAAAATTACCATTCCTGCAACCGTGTTAGGAATTTTCTTTGCTTGTATTATTGTTAATAAATTAGGTAAAGAATTAAATCAAGATCCTATTTACCTTGCACGCTTAGAAAATCCTGAATATCGTGCTGAATTATTAGATTCTGTGCCTAAAGAAGAACAAGAACAAACTACTTCATGGCATGCTAAATTCTCAGTATTTATTTTTATTGTTGCTGCAATTTCAGTAGTTATTCTCGGAGCTTTTGCTGAATTAAGACCTGTGGTTAATGGTAAACCATTAAGTATGGTACATGCAATTGAGATTATTATGCTGGCTGCAGGGGCAATTATTATTCTTTGTTGTAAACCTGATAATAATGTAATTACTCGAGGTTCGGTATTCCATGCGGGAATGCGAGCAGTAATTGCAATATTTGGTATAGCTTGGTTAGGAGATACTTTAATCGCAGCTCACCTTCCAGAGGTAAAAGAAACTGTATCTTCTTTAGTTCATGCAGCACCTTGGGCTTTTGCTTTAGCTTTATTTGTTTTCTCGGTACTCGTAAATAGCCAAGCAGCTACAGTTACAGTATTATTCCCAATTGGTCTAAGCATAGGTTTACCACCAGAAATTTTAGTAGGTACTTTTGTTGCTGTAAACGGTTACTTCTTTGTGCCTAACTATGGACCAATTATCGCAGCTTGTGATTTTGATATTACAGGAACAACAAAAATTGGTAAATATATCTTTAATCATAGCTTTATGATTCCTGGCTTATTAAGTATGGTGTTTAGCTTAGCTTTAAGCTTACTCTTTGTAAAACTATACTTTTAATTTATCTATAAAAGGAGGGTACTTATCCCTCCTTTCTTCTGTTTTTTAGTTGTCAATAATGAGTTTTCCCATGGTTGTAAATAATGAGCCTTTTTATAAGGAAGCTTAAATTTTGACTCTAGCGGTCTCCATAGATAAAGAGTGATAGTTTGCATAAGTTATAGATTTGCTTAGAGATTTACACTTAATTATCCTATTCTAGTTGTTTTGTTATTTTTCTTCTTACCACGTTTTTTCTTACTATTTATCTTCCTTCCAGCTTTTCTCCTTTCAGTTTTTCTCTTTCTATCTTATTCTTTTCTTTTTTCTATCTGGCAATTTTATAGATAGAGCAAAATAATTCCCTTAATATTTTATAGGGTTTTTCCTCGTCGTATTTCACACTTTTGCAATTTTATATTTCTCTGTGCAGTTTTTTTGATTTGTGAATAAAAATTAAAAGAAAATATGTGTCAGTTGATTTTATATCTTTATGATAAATAATGCTTCTATGCGAAAGTTCTTATAAGAGAGCTAAATATTTTAGGAATTAGTTTTGTTATTCATAAGTTATTGATTTTTAAAAATGCTCAGAGAAAGAAAAAAGACCATAAGTATTTTATGCCTATTTATTCTAGAAAAAACTAGTTTTACAATAATTGCAGAAGAAGAAATTAATTTCCGAACTTAATTTCTTATAACCAAAAGGATACTATATGGCACATAATCAACAACATACTTCAGGGTTACCTGATTTACCTAAGAATACCATTTGGATGCTAAGCCTTGGATTCTTAGGGGTACAAATGGCATTTACTTTACAAAGTTCACAAATGAGTCGTATTTTCCAGACTCTTGGAGCTGACCCTCATTCTTTAGGTTGGTTCTTTATTTTACCTCCTTTAGCAGGTTTATTAGTACAACCTATTGTCGGTACTCTTTCCGATCGTACTTGGTCGCCTCGTTTAGGTGGACGTCGTCTTCCTTACTTAATTTACGGTTCAATTATTGCCGCAATTGTAATGTTCTTATTACCAAATGCTGGAGACTTTGGCTTTGGTTATGCTTCTTTAGCTGCCTTACTCTTTGGGGGATTAATGATCGCTCTTTTAGACGTATCCTCAAATATGGCAATGCAACCATTTAAAATGATTGTCGGCGACATGGTAAATGAGAAACAAAAAAGCTATGCTTATGGGATTCAAAGTTTTCTCTGTAATACCGGATCAGTAATCGCAGCCGCTTTACCATTTATCTTTGCGTTTATTGGTTTAAGTAATGTTGCTCAACAAGGTTCAATTCCAATTACCGTAAAATTAGCTTTCTATATTGGCGGTGGCCTATTACTTTTAACTACTTTATTAACGATTTTAAAAGTAAAAGAATATGATCCACAAACCTATGCAACTTATCATGGCATTGATTTAACTAAACCATCTGATGAGAAAACCAATTGGTTTGTTCTTCTTAAAAATGCACCATTTAATTTCTGGGCAATTACTTTAGTACAGTTTTTCTCATGGTTTGCATTTCAATATATGTGGATCTATTCAGCAGGAGCAATTGCTGAAAACGTATGGCAAACTACAGATGCAACTAGTCATGCTTATCAGGAAGCGGGGAACTGGTATGGTTTATTAGCAGCTGTACAATCTATAGCAGCGGTAATCTACTCTTATGTTTTAGCTAAAGTGCCTCGTGAATTTAATCGCTTAAGTTACTTTATTAGTTTACTTGCGGGAGCTGTAGGTTTATTTAGTATTGCGATCTTTACTAATAAATATGCTTTAATCCTTTCATATAGCTTAGTAGGTATTGCTTGGGCTGGTATTTTAACTTATCCATTAACCTATGTAACTAATGCTTTACATGGTACTAAACGTATGGGAACCTACTTAGGACTTTTCAATGGTTCAATTTGTTTACCACAAATTGTTGCTTCATTATTAAGTTTTGCTTTATTCCCAGCATTAGGCTTTAGTCAAGTTAATATGTTCTATGCGGCAGCAATAGTATTATTCTTTGGAGCAATTTCAGTATTTGTTGTGAAAAAATCTTAATTTAAAGGAAGAGTATGCAACAAATTGAAGTTTATACCCTAAAGAACACAAGGCAAACAAAAGTAGAAGTTCTTAATTTAGGAGGAGCAATTCACAAGTTTTGTTTAGAGGGAAATGACACTAACTTAGTTGTTTCTTGTTCGAATTTAGAAGAATATCTTACTAATCCTTTTAATATTAACTTGCAAATTGGTAGAGTAGCAGGGCGTATTGCTCAAGCTCAATTCTCTTTAAATCATGAACTGGTACAACTTCCTGCAAATCATGGAACCAATTGTTTGCATGGAGGGGAGCAGGGGATGGCAAAACAATGGTTTGTCGGCAAGCAATTAGCCGACAACCATCTCCAATTAAGTACTAATTTATATGAGCAAGTGGATTCCTTTCCTGGAGATTTAGCGGTAACCATAGATTACTATCTCTCTGAAGATAATGAATTAAAAATAACTTATCGAGCTAAATCTTTAAATAAATGGAGTGTTTTTGATCCTACGGCACATATTTATTGGCGTACCTTTGATAATGAGCAGGCCTATTTAACTATCGATGGAAGTCATATGCAAACTGATGACCAAGCGATTCCTCAGGGCTTAAGTAATAAAGCTAATTATCAATGGTCAGGACGCTCCTTGGCTCAAGGATTGGCGGAGATTAGAACTTCAGAGCAACCTTATAAAGGTTTTGATGAAGTCTATCACGTAAATAATCCTTTAGTTGCCACTCTAGAGGTTAGCAATCACTATAAACTTGAAGTGTTTAGTTCTCGTAATGCCTTGGTAATCTTTACTGCTGATCCTGTAAATTGGCAAGCTCATGATCGTGGAGAATTTAGTAGTATTGCTCTAGAGCCACAAACCATGCCCAATAGTTTAAATGCTCGCCAATGGGGGGATATCTGCATAGAGCCAAGACAAGAACAACAAACAGAAATTAGTTTTAAGGTAACAAAAATTTGAGGTAAAAGATGACTTTTAGAAGTATGGAAGTACACCCATGGACTTTAACTACACATCAATTAGATAAAGAGCACAAGCGTTTAGTTGAAAGTTTAACGAGCCTTGGAAATGGCTATATGGGGATGCGTGGGAACTTTGAAGAAACTTATAGCGGAGATACTCATTTAGGTACCTATGTTGCAGGAGTTTGGTTTCCTGATAAAACTCGTGTAGGCTGGTGGAAAAATGGTTATCCTCGTTATTTTGGTAAAGCAATCAATAACTTAAATTTTGCTAAAGTTGAGATTCTCGTTGATGGCAAGCTGGTTGACTTAGCAAAAGATCAGGTAGAGGAATTTAACTTAACTCTTGATATGAAGCACGGGGTTTTATCTCGTAGTTTTGTGGTAGCGGGCGTAAAATTTGTTGTTACAAGATTTATTTCTTTAGCGGTAAAAGAATTAGCTGCATTTAAATGGGAAGTAGTATCCGTAGATGGTAAAGAACATCAAGTTGAGTTCAAGAGTTATTTAGATGGAAATGTGCGTAATGAAGATTCAAATTATGAAGAAAACTTCTGGCATACTCTAGAAGCTAAAACTCAAGGAGAGGGTTCTAGTCTTACTATTCAAACTCGTGAAAATCCATTTGGTGTAGAAAGATTTATTGTTCATGCGGAGCAAACTTTTGCAGGAGATTTTAAACCTCTAGCAAGTCAAGCTCAAGAGTCGCAAGTAGTTAATACTTTTGTGGCAACTCTAGGTGAGCAAGCTCTTACCTTTGAAAAAAGAGTGGTGCTTACTACTTCACGTGATTACCAAAATCAAGGTGAATTAGAGCAAGCTGCAAGTGCTTTAAGTCAAGAGTTAGCTGATCAAACTTTTACTCAGTTATTACAAGCTCATAGTGCTAAATGGGAAGAGCGTTGGCAACTTGCAGATGTGCAAATTAATGGTAGTAATCCTAAGGCTCTTGAGTCGCAACAAGGAATTAGATTTAATCTCTTCCAACTTTTCTCAACTTACTATGGTGAAGATTCACGTTTAAATATAGGCCCAAAAGGATTTACGGGAGAAAAATACGGCGGAGCAACCTATTGGGATACTGAAGCTTATCTTGTGCCTTTATATCTTGCATTAGCTAAACCTGAAGTAACTGAAAATCTCTTAAAATACCGTCATCAACAATTAGCAGGGGCTCAACATAATGCTCGTGAGCAAGGTTTAGCAGGAGCTCTCTATCCGATGGTAACCTTCAATGGGATTGAGTGTCACAATGAATGGGAAATTACTTTCGAAGAAATCCATAGAAATGGAGCTATAGCTTACGCTATTTATAATTATACTAATTACACTGGAGATCAAACCTATTTAGCTACTAAGGGGCTTGAAGTTCTCGTAGAAATTGCTCGCTTCTGGGCTAGTCGTGTCCACTATAGTGCTCGTAAGCATAAATATATGATCCATGGGGTAACCGGTCCAAATGAGTACGAGAATAATATCAATAATAACTGGTATACCAATCGCATTGCTACTTGGGTTTTAGATTACACTGCTAAAGCTTTAGCTCAATATCCTCGTCCTGATTTAGGGGTTACTGAGGTAGAGTTAGAAAAATGGCAAGACATAGTAGCAAACATGTACTTCCCATATGATCAAGAGTTAGAAGTGTTTGTACAACATGATGGTTTCTTAGATAAAGAGTTACGTCCTGTAAGTAGTTTAGATGCAAGTAAAGATCTCCCATTAAATCAAAAATGGTCTTGGGATAAGATCTTACGTTCTCCATTTATTAAACAAGCAGATGTATTACAAGGTCTATACTTCTTTGGTGATCAATTTGATTTAGAAACAAAACGTCGTAACTTTGATTTTTATGAGCCTATGACTGTGCATGAGTCATCTTTATCTCCATCAATTCATGCGATTTTAGCAGCTGAATTAGGTAAAGATGCTAAGGCTGTAGAAATGTATCTACGAACTTCACGTCTAGACTTAGATAATTATAATAATGATACCGAAGATGGATTACATATTACTTCGATGTCAGGATCTTGGTTATCTATAGTGCAAGGTTTTGCTCAAATGAAAACTTGGCAAGGTAAATTAAGCTTTGCTCCTATGTTACCAAGTATTTGGGATGATTACTCTTTCCATATTAACTATCGTCAACGTTTATTAAAAGTTTCGATTAATAAAGAATTTGTGACTTTAGAGTTATTACAAGGTGAGTCTTTAACTTTAGAAGTCTATGGTCAAACTCATACTTTAGAGTCTCTAGTGCAAGTAAAATTAGGAGCTAAATAATGTTTAAAGCAGTATTATTTGACCTAGATGGTGTAATTACCGATACTGCAGAGTACCATTACTTAGCTTGGCGTGAATTAGCTCAAAGTATTGGGATTCATATAGATCGAGAATTTAATGAACAATTAAAAGGGGTATCACGCTTAGATTCACTCAAGAGAATTTTAGAGTATGGTAATAAAGCAGAGAGTTTTTCATCAGAGCAAGTTGAAGAGCTGGCTACGAAGAAAAATCAGGAATACTTAAAAATGATTGAGAGAGTAACGCCTCAAGATGTATTTCCAGGAGTCTTAGCTTTATTACAAGAATTAAAAGCAGCGGGAATTAAAGTTGGTCTAGCTTCGGCAAGTATTAATGCTCCTAAACTTCTTGAAAAAATGGAATTAAGTGCTTATTTTGATACTATTGCTAGTGCAGCTCAAGTAAAATCCAAACCTGATCCAGGAATCTTTTTACTCGCAGCTCAAAATCTAAATGTTGATCCTCATTATTGTATTGCCATCGAAGATGCTCAGGCGGGAATTCAAGCGATAAAAGCTTCAGGTGCTTTGCCGATTGGAGTCGGAAAAAGTGAAGACCTAGGAGTTGATATTGCCCTTGTCTCATCAACTTCGCAATTAAGTTTAGCTTATTTGCAAGAGCAGTGGCAAAAGCAAAGAGACTAAAAATCTAAAAGTAGTAGCTTGACTAAAAAGTAGTCCGGCTACTACTTTTTGCATTGTCTAAGTTAAAGTGCTAGAATAAGAGCCACTTATTTAGGTAATGAGAGAAGGATTATGAGTTGGGTTATTTATGCTCTGTTAGCTGCGGTGTTTGCTGCCATGACTGCAATTTTTGCTAAACTTGGGTTAGTCGGAATTAATAGTGATTTAGCCACCTTTATTCGTACTTGCTTTATTGTGGCAATTACCGCTGCTTGGGTAAGTTATCTTGGTAAATGGGAAAGTTTGAGTAGTCTTACTTTAAGACAATGGGTATTTCTCTTTCTTTCGGCTGCCTCTACGGGATTATCTTGGTTATTTTATTTTAAAGCCTTGCAAGAAGGTTCTGTTGCTCATGTAGCTTCCTTAGATAAACTTTCTGTAGTCTTTGTAGCTGTATTTGCCTTTATTTTTCTTGGAGAAAAGTTATCTGGACGTGAAATTCTTGGCTTAGCATTAATGGTAATTGGAATTTTAATTTTAACTTTTAAACCAGCCCAAGCCCAAGAGACAAAGCAAGCTAAGATTGAGCAAATGCAAATTACACAGGATAAAAAACCTGATTAAAAATTTTAGCAAATAATGCTTAACTTTAAGTAATTAGCTTAAAGCAAATTAGGTAAGCTAAAATTTTTCAACTAACCAAAAGAGCAAGAGTATTTATTTACTCTTGCTCTTTTGGTTTGTAAATTAATTAGATACTAAAACTCATAACTTACAAAGAAGTTAGATTTAGCCTGCAAAGTCACCTAGCATATCAAAAGTAGGAACAAAGAAAAGAGTTCCTGTTTTTGCGGTACTAAAATCTAAAAGACGATCATAGTTTCCTTTTGGTTTACCAATAAACATATTAGTTAACATACGGCGTACGGTATTAAATGAATTTGCGTAGCAGATGAAATAGGTTCCCATTTCATTAGCACCCATATTCCCAAATGGCATGTTATCACGAATAACTTTGTCATCGCCAATATTTGCTAAGGCTGTATGAGAGTTACTTGGTTTAGTATCGTCATCCATTTCAATATCGTCTGCTTTACTACGACCTATTACTTTTTCTTGTTCGTTTACAGGTAAAGCACGCCAAGCTTTCATGTCATGGATATACTTTTGCACAAAAAGGTAGCTTCCACCTTGGTATTCAGGATCTTCTTCACCTACTAAACCATATTGACGGCGTTCTTCTCCTTGCGGATTTTCCGTACCATCAACAAAGCCAATAATACTACGTCCATCCCAGTAGCGGAAACCATGAACTTCTTCTACACATTCAGCCACTTCTTGTAAAAGATCAGTGATGTTAGCTGCAACATCAATACAATAACTATGTTCGGTGCTACGAATATGTAAATGGAGATCTCCACGGGTAGATGGAGCTGTGTGTTTTTCTCCTTTAATTGCACGGAAAGGAGTTAGTTCTTTTGGTAAAGGTTTAGGTAAATCTAATAGTTCCCAAGCTTGAGCACTAATTCCTAAAGTAACACTTGCTTTAGCTTCAGGAAAACGAGTGTTAGCTGTATTATTGAGGTTTATAACTAAAGAACAAAGGCGTTGAAATTTTTCTTTAATCTCAGCTTCCTCTTTAAAATTCCATACCATAAATACAGTATTGTTGTTAGCATTGTCTAAAACATTTTGTTCACGATATGACATAAGATTACCTTAATTTATGTTGAGATGATTTTTTGTTATCTATTATACAGAGAGAATAGACTATGTGAGTAGGGGAGATGATTATAAAGGATAAAAAAGTTTAAAATTGAGGCGTATATGAGAACGATTAACACAAAAAAAGTAAGAGTGAACTCTTACTTATAAAATCTAGTTGATTTTTTGTCTTAGACTATAGCTTACTTAAAAGTGCTCAAAAAAGATAAGCAAAGATAAGTTTAAGTACGTATAGCTTGCACTACGCCAGAGATTTTTGAAATTGAGAGTAATACTTTATTCATAGTATCTACACTATTAAAGTCTACTTCAAATCTCATTGTCGAAAGCATCGTTTTTTGGTTTAAAGAAGAATTAAAGCTTACAATTGTCGCTTTAAAGGAACTTAAGACAGCTGAAATATCTCGAAGCATCCCTACACGGTCTAAACCAATTACTTGTAATCTCGCTCTTACTGTTTGGTTTCCTGCTTTATAATTACGATTCCAATTACAGTTAACAATTCTTCCAGGATGTGCCTGCATGAGGTGAGAAACATGTAAACAGTCTGCACGGTGTACTGAAACTCCTCTACCTTTAGTAATGTATCCAATAATCGGGTCGCCTGGAATAGGTTGACAACATCTAGCTAATTGATACATTACACTCGAAGTTCCTTCAATAATAATTTGATTTTGACGAGTATTTTTACCATGGTTTTGATTAGGTTTGTCATTTATTTCATTTAACCTTTCATGTAAAATTTCGTCAACCTCTTTAGCTTTATTGAGATCACTTCCAGCTGGATTGTAATTTTCTAGAAAACTTAAAAGATTGTTGGATTTTAAAGTTCCATTACCAAAGTTTAAACATAATTCTTCAAAGTTTTTAGCCAGTTTGTAACGTTTGAGTAATACTGGAGTTAAATTTTTTAAATTTTGTTTAGTTTGGTTACAAGCACTTTCAAGAATTTGTAAACCCTCTTTGATATATTTATCACGATCAAGTTTAGCAAAATAAGTAGTTATTTTACTTTTTGCTCTTGGAGTTTTAACAAAGTTAATCCAGTCTCGAGAGATATTAGGTTCTTTTTGAGTTAAGATTTCTACTTTATCACCGGTTTGAAGCTCATAACCAAAGTTTACAATACGGTTATTTACTTTAGCACCAACACAGCGATTACCAACTTCGGTATGAATACTATAAGCAAAATCTAGAGGAGTTGATCCTTTAGGTAAATCCCTTACTTCTCCACGAGGAGTAAAGATATACACTCGATCATCAAGAAGTTGCTTACGAATTTCTTCACCTTGTTTTGGATCAGAACTAATATCGTTTTGCCACTCTAAAAGTTTACGTAACCAAGCTATTTTATCTGTAGCTTTATTCGAAGATTTTTTCCCTTCTTTATATTGCCAATGGGCTGCTACCCCAACTTCGGCATTGCGGTGCATTTCTTCGGTTCGAATTTGTAATTCTAGAGTAAAGCGTTCGTTAAGGCGAATAATAGTATGGATAGATTGATAACCATTCGGCTTAGTATTTACGATGTAATCGGTAAATTCTGAAGCTATAGTGTCATAATCAGTCTGTACCATTGACAATACTGCGTAGCATTCAGAAACAGTATTTACAATAACCCTAGCGGCAAATAAATCATACAATTGTTCAAACTGAAGATTTTTTTTACGCATTTTATTATAAATAGAGTAGATATGCTTAGGTCTACCATAAAGTTCAAAATGTTGAATGCCACATTCTTTACGAATTTTTTGTGCTAAATTTTGCTCAAAATCACTAATTAGTTTTAAGCGGTCAATACGACGGATGCTTAGTTTTTTTACAATTTTATAATAAGCATCAGGATTAGTAATTTTAAGACAAAGGTCTTCAATTTCCCATTTTAATTGCCCTATACCAAGGCGATTTGCAAGTGATGCATAAACATCTAAAATATTAGAGGCAATCTGTACTTTTTCTTGAGCGTCAATATTCTTATTAGAGTCTAAAGCACGGAGAAAGAGAATTCTTTCGGCGAGTTTAATAATAATTGAACGATAGTCATCAGCCATAGTTAAGAGCAGATGACGAATACTGTTAATTTGATCGTTTTTATCAGAATTAAAATTGATAATATCAATTTGAGCCATATTTAATGTGCCTTTTAAGATGCGGTACATTAGAGGCGTGATTTTATCAACTATTTCTTTTAATTCTATTTGCCCATTTGAAATTAATGGGAAAAGGAAAGCTGCCAAGAGAGTTTCATCATCAAGATTTAAACCATCAAGAATTTCTACTAGTTCACAGCTATTGCTGAAAATAGTAATTTTTACCTCATCACGAAGATTTTGGTTATTTATGAGGTTTTGACTATAGTAGTCATAAATCTGGTTGAGACGCTCTTTGAATTTCTCATTGTTTAGACTATCTAACCAAGAATTTAGATTGTTAGGGTCGAGAGATTGAAGGTGAGAAAACCTAACCTTAACCATTATAAAACCTCTTTAATTTATTGCATTGAGGATGCAAATTAGTTTTAAATTTTAAAGAAAAGCCAATCAAGTTATAAATTATTAAGTTGCTTACATATTATAAACCAAAAGTAAGCGTTTATCCTTGATATTCTCTAAATTTTCAAAAATATTCATTAGTATATCTTAGCACATTAACTGGCAAATAAAAAAACGATAACCTCAAAGTAATTTCACTTTAAAGTTATCGTTTTTTTATTTTGATACTATTAAATTGCTAATCCTGAAGCATAGAAAGCAACAAGGATTACGGCAATAATTACTGTACCTAGGTTGAGTTGTTTAAACTCACCTGCAACAACTCGACCGATTACAAGAGTTGCAAAACCGATCATAATTCCGGTAACTATGTTAGCAGCTAAGATAATGAAAATCGCAGTTACTAAACCTGACATAGCTCCAACAAAGTCACTGAAGTCTAGTTTGGTTACATTTGACATCATTAGTAAACCTACATACATTAATGCAGGAGCTGTAGCATAACTAGGAACAATTGTCGCTAAAGGTTGGAAGAAAAGAATTGCTAGGAAAAGTACCCCTACAACTACTGCGGTTAAACCTGATTTTCCACCAGCAGCTGTTCCTGAAGCTGATTCAATATATACTGCAGCTGGAGCTGTACCGAGAGCACTTGCTAATACTGTTGATAGAGAGTCGGTAGTTAAAGCACGATTACCATTAATAATTTGTCCATCTTTATCAATTAAATTTGCTTGACCCGCAACAGCACGAATAGTTCCAGTTGCATCAAATACAGAAGTCATTACTAAAGCAAAAACTATAGGTAATACTGCAGTATTTGCTAAAGATCCAAAATCCATAGCAAAGATATGAGCATTTTCTCCAAATGATGGAAGAGCAAATACTCCATTAAATTTGATATTTGGATCGAAAATAATACCAATAACGGTTAAAAGAATAATAACGATTAAGATACTTCCAAGTACTTTACGTTTTTCCAAAGCAATAATTAATGCTAGACCAATTAAAGTCATTAAAGAAGGGAAAGCGGTAAAGTCACCAAAAGTTACTGGAACTGAAGATGTAGTATTTGGAACTACTAGTTTAACGCCACCAGCAGCAATAATTAAGAGGAATAAACCTATACCTATACCTGTACCATGAGCAATACTAATAGGTAGATTACGTAAGATCCAAGTACGAATTCCTGTAACTGAAATTAAGGTAAAGATTACCCCCATAGCAAAGATAGCAGCTAAAGCAGTGCTTATAGGTAATTTTTGTCCAATTACCATACTAAATGCGGTATAAGCTGTAAGCGAAATCGCACAGCCGATAGCCATAGGTACATTAGCCCATAGTCCCATAAGGATTGAACCTAAACCTGCAGTTAAACAGGTAGCAATGAATACCGCTTGAGCATCAAAGCCTGCAGCTGTTAGCATCCCTGGGACAACAATAACAGAGTAAACCATTGCTAAGAAGGTGGTTAAGCCAGCAATGATTTCAGTACGTAGTGAAGAACCACGTTCTGAGATTTTAAAGAAACGATCTAAAGCTGATCTTTCAGACATAGTTGGATTCCGAGTTTTTAATAAACAAATGTAAAGCTCGCCGTTTGAATAGCAACAACTAAAGGTAATAATCGCACTATAAAAAATAAATAAAGGTTAAGTTGTTGCTATTCAAAAACGGAGAAACTGGTGAAATTAGTACTAGATTGCAATTCCCGAAATGTAGAAGACAAAGAGAATAAGAGCAATAATTACCGTACCAAAGTTTAATTTGTCAAATTGACGAGCAACTATACGACCAAGTACTAAACAAGTAAAGCCTAGCATTAGACCAGTAACGATGTTCGCCGTAAAGCCAATAAATACTGCGGTTACAAGAGCAGAACCACTACCAATTAAATCATTAAAGTTTAAATCTTTAACGCTAGATACCATGAGTAAACCTACATACATTAAAGCTGGTGCTGTAGCGTAGAAAGGTACAAGGAAAGCTAGAGGTTTAAAGAAAAGAATTAATAAGAATGCCACCCCAGCAACAATTGCAGTTAAGCCTGTTTTGCCACCGGCAGCTGTACCAGCTCCAGATTCTAAGTAAACAGCAGCTGGAGCAGTACCTACTAAACCTGCAAATACTGAAGAAACAGAGTCTGCAGTTAAAGCACGGTTACCATTTTTAATTTGTCCTTTAGCGTCTACAAGACCAGCATTTCCTGCAACTGCACGTACAGTTGAAGTTGCATCAAATACGGTAGAGAGAACTAAAGCTAAAACAATTGGAATAAGGGTAGTATTAAATACACTTGCTAAGTCAAATTTAAATAAAAGATTTTCTGCACCAAAACTTGGTACTTCAAAGAATCCTTGATATGTAACCTTAGGATCAAAGATTAGACCTAAGATAGTAATGAGGACAATTACAATTAAAATTCCCCCTTTCACACGCATAGCTTCTAAGGCGATAATTAAGAATAAACCAATAAATGAAGCTAGCACAGGGAATGAAGTAAAGTCACCTAATTTAACAGGTAAGCTAGATGCGGTATTCGCAACTACAATTTGTACATTAGAGCAGGCAACAAGAATTAAGAATAAACCTATACCAACTCCCGCTCCATGCGCAATACTATGAGGAAGATTACGTAAAATCCAAGCACGAATACCTGTTATTGAAATTATGGTAAAGGTAATCCCCATAATTAAAATCATACCAAGAGCGGTATTAACTGGAACTTTTTGTCCTAAAACAATTGAGAAAGCTACAAAGGCAGTTAAAGCAATATCTCCGCCAATTGCCATAGGTAATTTAGCCCAGAATCCCATAAGCAGAGTTCCTAAGCCAGTCATAAGACAGGTTGCAATAAACACTGATTCTGCAGGAAAACCGGCTGCACTAAGCATTGCAGGAACGGTAATAGCTGAATAAACCATCGCTAAAAAAGTAGTAAGACCTGCTGTAATTTCAGTACGAATGCTAGAACCAGATTTTGTGATTTCAAAGTATTTATCAATTGGAGATAAATTCGTAGGGGAATTAGAAGTACTCATTTTTATAATTTCAATTGTATAAAAGGAATGCAACCCAAGATAACTGGAAAGTTATCTTGGGATTAAAAAATTAATGATTTTCTAAATTTTCCGTTTCAGTATATTCTTTATCTGCAGGAAGAATACGATCTAAAATAATCGCAAATAATGAACCTGTAGTAATACCTGAAGAGAAAATTTCTTTTGTCCAACCTGGTAAGTGATTGAATAATTCAGGACGTAAAGTCACTGCTAAACAAGCACCTAAAGAGATAGCAATGATTAGACCATTACGACGAGAGCGAGTAACACGATCTAACATTTGGATACCACCAACGATAATCATTGCGAACATCATTACTCCAGCACCTCCTAATACAGGTGCAGGGATTGAAACGATTAAAGCACCAAATACAGGGAATAATCCAGCTAAGAATAAGAGGATTCCTGTCCACATTACTACGTAACGTGAAGCTACACGAGTAATTGAGATAATACCGATGTTTTGAGCAAATGAAGAGAAAGGTAGGGTTGAGAAACATGCTGCTAGAGCAGAACCTAAACCGTCACATAAAACACCACGTTTTACATGTTCCCCTGTAACTTTAGTGTTAGTTGCTTGACCAATCGCAAGGAAGTTACCATTAGATTCAACAATTGTTACTAAGTAAGCAATTGACATCCCGATAATTCCTGAGATAGGGAATGCTAAACCAAAGTGGAAAGGAGTAGGAACAGCAAATACTTGTGCTTCTTTTACATCGGTAAAGTCTACAAGACCAAAGAATAAAGCAACAATGTAACCAACTAACATTGCAAAGAAGATAGCTGCCGCTGAGAAAATTCCTTTGCCCCATTGTACAAGAAGAATAACAACGATTAAAACAAAAGCTGCCATAGCTAAAGTTGAGGTTGAAGCATAGTTTGGATCAGTTTTTTGACCGCCAGCAAACCAGTCAACTGCTACAGAGATTAGAGAAAGACCAATACTCATTACTACACAGCCAGTTACTACTGGTGGGAAGTATTTACGAATATAAGGCATTAAGTAAGCTCCAGCAATCATTACAATAGAACCTACTAGAGATGAACCAAGAATACCAGCTACACCAGCTTCAGAGAAACCTATAGCTAAAGCTGCTGCTACGAAAGTAAAGCTAGTACCCATTACAGATGGAAGACGGATACCAACTGGACCTATACCTTTAGATTGAACAAAGGTAACAACCCCAGAGATTAAAAGAGAGGCATTAACAAGAATAATAGTATCAGTTGCAGGAAGCTCTAAAACATTTCCTACAACTAGAGGAACGGCAATAATTCCACCTAAAGCTGCGAGTAAGTGTTGTGCCGCTAAAATTAGCGTCATAAAGAAAGACGGTTTGTCTTCAACATTTAATAATAAACCTGTATCTTTAGATGTAGAAGTATTTTGCAAAGACATATTTATAAAAGAAAACAATGAAAATTAATTAATGGATAGGAGATTAGTTACTTATACTTTTAAAAAATATAGTTCACTTATCTAGTCCCAGTAAGAATGTGAGCTTATTATTACTTAAGATCTTTAATCTTGCTGAACTTTTTGCAGAAAATGGACTAAAAAAGCATTGCTTTTTACAAAAAATATCAAAAGTAAATATGTAGGTGTGTTTTTTAGTTGCAAATGTTATTTTTAGTGAGGTTGGTTTATAATTTTTTTTAAAAAAACGCCCAGTTTTTATACCCTTAGTTTTCAATAAGGATTTGTTTTTTGATATTAAGTTATCAAATGTTAGTTTTATTTTAAATATTTACCTTTCATTTGTTAGTTATTTTAATTAGGTTGCTAAAGCGAGACTAGTTATAACTGTTAGTTTAATGAATAAAAAATAGAATAAAAGTTAAAGTGTGAAAGAGGGGGAGAAAAAAA
>NZ_NRJF01000058.1 GCF_003585965.1 Psittacicella gerlachiana | reverse complement strand
TTATAATAAGATCGTAATATTTTTTTAAATGAAATTTACTGAGTTATCCCCCTATTAACTCTAGTAATTTTCGTAAAACTAGTTTAGAAAATAAGTAGAAGAAAATTCGCTTATCTAATACTATAAATTATCTACTTAGGAGACTATATGCGTGTTAATCTTTTTGTAACATGTATTGGTGACGTAGTTAAGGCTAATACCTTAAAAAAAACAGTTTTACTTTTAGAAAAATTAGGTTGTGACGTAATTTTTCTAAGTAGTCAAACTTGTTGTGGTCAACCAGCATTAAACTCTGGTTATGTTGATGAATCAAAAAAAGCAGTTAAAAACTTAATTAAAACGTTTGAAGAAAACGACTATCCAATCGTTGCGCCTGCAGGTTCTTGTATCAATTCAATGAAAAAATACAAATACCTTTTTGATGAAAACGACCCTTGGCGTGAAAGAGCAGAAAAATTTGGTGACCGTTGTCATGATTTAACAGACTTTATCGTTAATACTTTAGGTGTTACTGATGTAGGTGCTAAACTTGAAGGAAAAGCGGTATATCATGCTTCTTGCTCATTATGGAGAAAACTTGGCGTTGTAGAAGAACCATTAAAACTTTTACGTTCTGTACAAGGATTAGAACTTTTAGATTTCGAAAATAGTGAAACTTGTTGTGGTTTCGGTGGTACTTTCTCAGTGAAAATGGCTGAAGTTTCAGGAGAAATGGTTACCGAAAAAGTTGAGCATATTGTAAATGCAAACCCTGATTATGTAATTGGTGCAGATTCATCATGTTTAATTAACATAGGTGGACGTTTATCACGCGAACATAAGCTCGACCATATTAAAGTATTACACATCGTTGATGTACTTGTTACCGACGAAGAACTTGAACAGGCAGGTTACTAATTATGAGTTTAAAAACATCTAATCTACCGTTAAAAGAGCGTCTAAATAAAGAAGTCCATAATGAAGTTTTACGTCGTAACCTGATTAAAGCTCAAAATGTAATTGGGGCAAACCGTAAAAAAATGATGGACGAGTTAGGTCATTTTGAACAATGGCGTGAATTATCACAACAAATTCGTAACCATGTAATCGGCAATATTGATGGCTACTTATATCAATTATCTGAAAAAGTAGTGCAAAACGGTGGGCATGTTTACTTTGCTAAAACTGCGGAAGAAGCTACTAATTACATTTCTAATGTTTGTCGAGCAAAAAATGCGAAAAAAGTAGTTAAATCTAAATCAATGGTAACTGAAGAAATAGGTTTAAATGAAGCTTTACAAGCATTGGATATTAAAGTTTTAGAAACCGACTTAGGTGAGTTCGTATTACAAATTGTTGGAGACCGTCCTTCGCATATCGTGGTTCCTGCGATTCACTTATCACGTACCGAGATTAGACAAAGATTACATGATACTTTAGGATACGAAGGTTCTGAAACTCCAGAAGAAATGACAGCTTTTATCCGTAAAACTTTACGTGAAGACTTTTTAACTGCTGATGTAGGGATTTCAGGTTGTAACTTTGCGATTCCTGAAACCGGAACCTTATGTCTTGTAACTAACGAAGGTAACCTAAGACTAGCGACTACTACCCCAAAAACTCACATTGCGGTAATGGGGATGGATCGTATGGCTCCAAATTTTGAAAACGTAGATCCTCTTCTAACTCTATTACCACGTTCGGCAGTAGGTTCACGTTTAACTTCATATAATACTTGGTTAACTGGTCCACGCCTTGCTGGTGAAATTGATGGTCCAGAAGAGTTCCATCTAGTAATCGTAGATAATGGACGTTCAGACCTCCTTACTTCTGAGTTCAACGAAATGTTACGTTGTATTCGTTGTGGAGCATGTATGAATATTTGTCCAGCTTACCGTCAAATTGGTGGACATGGTTATGGTTCTATTTATCCAGGTCCAATGGGAGCGGTATTAACTCCAATTCTAGGTGGTTATAAAGAGTTCCATGAACTACCAAATATTTGTTCTCTTTGTACTGCTTGTGACTCAGTGTGTCCAGTAAAAATTCCTTTATCTTCACTAATTCTCAAACACCGTGAAAATATTGCTAAATTAGGTTATGGTAAATCTTCAGAACGCTTAGCAATCCATGGTTTCACTTTTGCAAATAACCATCCATTTATTTGGGATAAAATTGTACGTACCGGAAATAGCTTACTTAATAGCTTCTCTCATACTGACAATACTCCACGCGGTTTTGCAAATGTTGCTGTAGTTAAAGAATGGACCAAAGCTCGTGATTTACCACGTAATGAACACTCAGAATCATTCCGTAGCTGGTTCAAAAAGCATAAGGAGAACCGTAAACATGGATAAAAACAATCGTGATGAGTTTCTAAAAAACCTTGCCTTAAAATACGGTAGAGAAGTTAAAACTACTCCAGATCCAATTCCTGAATGGGTAGTAAACTATCCTAGAACTCGTTTAACCGATATACCTAGAGATCAATTATTAAAAAACTATATTGATTATTGTAAAACTGTCGGCATAGATATCCAGGTTACTACCCCTGAAAATCTCGCTCGTACCATGGTAGAATTAACCACGAGCTTTACTGATGGGAAAATTATCCTTAACGATGACCAACGTCTTCATGATGCAGGCATTACCCAAGGATTAATTGATAAATTTGGTAATCAAGAGATTTGGGTTTGGGATGCTACTAAAGGAAGGGCAAATCTTGCTTTTGCGGCTACCGCAAATATTGGAATAGTTCATGCTGAGTGTGGTTTAACTGAATCAGGTTCTATAGTCTTAGAATCAAGTCCAAAATATGGTCGTTCAGTTTCTTTACTCCCAAAATATACCATTGTGGTATTAAAATCATCAACCGTACTTCCACGTATGCACCAGTATGCCGTGGAATTAGATAAAAGAGCATTAAAAGGTGAAAGAACACCTTCAGTAGTTAATATAATTTCAGGTCCATCTTCTACCGCTGATATTGAGTTAATTAAAGTTGTAGGGGTGCATGGTCCAGTAGGAATTACCTATGTTATAGTTGACGATGAAGGTTCATGTGCTTCTCTTACCCACGCTTAAATCGTAAAAAAGACATGGCAAAATGCCGTGTCTTTTTTATTCTAATAACAATTGATAAATTAATGCATCTTCAGCTTGTCCATTTAAGGAGTTGCGATAATAAGAGTATCTTTTATTGATTAATCTAAATTTATTTTTTTGGTATAAGGCAATTGCTGGAGTATTACTTTCTCGAACCTCTAATAAGTAATTTGTGGTCTCTTGCCAACGACCAAAAGCAAACATTAGATCTAAGAGTAATTGAGCAAAACCACATTTACGAAAGTCTGGATTTATCGTAATGTTATCTAGATTTAACATTTCAAATTGAGCCTCAAAACAAATAAATCCTACCAGCTGATTTACTCCTAACTCCTGTTGATAAAATTTTTTATTTACCTCACCTTGAAAATTATCCCATGCCGGTATTAACCAAGCTCTTTCTCTTACCTGAAGTAATTTTCCTTCTAACACCAGAAGCGTAACCTCTAAAACCTCAGCTAAATAAGTTTGCACAAAATCATAAAATAACTCAAACTCGACCTCTAGCATTTGTTTAATGATCTTAAACTCTAATTTATATTCTCGAGCTATCACCTTAAAAGCTTTTTGGTAAAGTGAGCTTTGCCAAAGTTGCCAAAGTTGAGGAGATATTTGAACAAAGCTTAAATCTAGATCTACTTGTTGCTTCCAAATTTTTAACAACTCTTGCCAACTCTTAGCTAAAGTTCTTTCTTGCTCTGCGAGTAATTTTAAATCCACTTGAGGACTAACCTTAGGAGGAGAATTACGATAGGTATAAAGATACTTAGCAAAATCTTCGAGAGAAGATTTTACATTATTACTACTTAATGCTGACTTAAGTTCACGTTTATAAAGCCAAGTTGGACCTTGCTCTTGGAGATAAGGAACAAGTTCAATAACTACGCCAAATGCTCCTCTTTGATAGCTAAGCTCGTTACTTTCAGGATTTACTTTTGCTCCGTAATAGGCAAAATTATCCGCTTGCCAAGGATCAAGATTTTCTGCGAGATCTAGAGCTACTAAAGCTTGTACATCACATCCTAATACAGGTCTCAGAGCTAATTGATATTTTTGCTCTATATATACAGGTAAAAGATGAGTAAACTCATCTTTTATCTGTAATTGTAAATAATTTAAATAGCTTTTTAAACTCATATCTAGCTCTGCTAATCTTTATTTAATTGCTGATTCTGACTTATTAATGAAATCGGATCATCATTATCATTGGCAATTCTCGAAGACACTGCAGAATCTTGATATTTATACTTAGCATTTTCACGCTTAATATATGGTTTTAAAGCTGGAGCTGATAAAGGCTCAAAGCTAATCGCCCCAATTTTCATTTTTGGACGTAGAGCTAAAGGCACCTTCCCTTGATTAGAAAACTCAAGAACAATTCTTCCCGACCAACCTGGATCTATACGGTGTGCGGTTACATGCACCATTAAGCCTAAACGAGCTAGAGATGAACGTCCGTCAAGCCAAGCGAGAAAGTTATCAGGAACAGTTACTGACTCATAAGTACAACCTAGAGCTAATTCACCCGGATGTAAGAAGAACATTTTATCATCTGCAATATAAATTTCTTCTGACATTAATTCATCTAACTGTGCTGCTAAGTCTACGCTCGAACCTCCTAAATCAACGTAAGGAATCTTTTGGCTGGAAAAAACTCTAAAAGTATTTCCTAAAGAGAGGTCTACCGTAGCTCCAGCAATACGCTCATTACTTGGTCGTGGTTCAATTTTTATTGTTCCATTATCCAAATACTCAATAATATCTTTATCTGCTAAACGCATAGTTAAATCCTTGCCAAATATACGGTAAAACCATTTGCTTTGGCGATTATATTTATATTAGAAAAATATTTAGTTAATATCTGCATATAAGGTAACCCTGAGTTTGCTACTAAACGCAAAGCTCCCTGCGGATGTAATCTTTGTCTTGCCTGAGCGATAAGATTCTCAGTTACTCTAAAGGTTACTTCATTACCTTGATGAAATGGAGGGTTACTTACAATTTCACGATAAAAAACTGCAGGCATACCATTAGCTAAAGCTTGCTCAAGAGAATCTGCAGCTTGTAAATTAAAATTTACTTGTTCTTGTGCTAACTCTTGTAAATTTAAACTCGAGCAAATAAGTGCTGGAGCATGTACTTCAATTAAATCCCAATTTTGTTTAACTTGAGGATTAGTTAATTTACTTTTAAATAAGCTCGCTAGATATTGACTAATTACTCCAGCCCCTGAAGCATAATCTAAAAAATTTAAATTTGGATTGGTTACTTGAGGATCAAATTCTTTATTATAATTTTGGAATAGTTTATGTAAATGTTGATTATGCTCTGCTCCAAAATCTTGGTAGGTCTCAAGTAATAATTTTGTCCCTAAATCTAAAGCGTCTGAACTAAATACTCCAGGTAAAGTAACAATTTTTCTTGAAGCTAAGGAAAAATCTGTATACTTACTCTTTTCTAAAAGTTTTTGACTTGGTTCTAACTCTGCACTCGAGTAGAATAAACGACATCGAGCTACATTATCTAACTGTCTTACTGGCGTAGCTAAAAGAGATTCAATGGTTTTAATTCCCGAATCATTAGTACCTACAAAAAAGATTTTTACTTGACTTAAATCTAAATCTTCAAGTTGCTCTTTAGCAGCCTTAATCTCTTGGACTAGGTTAAGAAACTCTTCTTTACTCTTTGGCCAAAAAACTACTAAGTTAGTAGCCTTGGTGAGTTTCCACAACTGAGCTAAAGGACTAGGTTGTAAATCAACTTTATCTTTACCTACTCTTAGAGGTAATTGCTCCAAACTCTCGATTAAATTTAATTGTTGTTCTTGCCACTTAGAACTAAGCTTTTCTTGTACTAAATTTAAATCTGTACCGTAAGCAAAGTAAATACTTTTTTGTTTTAAAGTTTGCCCTTGACTTAGCGAAAAAATACTTTCTTTTTCTAGATTTAAAGGTAATTTAAAACTTTCTTTTTTATGATCTAAGATATTTACATTATCTTTATTTAAAATTAAATTCGCCCAAACCTTGTAGCCCTGACGTGCAACCAGTTGCACCGCATGCAATAAAGTGTAAGCTTGGTTAGTATAAACAGCAAATGTATGTTCAGCAGGAACTAACTCAAGGAACTCATGCACAAGATCGGTTTCTATAGCTCCAAGAAGAATAGTTCCACTTCCTTGGGCAAAGTAAACTTGGTTTCTTTGTAATATTTTATTTAATTTACTCATACTCATATTAAAATCTACACTTGCTTTCTATTCTACTATATATCACTGATAAAAACTAGAAAAGGAAAGAATTTTAGTTCCATAAATTTAATCCATAAATCTACTAGATTCCATAAATTGAAAACATAAATCTATTAGATTCCATAAATTAAACACATAAATTTACTAGATTCAATAAATTAAAAGCATAAATTTGCTAGATTCAATAAATTAAAAGCATAAATTTGCTAGATTCAATAAATTAAAAGCATAAATT
>NZ_NRJF01000057.1 GCF_003585965.1 Psittacicella gerlachiana | reverse complement strand
TAGTAAGGAAATTTTCAAGAGGTTTCAATATTTTGCCTTAATTTTCACTAATTATATTTTAGGTCTTAGTTAGCTAGGTCAGAAATTTAGGCTAATTTTTAGATAAAAAAAGACCATATACTATAGTAAGTTATTAAAAAAAGGATAGCCAACGCTATCCTTAAATTAATAGATTTATTGTAATTATTTATCTTTGTGATCTTCTGAGTTTAGATCTTTGTTTTTATTTACGTCTTCGTCTTCTTGGATTTCATCTATCCCTTCTTCTTCAACAGAAGCTGCGATTGGTGGAATAGATTCATCAAATTCAGGTAAAGGTTCATGACGTTTACCTATAAAGATATAAACCATAGGTAAAACGAATAGAGTAAATAATGTACCAATTGATAAACCTGAAACAATAGTTACGGCTATTGCAAATCGAGCATTAGCACCTGTACCAGAAGAAATTAATAACGGAATTAGACCAGCAACCATCGCAAGAGTAGTCATTAGAATTGGTCTAAAACGAATACGAGCAGCTTTGATAATTGCGTCACGTTTACTTAAGCCCGCATTAATTTGTTCTTCTTTTGCAACCTCACACATTAAAATACCGTGTTTAGTAATTAGACCAACAAGTGTCATCATACCTATAGTGGTATATAGATTAAAGGTTGCACCCAGTTTACCGGTTAAACTCAAGATAAATAAAGTTGAAATAGTACCTGTAATTGCTAAAGGTACGGTAATCATAATTACTAGTCCATCTCTCCAAGAGTTAAATTGGATTGCTAGCACTAAGAAAATTAGAATAATAGCTAGACTAAAGATAACTGTAGTTTGACTACCTTCTTGTACGAATGTACGTAAATCACCTTGTAATTCATAAGTATAGTTAGATGGGAAATACTTATAGAAGTTATCTTGTACCCAAGCTACAAGATCTGATTGTGATTGAGTTGAACGTCCTTGTACAGATACTGAATTTAATTGGTTAAAACGAGGTAATGAAGCTGGTTGTGACTCCATAGTATAGGTAACTAATTCAGAAAGTGGAATGTTTGTTCCTGAAGAATTAGTTACATAATAATTATATAAAGAGTCGGTGCCAGATTTATTATCGTTTGCTAATTGAGTAACAACCTTATAAACGGTTCCATCAATTGACACACGAGCAGCTGTACTTCCCGAAAGATAAGCAGATAAACTACTTGCAATATTGGAAATTTGTACTCCTAAACGAGAAGCTTTTTCACGGTCAATTGTAATGTTTAACTTAGAGTTATTATATGCAACATTTGTCCCAGACATGAGAAGAATCCCATCGTCTTTTGCTGCTTGGGCAAACTTTTCTGCATAAGGAACGATTTTATCAAGTTCATCAACTGATTGAACAGCAATCGCAAAGTTATAGAAACCAGATCCTGGTACTTGTATTTCAGGGAAGCTAATTGTATTTACTTGTAATCCTGGAACTCCATTAAATACATTGCTATATTGATTAATTATCTGTTGCTGAGTTAGAGGACGATCTTCTACTAAAGGTGCAATATTTATAATTGCTGAAGATTGTACAATTGATAAAAGCCCTGATCTATAAGGTACTTGTTCAAAATCTTTTGCAATTATTTTTTGTAATAATTGCCCATAAGCTACAGTTGAGTTAGCAGGTAAACCTGCAAAACCAACTACTACTCCACGGTCTTCAACTGGAGTTAGCTCTGAATTAATATTCTTCGGTAAAGAAAGTAATGATAATAATGCCGCAGCTAAGAATAAGAGGACAAACTTAGGATGATTTAAAAAGCCTTTTAAAGCTAAATCATATTTGGCATTAATTTTATCTAAAGTTGATTCAACGTAATGTTCGAATTTAGAAATTTTATTATGGTCATAATTTCTATAAAGATAGTTACATAACATTGGAGATAAAGTTAATGAAACTATACCCGAGAAAATTACCGATCCTGCAAGAGTTACAGCAAACTCACGATAAATTGGTCCAGTAGATCCTGAAGTTAAAGCGAAAGGTAAGAATACGATCGCTAGCGTACAGGTCATAACAATTACTGGAGCGGCAATTTCACGTGTACCTATAATCGCAGCACGGAATGGAGTTTCTCCTAATTTAATATGACGTTGAATATTTTCTAAAACAACAATGGCATCATCCACCACTAGACCTATAGCTAAAATTAAAGCTAGAAGAGTAACTAGGTTAACAGAATAGCCTAAGGCATAGAGTAAAACGAAGTTTGCTAAAATTGAAATAGGAATAGCGACAATCGGAACAATCAATGATTTAACACTTCCTAAGAATAGAAGCATTACAATCATAACTATCACAACAGCTTCAAACACAGTTTGAATAACATGGTGGATAGAAGAGTTAATTGCTACTGTACCATCATAAACAACTTGCGTTTTAATATATTGAGGTAATGTAGGAACGACTACATCATTATATTTTGCAATAAGATTTTTAACTACAGTTAAAGGGTTAGCTTCAGGAGTTAGTTCAAAACCAATTACTACTGCAGGTTGATTATTGAATGTAGAAACAGTTTGGTTTGGTAAAGCTTCCATGGTAACTGTTGCTACATCACCAATACGTATAGGTAAGTCATTAACAGTTGTAATAATTAGGTTTTTGAGTTCTTCAACGGTTTTAACTGACCCATCAACGTTATTGGTTAAAACTCTATATTCTGATCTTAACGACCCAGCCGCAATTTGTACGTTATTTGAACTAATTGTCGAAGTAACAGAAGAAGGACTTAATCCATATTTATCTAGTTTTTCAGGATCAAGTGTAATTAACATATATAAACCAGGGTTCATAAATGATACACTTGAAACCCCATTTACGGTATAGAATTGAGGTTTTACGTTTCTATCTAACCAGTCAACTAGTTGAGCGTTGGTTAATTGATCTGTTGTAAAGGCAACATACAGAGGGTTTACTGAACGTCCTGTATCTTTACTAATTACAGGTTCATCAGAATCACTAGGTAATGAAGATTTAGCTTCATTAACTTTAGCTACAACATCCGTAAATGCTTTGTCAATGTCAGCACCTGCAACTAAGTACATGGTAATCGTACTTGTACCTAGAGCAGAGGTTGAATACATGTAGTCCACGTTTTCAACAGCCGCAAGTTCTGATTCTAGAGGACTAGTAATAAAGTTTTGAATTGATTGTGCAGAAACACCAGTATATGTAGTAGTAACCACAACTGTAGCAGTAACTAGTTTTGGATACTCACGTACACTCATTTTGCTTAAACTATATAAACCAAGCACAACAAGGAGAATACTAAGAGCAACACCCATTACTGGTCGTTTTATAAACGCATCAGTAAATTTCATATTTTTCTCCTATTAATTATTAGTTCCTTGTGCTGCTACAGGTAGCTTATAAGTTTCAGGAACGCCAACACCGTAACCTTTAGCAATTCTAACTAGTGATCCATCAAGGATATTATTATAGTTAGTTACGATAATATTACCTACATTTAGACCTTTTGTAACTAGTACCACTCCGTTAACACGGTCATTAGCAGTAATATATACTTGGGTAACTTTATAAACACCATCAGTACTTTGGTTATTGGCTTCTAATGAAGATTTTTCTTCATCAGTTAACGGATCTAAACGATATACCATTTGTCCATATAATGAATATGATACTGCAATATCAGGAATGGTAATTTGGTTAGCAACTGGGTTTGTACTAATTTCAACTTTTACGAATTCGCCATCTTGTAAATTTGCATTATCTGCAAAACTTACTCTCACTTGAGAAAGGCTAGTTGAAGTTGAAATTGTTGAGTCTACCCCAGATACAGTTCCATCAGCTACTTTATTACCAGATTGATCGTAAGCAACAACTTTATTACCAATAGTAATATTTTTAGTTAAATCAGGAGAAACCCCTAAATTTAAGAAGAAACCATTAGTATTATTATCATTATCACTAGGGATAACTGTAACTAGAGTTGTGCCTGAAGATACAACATCACCAATTGAAGGAGAAATTGTACCTATAACTCCGTCAAATGGAGCAATAATTTGTGATAGTTGAATTGTTTGTTCTGTAGCACGAACTGTTGCTAGTTGGGCATTATAGCTACTAAGGGCTGATTGTACTTCATAGTTAGAAGCACCACCTTCTTTATAAGCAGCTAATAAACCGTCATAGTTTAGTTTTAGTGAATTTAAAGATGCTCTTTGACCAGCTAAAGTTGCTTGAGCTGAAGCTACATCTAAGCTTAAAATTACAGCTCCTTTTTTAACTTTTTGTCCTGGTTTATAGTTAATAGTTGCAACTTTACCTGAATTAACTAAAGCTAAAGATCCCGTACTTTGTGATCTTACAAAGCCTGAAGAGTTAATAGCACCTAGGTAGTTACTACTTGATACCTCAATAACAGAAACAGACGTTATTGCAGTAGGTAATCGATATTTACTTTTCTGATAGCTCATAAAGTAAGAAAATAAGCTTAATCCTACTAAGATGACAACTACGATCGAAATAAGTAAATAGAATACAAATGATCTACGTTTTGACATGCTTGACCTTTATTATAAAAATTAGCAAACCTACTAAATTAAAACTGTTTTTAACAGTGTGTTCAAAAGATATTTATTTTTGAGAAAATATGGCTAACATTATAGCAAAATTAGAAATTTAATTTCCTAAAAAAAGTTTTATTTTGTAGAGGCTAAAAATTAACCAATTGAAAATTAGAGATAAAAATTGAAGTTTTAATTGATTGATTACTCAATTAAAAAAGTGAAGTCTTGAAAAAAGACTTCACTTTGAATTTATTTTACATTTAAATATAAGTGATTTTTTTAGAACACATTGTGTTAAATTTTACTTATTTGCGTTTTAAATATCCATTTACTACTAATCGTTCCAGCAAGCATAGAGCCATTTACATTTAGAGCAGTACGTCCCATATCTATAATAGGTTCAATTGAAATAAGTAATCCTACAAGTTCTAATGGGAAGCCTAAAGTAGACAAAACTACAATTGAAGCAAAAGTAGCTCCACCACCTACTCCAGCAATGCCAAATGAAGAAAGGGTAACGATTAAAACTAAAGTAGCAATAAAACTTAAAGAAGTAGGATCAATTCCCATAGAAGGAGCAATCATAGTTGCAAGCATTGCCGGATAAATTCCTGCACAACCATTTTGTCCTATTGTCGCACCGAAAGTTGCTGAAAAATTAGCGATTACTGAATTGTTTCCTAATTTTTCAACTTGCGTTTGTACATTGAGAGGAATTGAAGCTGCACTAGATCTAGAAGTAAAGGCAAACGCTAAAGTAGGGAAAGCTAATTTATAGTAGGTAAAAGGGTTTATTTTATGAAGACTTAAAATAAATCCGTGGATAATAAACATCGCTATAATTGCGAGGTAAGATGCGACTAAAAAACTTAAAAGAGGAGTTAGATTTACTGCTGTAGCAGCCATTTTAATCATTAAAGCAAAAACACCATATGGAGTTAATCTAATTACAAAACGCACAACTCTCATAATTAGTTTGCTTAAAGTATCTACCGCATTAGCAATTCTTTCTCCTAAGTCCTTATTTTCTTTCTTAAGACTTAAGGTAGCAACTCCAAGAAAAGATGAAAAAATAACTGTAGCAATAATAGAAGTAGATCTTGCCCCAGTTAAATCTGCAAAAGGATTAGTGGGGATAAACGATAAAATAATTCCTGGAATAGTTAAATTTTCAATGCTTGTTGCACGTTGAGCAACTCTTTCTTGGGCTGCGATTTCATTGCTTGAGGCAATTAACCCCTCAGTAGATAAATGAAAAACGTTCACTATTAATACCGCAACTAAAGCTGAAATTGCAGTTGTGACTAAGAGAACCGAAAGAACACTAATACTTATCCGACCTAGTTTACTAGCTTGCTCTATTTTAGTGATTGCCGATAAGATAGAGATAAATACTAGAGGCATCACAATCATTTGTAATAGACGTGTATATCCAGTACCTACAATTCCTATCCAATTTAAAATTTCTTTAGAAGTATTACTTTCAAATTTATTAATAATTAGTCCAAAGATAACTCCTAGAACTAATGAGATTAATACCGTCCAGCCAAGTTTATCGGTTTTTTTGTAAATAATCCCTATAGTAAAAAGTAAAAGTACAAAGGCTAATAAAGAAATAAAAGTCATTATTACTCCAAAATATTAAAATACTTTGTAGTAAATGAGAATTTTTCAGGTAACCAGCCTGAAAGTATATCCGCAATAATGAAAGTATACTACATAAGAGTAAAAGTTTCAAAAAAAGTGGTCATTTGACTACTTTTTAAGAAAAAGTCACCGAAGTTATTTAGATCTTGCTATACAATGAAAAATAAAGATACTTATAAGAAAATGCCAATTTAACAATTTTAATTTTATCCTTATGTATTTAGTGAGGTGACTATGAAAGGCATAGAAGATTTAGATAAATGTTTTGATTTACCTGTTGAAGATAGCGAGCTTATAAATGAAAGCTGTTGTAGGAATTTTAGTTTTAAAGTAGAAAATGAAGTAAATAATGATTATTGTTACAGTTATCGTGATTTAAAAGTACCACGATCTTTGATAAGTACTTCTAGTTCTTTTAAGAAAGAAGCTGTCTATATTTTAGATGGGTTAAGTAAAAGCGAATTTGAGTTTATAGATAATATAGTAACAAAACGTATGATGCCGACTAATGATAGTGAGCGTAAATTTTTGTTAGTAAATATCTTTCGCTACTATTTTAATAAAGCTCATAGTGTTTTTGAACATGAAAGGAATATGTCTATTCGTTACAGCTTTATTAAACTTGTTGTATATGCTTTGTTGTGTGAAAATAATATTGAATTTGATTTTGAAAATGATTGCACAATTACTTATACAAGTTCATTACTTAAGAGCAAAAGTTTTGTCGCTGTAGGGTTGATAGACTATAAAGAAATGCCTATAGGAGAGATTACTGCTTCAAAAGCACAAGCAAAAGCGATTACTTCGAATAGGTTTTATCAAGAATTCGGCTTTCATTTATATAAAGATCTAGAAGAACCAAATACCTATATAGTACTACCTTATGAATTTCTTGAAGCTTTAGATAATAATTGTAAATTAAAGTCGCTGGTTGATTCTTTAGGTTTAGATCTTGAACTATTGGCTTACGAATTAAAATCTAGAGATAATACTATATTTTTTAATGAATTAAATGAACAAAGAGAAATATCACCTATACTTTTTAAAATAGATGATCTTTCTTCTCCGACAAATTTGAAGGTAAAAGATTGGTTTGTTCAAACATTAAAAAAGTTAGTAGATATTCAAATTAAAGCTCCCCTCTGTTCCTATGGCTTATGTAATTCTGAAGCAGGATTGTTTTTAATGATCCCTTTAGAGAATTTAAAAAACTTTTATAGTAAAGAATTAAATTGTCAAATAGATCTAAAGCAAAAGTTAGAATATGAGCTGTCAGTTATTTCATTAAATTATGAGTATCTTGATACCAAAGGATGGGGGCTGTTTACAAAAAGTCTAGTCCATGAGTTTTCGCATTGGCTTGATTATGCAATGCAATCTTTATATTTACAAATATTTCCTGAAGAGTTGTATAACATTGACCATTCTGATAACTTTTTTACGCTTTCTTTAATGCTTGATAATTATAGTGCAACTACTAAAGATGCGGAGTTAAATCATATAATCAATACCCTTGCTTTAAAATCAGAATCTTCTCTTCCTAAAGTAAATTGTGAAGCTAAATGGGTTTTAAGGGTAGACGGTAGTAAGTGTCCTCGGAGTACTTTTAATTATAGAGCTGATGGCTATTATTTTCCTTATAACTATTCCAAATTCTTTCAAGAGGTGGGAGTAAACTTTACTAAATATGAGATTGGATTTCGAAAAAATAAAAAGGACTTGATTATTATCCTTGGCTTAGATGTAGTTTTTAAAAAGGATAACGACTTGATTTTTCTTTCGCATAATTTGGTTGATGTGAGAAGAGATAGATCATATAGTTATAAGCTGTTAGCGTTAAAAACATAGAATAGAGACCTTGCTTCGAAGCAAGGTCTCTAATTCATTATTAATAATGTTTTACAATTATATCAAAGATAGGGGTTTGACCAGCAATAACTCGTGTTCCTGAGGATGCCTTATTAATAATTAAAATGTTTTCATTTAAATTGCTAACTACAATCGGAGTAGTAGTTTCTAATCCTCTTTGAATAATAGTAGCAAAATCTATTTCTAATAGTGGCTCGTTTAAATGAACTTTTTGTTCTATTACCACTAAAGAATTAAAACATTGACCTCTTAAATTTAAGGTATTAAAACCAACATGAATAAAAAGATCTATACCTAATTCATGCTCAAGCATAATCGCATGTTGAGTTTGGTACAACTTTTTTACATTAGCTTCAATCGGAGAAAGAAGTTGATCTTGGTTTTTATCAGGAACTATAGCAATACCATCACCTAGAATTAGATCTGAAAAAACTATATCAGATACCTCTTCTAAGTCTTGTATAGTGCCACTTAAAGGGGCAAGAATTGTTATTGTGGTTTCTTTTGGTTTATTGAAAAATTGAAAAATACTTTTTAATAAACCCATACTTATCCCTCTAAATTAGATAATGCCACGGTTAGCTAAGAAATCTTGTACACGTTTTTTAATTGCACGCGAAGAAGTCATAGTTAAACATTGAGCAACTAAAGTTTTACACTCGCTATATCTTAATTGGCGAATAATGTTTTTAACTTTAGGAATAGAGATAGCACTCATTGAGAACTCATCTAAGCCCATACCCACTAATAAAGGAGTAGCTAATTCGTCACCAGCTAACTCACCACACATACCGGTCCATTTACGTTCGATATGTGAAGCATTAATAGTGTTTTGGATTAGACGTAATACAGAAGGGCTGAATGGATCATATAAATCAGAAATTAATTCATTACCACGGTCAACCGCTAAAGTATATTGAGTTAAGTCGTTAGTACCTATAGAGAAGAAATCAACTTCACGAGCTAATAGGTCTGCAATAATTGCAGAAGCTGGAGTTTCAACCATTACCCCTACTTGTAAGTTAAATTCATTCGGGATACCACGTGCTACTAATTCAGCTTTACATTCTTCAATGATCTTATTAATTTCACGTAACTCTGAAACTTTAATAATCATTGGGAACATAACCCCTACTTTACCGTGTTGAGAAGCACGAAGGATTGCACGTAGTTGTTCTTTAAAGATTTCTCTTCTATCTAAACCAATACGTACCGCACGATAACCTAGGAATGGATTTAATTCTTTAGGTAAATCCATGTAAGGTAAATCTTTATCACCACCAATATCCATGGTACGAATAATAACAAGTTTACCATCCATTTTTTCAACTACATCACGGTAAGCTTGATATTGTTCTTCCTCATTAGGGAATGAGTCACGATCCATGAATAAGAATTCGGTACGGTAAAGACCAATAGCTTCAGCACCATTATTTAATGCAGGATCGCAATCTCTTAGCGTACCTATATTCGCAGCAACATCGAATTTAACACCATCTAAGGTTACTGCAGGTAGGTCTTTTAATTTTGCTAATTCTGCTTTTTTATGCTCAAGGTCAGCTTGAGTTTTTTCAAAAGCTGCAATTTCTTCTGCAGTAGGGTTTACGTATACAGCATTGTGCACTGCATCAAGGATTAGCATATCACCTTGTTTAACTGCTTGAGTTATGCTATTAGTTCCTACGATTGCTGGGATTTCTAAAGAACGAGCCATAATTGAAGAGTGACTAGTTCTACCACCAATATCAGTAACAAATCCTTTAACCTTATCTAAAGGTAATTGTGCAGTTTCAGAAGGTGTTAAATCGTAAGCAACGATGATTACTTCTTCAGAAATAGAAGTTAAATCAATGATATTTAAGCCTAGGATGTTACGTAATAGACGTTTGTTAATATCATTAAGATCGGCAGCACGCTCACGCATATATTCATCTTCTAATTCAGCGAAGATTCTAACATGCTCACCTAATACTTGGTTAACAGCGTTATCAGCAGTAATAAGATCTTCTTCAATAAAAGATAATATTTCTTCTTCTAACTCTTCATCTTCTAAAATCATTAAATGACCTTCGAAGATTTCAGCTTTTTCTTTACCGAAAGTAGCTTCAGCTTTATCTTTGATACGTTGAAGTTGTTCAACTGTTTTCGCACGACCAGAGAAGAATTTCTCCTTTTCAGTTTCAATATCATCTTCTGAAATTTCTGCGTAATTGATTACAATTTCTTCTTCTTTTAAGACAAGAGCTTTTGCGTAAGCCACACCTGGTGAAGCTAGAATGCCTTTAATCATGATAATTTTAAACTCCGAATTAGTTTACAAGGATTACTCTAAAGTGTTAATTAGTGCTGATAAAGCTTCTAAAGCTTTTTCTTCATCAGGACCATCACAAGTTAAAGTGATCGCAGTACCATTCGCTAAGTTTAAGCTAATAATTTTAACAGGACTTTTTGCACTAACAGTTTCGCCTGCAGCTGTAATAGTTACTTTTGATTCAAACTCTTTTGCAGCTTTAGCAAAAGTAGTAGCTGGACGCATGTGAATACCGTGTGGTGCAACAATAGTTAAATCTTTGCTTACAGTCATATTAAATTCCCGTTTTATATTAAAAAATAAATTAACAAAATATTTACTCACTTAAAATACTTTGTAAAATAAATTTGGATAAGGAGTAAACCCTTATTTATCTTTTTAAAGATATTAAGTAGTAAAACTTAAATTGCTAATAAATAAGGTATAACCAAATTTATTACTTCAATTAATTAAATGAGTTTAGGGTAAACTAATTTTTAATACTTAATACCTATATAGCAAAACTTCGTTAATATTATACTAGGATAAGTAAAAAAATTAAAAAAAACTTTAACTCTGATTGATCTGTTGTAATAAGCTAAGCAGATTTTTAAAGCGGAAGTCAGATATCTTTCGATCATCTCTTAAACGTAAGATTCCACAACCAAGGTTATTTACGTGATTACAGTCGGAAAATCTACATGCGTATGTGGGATCATGTAGTTCCTTATATCCTTTGAGTAGCTGAGGTTCTGAATAGTTATCTAAACTAAATTCCCTAATCCCTGGGCTATCAATTAAAGCACTATGATCATTTAATTTAAAAAGTCTAGACGTGGTTGTTGTGTGCTTTCCTAGTTTAGTATCATAGTTTATTTCCCCAACACTCATGAGGTCTTCACCAAAAATCGCATTAATAAGTGATGATTTTCCTACCCCTGTTTGACCAACAAGAATATGTAATCCATCTTGGAGCTGGTTTTTAATTAAATCTATATTTAAATTATTTGTCGCTGATACGGCAAATGTAGTATAGCCAAGAGAATTATAGTAATTGATAATATTCTCTATTTCTGCTTTTTCTTCATCGCTAGAGACTAAATCAACTTTATTTATAAGAATTATTGGTTTAACTCCACTATTCTCAGCCACAATCAGATATCTATCAATAATCTCAGTATTTAAAGTCGGATTTATTGAAGAGGTAATTAACATGGTTGTAAGATTAGCTACAATATTACGCTGTTTATTAAAGTAAAAACGTGTGATGAGGTTTTTACGTTCTTCTCTCTCGACAATAAAACTTTGCTCAGCATTTATATCATAGAAAAATACAATATCACCAACAACAAGATCATCTAAAGAAGCTTTCATAAAGCATCTTTGATGTGAGCTTGTGAACTTGTCGTCTTCCAAAGGCATTACATCTGCAGATTTACCATAACGACTAATAACTATTCCTTTTTTAATCTCAAGATTATCTTCTTGATCTAAAAGTAATTCTAGTTCTTGACTTGCTTTTTGGTTTTTTAAAGATTTCTTTTCTATTAGTTTTTGTCGATGCTTATTGATATTTCTTTGTTGCTTTAGAGATAAATGACGTTTTTTTTGATGCGACATAAAGATTAAAATAAATTAAAGACCTAGCGGTTGATACTGCTAGGTCAAAGATATTATGTTAGATACGTTCAACGCTTTCAATATATAAAGTTTCTACTGGAATATCCATAGCTTTTACTTTTTTCTTCTCAACTTGAGGAAGTACCTCAAATCCTTTTACAACTTTTCCAAAAACGGCATATCCCCAACGTTTTACTTGACCATCAGGATCGACAACTGCATCAAGGTGACGAGAGTTGTCAACAAGGTTAATAAAGAACTGAGATGTCGCTGAATCAGGAGCATTAGTTCTTGCCATAGAAAGAGTAAACACTGTATTTGATAAACCGTTATTGGATTCATTTTTGATCGGAGCGTGATTTTCTTTTTCTTTAAAATCTAAAGTATAACCTCCACCTTGAATCACAAAGTTCTTAACTAAACGGTGAAAAAGTACATTGTTATAAAAACCTTCATCTACATATTGTAAAAAGTTTGCAACTGTAATCGGAGCTTGTTCAGGGTATAATTCGATTTCTAAGCTTCCGAAATTAGTTTTCATTAAAACATGAGGATTTTTAGACATGTTAAATTCCTTAAATATAAATTTTGATTTTTATTCATGCCACATTATACCACGATATAAGAGGAATTTCATTGCTCTGTTTCAGCTAAAGCTAGTAAGGGTAAATAAGAAGATTTTTTAAGCAAAAATTTTTCAAAATGTTAAAATAC
>NZ_NRJF01000056.1 GCF_003585965.1 Psittacicella gerlachiana | reverse complement strand
ATAAAAATATAGACTATTTACTTTATCGCCCCAAAAAATCTAAATAATAGATTTTAGGTTTTAATACAAGAATATGAATAATTTTGAATTTTTTAACCCTACTCGAGTTCTCTTCGGTCAGGAACAACTAAAGCAATTAGGTAGGTTAATCCCTGAAAAAGCTACCGTAATGCTAGTTTATGGACAAGGAAGTGTTAAACATTTAGGAATCCTCGATCAGGTTATTGAGCAACTTAACCACCATAAAATCAAAACAATAGAATTTGGTGGAATTAAGACCAATCCTGATGTAAGCCAATTAGTTGAGGCTATTTATGTTGCTCGTAAAAATCATGTAAATTACCTTCTTGCCATTGGTGGAGGTTCGGTAATAGATGCAACTAAATTTATTTCAGGGCATATAAATATCGATCAATTTGATATTTTATTATTTGATGTATATAAAGACTATTTTGAAGTTGCCGAACAAGAAATTATTTTTGCCCCTCAAAATAAAGAATTTAAAAATACACCCACTCCTTTTGGAGTTATTTTAACTTGTCCTGGTACAGGTTCAGAAATGAACAAGTGGGCGGTAATCTCTGATCAATATCGTAACTTAAAAGTGGATATGGGCTGTGAAAGCTTCTTTCCTCAATTTACAATTATTGATCCCAGTTTTACCTTAAGTCTATCCAAGCATCAAATCCAAAATGGAGTAGTAGATGCAATTATGCATGTTTTTGAACAATACCTCCTTGATTATGAAGCTTGTAAAGACAATGAACTTTCTTGTTATTTCGCAGAAAGTATTCTCCGAATTCTATGGCACTATGGACCTTTAACCGTAAATAATCCTCAAGATTATAAAGCAAGAGCTAACTTTTGTTGGGCTGCTACTAATGCCCTTAATGGCTATATCGGTGTAGGATTACAAGATGAAGATTGGTCAACTCATCAACTTGGGCATATGCTTACCGCTTTTTATGGTATCGAACATGCACCTAGCTTAGCTGCTACTTTTATTTCTAGTCTCCGTGAAAGATTTATTTATAAAAAAATACGTCTCGCAAGATTTGCAAGAGAAGTCTTAAAATGTCGTTTAACTAATACTGAAAAAGCGGCTCACTATGCAATTGAACAAATTGCTAACTTCTTTACTAACATGCAAATCCCAATTAGCCTTAAAGACTATGGTTTAGAGGAAGATAAACAGATTATAGAAAGAATTTACCAGAGCATGGAAGAACAAAACCATAAAGGATTTGGTGAATTTCAAAAAGTTAAAAGAATTACGATTACTAATATTATTAAGAAGCAACCCTTAACTATTTCAACTCCGCATAGTTTGGTAATAAAAAGCAAATTACGTGTAAGTTTTAAAATTGTAAAATTTAAAGAATTTTATAAAGAAAATAAGAAAGATAAAGAGGTTAATGCTACTAAGAACAAACCTAAAAAGACTCTTAAACCTAAACTTAAGCCTAAAGCTAAATCTAGGATACATATAAAACCTATAGCTAAAGATATTATCTTTCTTAAAGAGCGAGCAGTGCAACAAGTTCAGAAAAAGAGTAAACAAACTATTGTCCTTACTGAAGAAGCTACCCCTTCCTTTTCTCCTGTAAATAGCACGGAAAAACTAAAAGCTAAAACGATTCTAAGCAAAAAAGTTAGCTCCAAAAGTAAAACGAAACATACTAGTAAACTCAAATAGGTTCAGATCTCTTCTGAACCTATTTGAGTTTCTCTGTCTTTATTGTTTTACTTTCACTACTTTTATTTTTTACTTTCTCTTCCTTTATTTTTTATCCCCCTCATCTTAAAATGATATGCCCTTGGCATAACTCCTAAAAAGTAATCTCAAACTCAACCTTAAGATAATTTTAGTCCTAAAGTTCAACTTTAAAATATTAACCCTAAAAACTTTAAGGTTATACTCCACTCCCACTCTTCTTTTTCTCGCAATTTTTTAACGTATAGACATTTTTATAAACAAAATATTTAGAATTGTTTAAAATACTTTTACTATTTACAAAATAAAAGTATAATAACTCTATTAAATATAAAAAACACATCTATAT
>NZ_NRJF01000055.1 GCF_003585965.1 Psittacicella gerlachiana | reverse complement strand
CTTTACTATATTTTACTACAGATTTTTTCTAATTATTAATAAATTAGCTAATGAATGATAAACTATTTTATAATGTTGTATTTGAATATAAATAAAAGTTTTAATTTCAAAAATGTATTGTGTTAATTGCAAAAATTCTCCGAACTTTAAGAATAAAGTTCGGAGAATTTTTTAAATGTAGGTTTAAATTTTTTACCTATTACTTTTTAAAGAGTTGATAATTGATAAAATTATAGAGATAATCTACTTTTTCTTCAGATTTAGGCTCTTGCGGAGTTACAGGTAACACAAAATCATGTGTAAGGTCTTCGGCTACACTTGTCTTAACTGAAAAGCTAGCTTGTACCTGAAGATTTTCTTGCTTGGTTTCAGTAGAATTTGGTTTAGAACTATTATTAAGTTCACCTATAGCTTTTAAGTATAAAAATTGGTTATAGGTTAAGTAGTCTCGAAGAATTTTATTTCTTAGCGGAATAAAAACTTCTTGTCCAAGTTTGTATAGTTCTAAGAGAACTCTTTTCATGAGGAGGATAGATTTGTTTCTTTCCCCATATGAGGCATTGTAACTAATAACTTCACCTATTTTACGTCTCACACTATGTTCTGAGTTCCACGAAAACTCGGTGCTTTTGAGTAAGCTATAAATAAATTCAGGAAGCTTATCTAGGTTTAGAGCAAACTGAGAAAGCACTTCTTTTAAAGATGAAAGATATTTATACGTAATGCTATAGACAAAGTCATCTAATCTCTTACTAGCCTCTTTAAACTTAGTAAAATTTTCTTGATAGGAAGCTATGGCTTTTTCTTGTGCCTCTATACTGGGAACGCTAACTTTGAGGTTTTGTTGAGCATAGTTATGTTTATTATTACTAATTGCATAACCTCGATCAAAACTTAAAATCTCGGCATGAGCATTGAGCAGAATATAAGCAAACTCCGGAAGTAAGATATCAGTTCTTAAGTTAGAGGCAATAATAAAGTTAGAAGAAGCATTCATTTTCAAAATTACATCTTCGGTAAAGATCCCTTCAGCAAAAGCAAAAGGAGCGGGATTACGGAAATTGATTAAGATATCGCCTTTTTTAATATCTTTACAAGCAGTAGTCTGATCTTTAATGGTAATAAAAGAGTTATGAAAATTAAAATAAAAAGGATCTTCTACATCAAATCTATAACTTAAAGCTAAAGAATGACGATTGTTTGCAAAGGTATAGACTCTTTCCCAAGCTTCGTTTACATGAGTAGTAAATTTGTTATGCGTTTGAAAATAAAATAAGTCGCTAAGAATATATTTTTGCATATAAAATTAACTCCTTATTTTAGCTGGTTTTTTAAAAAGTCATCGAGACGAGCTAAGCTATTTTCAAGAGCAGTTTTTGCTTCCACTGGGGATATTTTGAACTTGTTTAAACGCTCAGTGATGCTGTTAAATACCTCGTTAGAGTATTGAGCAATAAAGCCTTCTTTATTTTCAACCCATCTAATAATGCGTTGAATTGACTCTAGTTCGAAGATACCATTAGCAAGTAAAAATTGTTGTAGCTCTGTAGCTGTTTTTGCTTTAATGCCAATAATATCATCACCTTCAAGTTCAAATAATTGCTCATAGAGATGTGCGAGGTCGTTCTCTTTAAAGAGGTCATGAATATTTGGAAGTTCTGCAGGGTTTATAACTGCCATATTTTTTACTCCATTAAGGTTATTAAGCATTATTTTCTTACTCTCAAAAATATTAGTTGGAGAGATAGTGAAGTTTTCTTGTTGCTTAATCTCTTGATAAGTTAGGGTTACATTATTGATGGAATTAGCTTCAAGGTTCTCGATTAGTTCCTTAAAGTTTTGCTGATTTAAATTATGATAATTTAAAGAAGTATAGTTTTTAAAGGTAATTGCCTCTTGAGCTGATGGTTCAATGGTGAATAAGCTATAGTTATAATGACTATCACTTAAGTTAATCATATCGAAGAAAAGGCATTCACTAATTAGTTGTTCTTGCAATAAAGTTAAAAAGAATTTACTTTTAGCACTATTATGCTTATTGAAACTGCGGTTATTGGTCGTGTAAATAGTTTGCGAGATCGCAAGATATAGTTTTCCCTTTGGTTTGAGTAAAGCTAACCACTTTTGAGGAGAAACTTCATAATCATTTTGCTTTAAGAATAAACAAATTTGCGAGAATTTTTGGTTTTTAATTTGTTCATAAAACTCTTTACTATCATTAGCAATTACAAAATCAAACGCTTGTCCAAGTGAATGATTTTGAATTTGATAGAAGTTGGTGAGCCATGTTTTTATTTCAGGGTGTTGTTGAGCAATATCGTTGAATTCTCTGAACACTGAAAGAGCAACTTTGGATTCAGCATCAAGATTAACTTGATAGTTTTGATTATAAAAAGTTTCTAAGAGTTTGAAGTTTTTTGCATTTACCCTAAAAATAGCACTTTGTGCAAAGTTGATTTTATTATTTTTTTGTTGTAAGTAATTCCAAAAGAAGTTTATAAACTGAGGACAATTTAACTCTAAATCATAAGAAGCTAACTTCTCATTTGATTTTTCTCCTTCAAGATGCGCTTTTTGTTTATGAGTTAAAGTCTTAGCAATATTAGAGCTAGTTAAGCAATAGTTGCTTAATAAGTTTTCTAGATTTTGAGCAAAAGCGTTAAAAGCTAAATAAAGTAGAGAATCTTTGAGTTCTTCTTGATCCATAGCTGCTAAGTTACGTGCATCAACTTGATACTCGCTGAGGAGTTTAAAGTTTTCTTGTTCAGAATCTTCAAGTTTATAAGCTTCGGTAAGATGTTTAATCATTGCTTGTAAGAGTTGAGTAATTTTAGTTATATCATTTAAAGTAAATGAACCACTATTTTTACTCTTGGCAATAATCTTTTGCACATAGACTTGCAGTTCTGTATCGGTTTTGCTTTTTAATACCTCAAAGTTTTTAATGGTAGTGTTTAAAATTCCTAAGTAGAGATTAATACATTCAGCCGGACTAAGATTACTCGCAAGTAGATCTTTGACTTTTTCAGCTAACTCATCTCTTCCTAGGGGAACATTAGGTAAATCTAAATAAAGCATAATTAAGCTTCCTCAATATAGGACGGGTTATAACAGACGATGTTTGGTAAATAAAGCAATAATTTTTTGGTGTACAACTTCGAGAGTTTCTTTTAAAGCTAGATTTTCTTCCTTAGATAAATCTTGGCTATTAGCAAAAGATTTGCTTAGATGTTGGCAATGTTTTTCTAGATCTCTTGTGTCATGTAGCTTTTTAAAGCAAGAAAGATAATTAGCTAAGTAGTTTTGATACTTAGAACTAATTTCTTGAGCTAGCTCAGGATGATTAAAATCAATTTTTTCTAACTCAACAAAAGCCTCTTTCAGTTCATTAATGCTCACCATTAGTCCCAATTCACGTTGAATTTTCTCTTGAAATTTTTGCAGACTAGTTGCAATAATTTCCTCAAGCGTAGCGTATCTAGTTAAATCTTGAGACTCAGGTTGAGAAATATTACTCTTTTGTGCGATTAGTTGATCAACAATTTGATCAAGAGAATTTTCTAATACGCTCTCCTCAATTCCCAGCATTTTATCTAGTAATTGATTATTTAATTTAAGTTCAATAAACTCAATGAGATCTCGTAATGAGGTTTCATGACTTTCAACAGGTAAGCTAATACTTTTTTCAAGATGGTTAATGAGTTGTAAGGCAAAATTAAGTGCTTGTTTGTCTTGCTCAGAAAAACTTTGCGGTTCAATTGAGGCACAAATGACTAGCAGCGAGACAATTTTCTTTAAATTATTCCTAAAAGATTTAGCATCTTTTAAAAATTGAAGATTGTTTTTGTGTTGATGCAAGTGCAGATTAAATTCGTGCCATGAACAAGTTACTTGAGCAAAACCTGAATTTTGGCTTGAGCTAATCCCCGTAATTTGATAAGTCTCGCAAAAATGCTTTACTTTATCATAATAGCCAAGGAGATCTTTACGAAGTTGCTCAAGACGTATTTGTTTATAAGAGGCTTCTGGATTACTATTAGCATATTGATCAGGAACTATGACGTAATCGTGAATAGCTTTATGAATATTTTCAAAGTTATCCGCAAAGTCTACAAGATAAGCTGCTTGTTTATCGGGAGCAAATCTATTTACCCTACTAATTGTTTGAATGAGCTTTTTGTCTTTGAGATTACGAGCGAGCATAATCAAACGTGCTTTAGGTGCATCAAAGCCTGTAGTTAATTTATCAACAAGAATGAGTAAGCGTAATTGCTTAGGATCTTGTTTAAAGAGGCGTACCATTTTTTCTTCGTAGGCTCTTTTGGCACTATCTCCGATTTCAGACTCGTTTATAGTTTTTTGTTCTTCACCAATGAGCTGTTGCATATAGCGTACATGCTGAGTGTAGTTTTCGCTTTTTGCACTTTCAAAATTGGCTCCTTTGTTTAACGAAAAAGAAGTAATTAGAGCAAAAGGAATTTGTTGCTCTAAGCTTACTTGTTGATTATAGTGTTCAAGAAGTTGAGCATAGACAAAAGCTTGATCTATATTTTCGGTAACAAGAAGACCTCCCCATTCTTTGTCTTCAGGGTTGCGAGCTCGCAGATATTTTTCTACATATTGGGCAATAAAAGGCACAACTTGCGTAGGTTCAAAATGACTAAGTTTACTATTTATAGCCCTTGCAATTTGGCTTTGTGAATAACCTTGTTCTTCGATAATATCTTTGATTTCTTGCTTTTTCTCAGCTGAGAGTTGCTCAAAAGAAGAAGTAGCTTCTTCAATTTGCGGACGCACATAGGTAATATCAAAAATATTCCCTTCTCTTTCTGATTGTAAATAGCTATATGTATGGACAACATCACCAAAGTTAGCTTCTGAAAGCACTACTGTCTTTTTATTGGTAACATTTTCATAGATATTTGGATCTATAGTTCCTGATAGTCCTACAAGGAAATGCGAATCAGGAGGCAAGAGAGATTTTAGTGAACTATGGAATTTTCCGGAATGAGATCTATGACACTCATCAACTATAGCCAAGAAATTACATTTGGTTAAGTTTTGTTTTACTTGCGCAGAGATTTGCTCTAAAGCTTGAGTCATCCCTTGGGTTTGCTCTTCTTCGCTATTAGCATCCTCAAAAGCTTGAGGAGCTGCATGATTAAATTTTTGTAACGTAGTAATAATTACTTTACGACTGTTGTCTGCAAGGGAAATTTTGAGATCTTGACCATTAGTACAGTTATAGAGATCGCTTTCTAAGCTCATATCGGTATTTTTAATAATCTCGCTTTTCCCTTGCATTTGCGTAAATTGCTCTTCAAGGTCATTACGATCAAAAATTGCCAAAAGCTTAATTTTATTGATGTTATTTAATGCCCATTTAATGAGTAAAGTAATAACTATACTTTTACCCGAACCTGGAGCATGATTAATCATGCACGAAGCGTCATACTTGTGTAGGTGTTTTGCTACATATTTTTGATACTCACCTTTGAGGGTGTAGATATCAGAGAAGAATTGACACATGAGGCGAAAACGTATGGCTGCCATTCCATGATATTGGTTTTGGCGAGCAATAATTTTATTCACTACTTTATTTCCATCAACATTGTAGAAAATAAAGTTCTCGAGCAGATCTAAAAGACGATATGGTGAAAAGAAACTAATAATATTTTCAACTAAGGTTTTATGGAGATTGCTCTCGCTCTTCTTTTGCCAAAAGGCATTAATTTGTGTAGCGACTTTATGATTAATAAAGTCCTTAACGCTTGGATCAAACTGCCAAGGTTTAAATTTTATTGGTTTGAGTTTGGTCTCGGTAACTACCGCTTCGCCCACTGAACTATAAGCCATGCTATCACCAGCAATAGCTACGAGCAACTGACTAAATAAAGTATAAGGAGTAGTTAAGTCCGTAGCATTATATTGGTGATTATGGAGTTGATCTACGGCTTTGCTTAGGTCATAAGCTTTGTCTTTAAACTCAACTAAGCCAATTAAAATCCCATTAATATAGAGACCACAATCAACTCGGTTATAACTCTGCCTCTGAGTTTTAAGGGGTAACTCTTGGACATAAGCAAAAGTATTGGCTTCCGGTTGCTCTAAATTAAAGAGGGAACTCAGGTAGGCATTAAATTCTCGATTTTTCTTTAATAAGATATGCAGAAAATTTAGCTCAATATTTTCTCCTTGTTTAAAGCAAAAATCGACAAAGCTCAAAATAATTTCTACAAGGTCGGTATAGAGCTTTTCTTTAGTCGCAGGGATAGGAGCTTGAGCAAATAATTGAGGATTAATTAAAGTATCGATCACTCGATAAGCTTGCTCTTTAGCTTCCCCTCGTAAGAGGGGAAACTTATATAAAGCTTGCTCAATATTTTGACTAAAAGGATGTTTGAAGCTAGAAGCAAAATTACGACAAGTATGACTTGCGTCTTCATAGCCTAAAGAGTCGAGAATTTTGAAAATCTGGTTTGCTAATTCACGTTCAGACATAAGATTGAGGATATTTTAAGATAGCAGTTAATCTACAATAGAATAATGCTTCAAGTTTAAGAGCTAAGGTTTGGTTGAGATTAATCAACTCTTGATAGTTTCTTGCAATTTTATCTCTTTGTTCTCTATTTAAAGAAGCAGAAATTTTATTTACCTGCTCATGAGTTAAACTACTATAGTTACTTAAAAACTCACTAAATTTTTCTTTGCTTAATTTACTTACCCCAAGCTTAGGAAAATTTAGATTTTGAGAGAGAACCAAACTTTCTTCTAAAAGAGGCTTTAAGAGACTATGTATCTTTTGGGTGGTTTCTGCTTGCAGTTGTTGCATAGCTAATTGCCAGTTGTTAATCATAGAAGCTATGCTGGTGGTGAGGAGCTTTTCCTGTTCCGCTTTTGAGGGAATGAAGTAGCTTAAATTATCAAGAATACTGGTCTGAGGTAAAGTAAAGAAATCAGCTTTTTCATTCAGCAGGTGGACAAAGCTAAGAGCTAAGTATTGAGCATACTCAGGTAACAGGAGATCTTGATTAAAGCTCAGAACTTTTGCGGGTTCAGTATTGGCAAAGTTTGTTACTCTAAACCATAGCTCACTTGGAGCTATAAATGCGAGATAACCAACGAGATGACGTTTTTTACTCAAGATTACAAGATCACCCTTTTGGGCTTTAAGTAATTCTAATTTTGTTTTATTGTTTACTTTTTCAAGTAAAGCAAGAGGCGCGGAAGTAAAACTAGCTCCTACCTCCAAATCATTTAATTTCCAATAGTCGTGAGTGCTATGAGCTTTATCGACAAAGGTAAAGAGTTGAGATAAAGGATAGGCAATCATAATTTTTCCTCGACTAAAACTTGAGCAAGTTGGGTTCTGAGGTCGTTTAATTCTTCTACTAGGTGATCATATCTTTGTTTTAATTCATACTCAAAATCAAAACTAGTGTTAATTGGCGCTATATACCCTTGCTGATTAAATTTAGTTTGTACTTGAGTTGTTGAGAGAGACTTGACTACTCCCAGTTGTTCGTCAAAATGGACCTTTTGTTCAAGTAACTCTTGAGCCTTGAGGGTAGAGAAGTCAATAAATTGTATCTGAGGTTCAGTTTTACTTTTTTGGAACACCAGTAAACTAGATTTAAATAGAGCTTCAAACAAACCTTCGCCCAAGAAAAAGCAGCTTTGTAACTTAGGAGTTGCGATCACCTGAGCAACAAAATCTTTAGTTTTACGATTAGGTTTGTAGAGTACATCTGAACCTACAAACAGGTACAGGAAACCTTGAGGTTTTAAAGGTTTTAACATTTGCTCTAAGGAGATAGATTTTAATTGATCTTTATCCGAGATAATTAGAACTAAGGCATCTTTACTATAGGCTGGTGTTTGTTCGAGATATTCTTCTAACCCTAGATTAACAAGTTTGCTTTTGCATTGATAAAAACTCTCTTTAAAAGCATGAAAGTTTTGCCAATATAGATCCCAGTATTTACAATCTTGAGCAAAGAGTTCTCGAAGCTTAAAGTCATTGCTTCCGATTACTTCGAGTTGCTCACAGTGGTATTCTGATTGTTGTAGAGCTTGAGCTAAAGGACCAGTTAAGTAGTTTAAATTGTAAAAAGCAAGATTATTACGATTGACTTCCACAGGTGCATGCTTAAAGTTAAAGCTTATTAAAGAGAAGAGATAAGTATAGAGTTCTAAAGCTTTATCGTCTTTAAAGTTGCTTTTTAGTTTTACAATCTCTGAGAATTTAATACTGATTTTTGCTTCTTTGGTTAAGGTAAAAAGTTTTACTACTAGTGTATGAATTAGTTTTGAGAGAATCTCATAAACCTCGTTATAGTTTTCGCAAAGGTTTTGCGGGTTATAGGATTTATTCGTGGTAGTAAAAGCTTGGATAAAATGTACTAAAAGTTCACGGATTAGATTATGAAAATCTTGGAGGAGGAGAGGATCATCTAGATGCTGAAAAAGTTCCTTATTATCCAATCTTTGTTGCAAAAAGCGTTTATAGGCTTCAAGAAAAGCTTTATTACTAAGCTCAGGTGCAAGAAAATCTAGTTTTTCTACAGGTTTTCTTTCTGAAGCAAAAATATAGTTAAACGCTAAAAGTTGGTTAATAAAGAATAATTTAGCTTTGAGATTATTTGGAGTTCTTTGGGTTATAAGCTCACTTATTTTGACAAAAGGTTGACACATTTTGTCGAAGTCATGTGCAGTGAGTACTACATTTGAGGATTGAGTCATATATTTTTACTGATGGAATTTTTATTAATTTTTTGTAAATCTTTATTTCTTATTTTACTTTATTTAAAGTAATTTTGCTTTGACTTTTCGCCTAAATTAGGTAATTTTTTTTCGAACTTTCTTTAGAATTTACTTAAGGACTTGTACTTGGAAGTTTGTAGCCTAGATTTTGGTTACCAGTTTTTGAGTATTGAGAGTAAAAATTTCCGTATAATAGGATTAACTTCAACCTTAATTGTTTCTTTTTTCGAGGTTGGGAGATAAATTTTTTAAGTTGTTTAAGAATATGTTTTGGAAATATCTTTATTATCGGCGTTGGCAAGTAGGGATAATTATTATTTTTAGTATTCTTGAATCCTTATTGAGTATTTACTTTATTGATTACATAAATGAAACTCTCTTACAGCTTAAAGAAGTTTCAATGTATTATCTCTTAAAGTTTGTCTTTCTTTTAGTTATCCTCTTTTTAGTGAGTTTAGCTACTTCCTTGTTTTTAATTTATTTTGGCAAGGTGTTAGTTACTAATATACGTCAAAAGATGGTCCAGCAAATTATTGACTCTGATTATTTGCAGATTAAAAGACAAACTCGAGCGAGATTAACTTTTAGTTTAAACTCTGATGTCGAGAGCTATGCTCGCTTATTTTTTAGTTTACCTCATATTTTGCATGGGATTACCCTTGGACTTTTTGCCATAGGTTATATGTATTACTTACATTTTGATCTAGCGGTAGCCGTGACCATTTATTTTTTACTAGTGATTTTAATTTTGCAGTATTTGCTGGTAATCTTTTATAAAAATGCAGCCAAAGCTCGAGATAGTCGAGATATTATCAATAAAAACTATGCTCAAGCTATAGATGGACAAAGAGAATTAAAAAAGAGCAAGCTCCGTAAACTTCTTTATTTAGCTAATTTTAGAAAGAATATACAAAGGTATTTGTATCTCTCCGCAGATGCTGAGGCTTTTGAAGCCATACTTATGCTTTTTTTCGATATTGCTTTATTAGGCTTAATTGGCTTGGTATTTTATCTGAGTATGGTCTTTGCTTTTGCCGATCTTGCTGCAGCTACGAGTTTTGCGGTGGTAATTCTCTTTATGCGAAGCCATTTAACTAGTGCTATTGAAGGGGTTTCTAAATTTGCCTATGTAAAAATAGGGGCAAAGAGAATTGCGATGCTTGACTTAAAACCTTATAGTGGAGAGCAGGAAACTAACCAGCCTCATTTAAGTGCATTTGATCATACTTGGCAAAAGATAACTTTAGCTCATGTTTCTTTTAGTTATCCCCAACAAAGAGGTACGCTTAAACCGCAAGAATTTAAATTAAGTGATGTAGATTTAAGTATTAAACGAGGTGAAACTATTTTTATAGTGGGGGCTAATGCTGCTGGCAAATCTACTTTAGCCTTATTATTAGCGGGGATAATTGTCCCTGAACAAGGAAGAATTCTTGTCGATAAGGAGCCTATAACTTCAACTCTCTTGCCTAGCTATCAACAGCTTTCTAGCTCGGTATTTAGTGATTTTTATCTATTCCCACAAATACCTGTTGCACAAACGCAAGAAAAAGCTCAAGAGATAGATTATTGGTTAAGACGTCTAGAAATGGATTCGGTAGTTCAGGTAAATAATTTTATCTTTTCTTCGACCAATCTTTCGGTATCACAAAATAAACGTCTTGCATTATTAAGTGCGATTGTCGAAGGGAAATCTTTATTAATTCTTGATGAATGGGCTGCTGAACAAGATCCTGAGTTTAGGAAAAAGTTTTATCAAGAGATAATTCCTGAATTAAAAGCTAAAGGAATCACTATAGTTGCAGTTACCCATGATGAGCTTTATCTTGCACAAGCTGATCGAGTAATTTTTCTTGAAAAAGGCAAAGTTTATGAATCTAATGCAAAGGAAGTTAGTTAGAGGTAGTTTATTTTTTGAATGAAATTTTAATGCTAAGTGCTTAAAAGTCGATAAATCTGACTTAAATATAGGAATAGAATTTACCTTAAAATTAAAGCTGAGGAGAAGAGTAACTTCTCCTCAGCTTTAGTTTTATGATGATTTAATTAAATATTTTATGCAGTTTATG
>NZ_NRJF01000054.1 GCF_003585965.1 Psittacicella gerlachiana | reverse complement strand
CTAAAATTATTAGTAAGTAGACACTTAATTATATATAAACTAAAAAACAAAGACTTAGACGAAAATACATTTGCATTAAAGAAAAATTTAATGCATAAACTATTAATTTACTTTATAATAGAAACAAATAACTGAGTATTTACTCAATAAAGATTACAGTTATTTATAACTTTATTTTTTTCACTACAACTTAACAACATAGGTGTAATTTAAGCCGTATACCGTATACCGTATTAAAGGACATTAATGCATTGCTCTTAAAGCAAGTTCGCTTATCTCCTAGGAGATAAGCGCATTAATAGCAGCCATTAATGCCGATTTGGGCTTAAATTAAGAAGTGAGATTTTCTGCACTTATTTACATCTATTTTGCATAGGATTAAATATGGCTAGACCTTTATGTGCAGAAAAGAGAAAATCAATAATTCTTTCTGCCATTCACTTATTCTATAACGAGGGATTTAATGCTCCAACCAGCAAAATTGCTCGTGAAGCTAAAGTTTCTGAAGGAACTATTTTTACCTATTTTAAAAATAAACAAGACCTTTTAGAAAAAGTTTTCTTATTTTTAAAAAATGATCTCTACGAAAAACTTCAACTTTCTGATGAGATTAGTGAAGAGACTTGTATAATTGAAACTTTCAAAACGAATTTTCATAATTATATTGATTATGGGCTTAATTATCCTGAGCGTAGTATCTTAGTTAGTCGTTTTCTCTTATCTAAACAAATTCCTCTTGAATACATTCAGTCAATTCACGATTTATTTAGTCAATTAATTTCTTTTATTGATCTCTTACGTACAACAGGACCTTTAAAAGACGTGCCTCTTGATCTAGCAATCAATATCTTCACCAATATGGGGAATAATGTGATTCATTATTGCATTATCCATAACGTTGACGATCGTGATCTTATTGATGAATATGCCAAGGTTAACTTCGAAGCTGCTTGGTTAGCTCTTACCGGAGAATCAGTAGAGGCGACAAGAGAAAGATTTAAAGCTGAGCAAATTTGCCCTCAAGCTTAATTCATCATTCTTACCATAAGCGAAGAACTCTAGAATTTTTCTAGAGTTCTTTACTTATGGGTTATTTTTTCCCAATTTGTGCCTTAAAGGCTAACTGAGCTAAATCATTATGAGCTAAATTCTTGATAAAATTAATGTAACTTTGCTCATAAGTAGTTAATAAGCCTTGCCCATTAGGATGTTCACTTAAAAAAGCTTGTTTAAAGTTTTGAGCCTGAGCATTATTAAAATCTACACCTTTGTAGAGCATATCCGGACGCCCGTACATTAAGTACTGATAATCCTTAACTTCAGTAATTAAACTTTTATCGGTATAAACAAAAGCTTGTAAAGCTTGATCAAACTCTCGAGATCCTGGAGTAGTATATACAGTCGCTAATTGCAAAAACTGCTCACACGTAGTTTGCATAAACACATTGAGGTTCGTCGCATACTTAGTTAAAATTTGTAACTGTTCCGAGGTTAAAGCTTGTCCTTTACGCTGTTGATATACTGGAGCTAAGCGTGCAAGATCAACTCGAGAATTTGGAGTGGCACAAAAATTTATATACTGTGCCATAAAAGTTGGCAAGTTAAAATTTTTATAGTTTTGATAAGCCCGTTTAATAATCACTTGAGGATCAAGTTTACTAGCAAGAGCATTCTCTCGATTAATATAGCTCAGATAAATAATAAATTGTACTGCTTCAAGAGCCATAGGGACATTTTCTTGAAGATTTTTCTCAACACTATCGTCACGAAAACGACTTTGCATAAAGTAAAAACCATAATTATACAAATTATCCATAAACGGACTTTCAGGAAAACTCCCTTTTAAGCTAGGATCTTGCACATAAAAATCGACTACCGCCTTGGTTAAATCAAAATTACGTCGAAGATATTGAGTTTTATCCCCAGCCATGGCTTGTTGATAGCTTGAACTTTGTAAAAAAGCACTTCCTACTTGACGTAAAATTGGATTTTGCGTGTAACTTTGGATATTAATTTGAGCTGAGCTGAGACTAACCATCCCTAGCCCCCAAACTAAGCACATGAGCTTTCCTTTCATAACCTCTCCTTATTGAGCATGTTTAGCAACAAACTCATTGGTAATCTCTTCTATTTCCATTTCTAGCTCCATCCAAGCATCTTCGAGTTCAAGAATTTGGCTTTTTAAATTATTATTTTCTTGCGCTAAACTTGCGATCTTGTTACTATCTGCCATTACTTGCGGATCAAGAAACTCTTGTTCAATTACTTGCAAACGTTGTTTAAGTTGCTCAGTTTGTTGTAAGAGTCGATTTTGTTCTTGAGTTTTACTTAAAGTTAAGCGTTTTAATTCTCGAGCTAGACGAGTATCGGCTAAAACTCTCTCGAGAGGGGAAAGATTTGCTTGAGTCCTATCTCCAAGCGGTTTTGCTTGCGGTTTTGTCGTTGCTGCTTGTAATTCTAAACGTTGCTTTTCTTTTTGGGCTTTATCATTGAGTACCCATTTATAATAATCGTTTAAATCTCCCGCAAACTCTTCAACCTTACCATCATGCACTAAATAAAAGTCTTCTACTACCGCTGAAAGTAAAAAACGATCATGAGACACCACAATTAAAGAACCGGTAAACTCTTGTAATGCTGTAGCTAAAGCTTGACGCATTTCTAAATCTAAATGGTTTGTCGGCTCATCGAGCAGTAAGAGATTTGGTCTTTGGTAAACAATTAAAGCTAAAGCCAAACGTGACTTTTCGCCTCCGGAAAAGTTTTCTATTTTCTCAAAAACCTTATCGCCACTAAAATTAAAGCCTCCTAAGAAAGTACGAGCGGTTTCAGGAAGAATTTGCGGATCTAATCTCGTTAATAACTCAATTGGCGACGCATTTAAGTCGAGGCGATCGACCACATACTGATTAAAATACCCCATTTGCACTAAAGGGTTAATTTCAATTGTTCCTATTCCATCTAAAGCAGACAATTCACCAGCAAAAGCCTTAATTAACGTAGATTTTCCAGCTCCATTTAGCCCTAAAAGTCCTAAACGCATTCCAGGCATTAAACTAAAATTAACCTCTTTTAAGACCGGATTCCCTGAAATATAACCAAGATTAGCTTTACGCATGGTTGCTATTACTGCAGGAAGACGTTTACTTTCTAAAAACTGAAAATCAAATGGATTTTTAGTAACAACAGGATCGATAAGTTCGAGTTTTTGTAGATACTTAATTCTTGATTGTGCTTGACTCGCTTTACGTGCCTTATAACGAAAACGTTCAATAAACCCTTGCACTTTTTTAATGTGCTTTTGTTGATTCTCATATTGCTTTTGCTGAATCTCACGATTTTGGGCTCTTTGACGGACAAAATCAGAGTAGTTACCTGTGTAACTACTAATAGTTTCATTTTCAATATAAAGAACGTGATCGGCTAGATTATCCATAAACTCTTGATCGTGAGAAATAAAAACAATTGTCCCTTGATAACGTTTTCGTAGATAATCTTCGAGCCAGTAAACCGCATCTATATCTAAGTGGTTTGTAGGCTCATCGAGAAGTAATAAATCACTATTAATTAATAAGGCTCGAGCAAGATTGAGACGAATCCTCCAACCTCCCGATAATTGATTTACCGGAGTTACTTGTTGCTCTTGAGTAAAACCTAACCCATCTAAAATAATGGCTGCTCGAGTTTTAATCGTCCAAGCATCAAGTTCATCGAGTTTAGCATTAGCTAAGGCAATGAGTTCATGATTATTCTCTTGCATCGCTTGAGCTAGCTCTTGTTGCCAATGGGCATAAGCAAAATCTCCATGAATTACATAATCCAAGGCAGCTTGACTGGTATTAGGAACTTCTTGCTCTACCCAAGCAATGCGGACTGGAGCTATTTGTAAGCTCTCTGCAAACTGGAGTTTACGGTCTTGAGGGCTAAGCTTAAACGTATTCATTAAGGTGGTTTTCCCTGTGCCATTAGCACCACAGAGAGCAACCCTATTTCCAGGATTGACCGTAAAGTTTAATGAGTGTAAAAGTTCACGCTTTCCCACCCAAATATTCATATTTGTTGCCGTAATCATAATCGTTACTTCTTATTCGATTTCTTTTAATTTAATCGCTTGCTCGAGAATGAGAGCTGACTTAGTTAAATAATCTTGAGCATAATCTCCAAAATAAGCTGCAGTTTGCTCAAAGTCGCTAAGAAAAGCTTGCTTATTTCCTTGTTTTAAATTAGCCACTGCTTGATCAATTTTTGCCAAATACCTTTGTAGTGCTGGCTCGCTCATTGGATTATCATAGATAATGTCAGCATAAAGTTCAGGATTTTGTGCAAATAAACGACCGATCATAATTAACTCCAAACCATAAATTGGCGAAGATAATTTATGTAAATCTTCAAGACTATAGCCTTCACTTGCCGTAAACGCCCCTTGTAAATAAGTATTAAAGTGACGTACTGCCTGCATATGGGTCATAATCTTATCATGCTTTTGAGCTTGGGTCTCGACAATACGAGCACCTAAAATCTTAAATAATTCAAGGTAAGGTGTAAAGTAGTCTTGCTCACGACCTGGACAAGTAATAATTAATTGATTTTCTAGACTTGGAGTAGCAATACCAAACATAGGGTGCATCCCTAGTACAGGTCCAGTATGGGCTTCGAGCATAGCTTCTAATGCCGGAGTTTTAATGGAAGTTAAATCACAAATTCCCGCTTGAGGTTTGAGCCATTGACTATAGTGTTTAATTAATTCGGGAGTTTGATGAATAGGTACTGAAAAGATTACCAAATCTGCATAAGGTAATAATTCCGGAGCTTGTTCTTGATTATCTAGATCAAGAACAAAAGTAAATTTAGTACTATTAGTACCAGCAAAAATTTGATAGAAAATCGAACCTAAGCCCCCTTTCCCCCCAATAATACACACGATCTTGTCTTTGAGAGCAGTAAACTCACTTAGTTTACGTAATTGAGCTTGTTCTATTAGCGATTGGCGTTCTTCTTTCATGCGTTCAATACGACTTTGAATAAACTCGTATTGGGCTTGTTCTTCTTCGTTTAATAAATCTAACATCGGTAGTTTCTCTAAGTTTTTGCTTCTATTTTATCAAAATAATTCTCGAAAATAAAAAAAGGAGCTCTTGGAATCTACCAAAGCTCCTAGATTAAAAAAGATTTATTTTGTTAAATTAGCCTACTTTTGCTCATTTGTTTATTTTAACCACTTATCGGCTAAACGTGGCTCACGAGGCTTGTGTCCCACTCTTTGAGCTAACGTAGGAATAGTTTCTGCTTGTGGGGTAATATAACCAAAGCCTGGGAGTTTAAAACTATATAAGTCTACCCAGTTAATATAAGTCTCGGTGAGATATCTAATCGCCTGATTTGAACGAATTACATCATCTTCTTGATTGCGATTAAAAATATAAGTTTTTTCAGCAACCGCATCTGTAGGATTTTGACGATGATATAAAAAATGAATCCCCGTAAGCTCACGCTCTTGAATATATTCTTGGATTTCTCTTTCTAAATCATCAATCTGAGCTTGAACTTGACGCTCATATTTATACTTCCCACTGATATTAGCATACTTAGCAAAACGTTCTTGTTCTTCAGCATCTGCTTTAGCTGCTTGTTCAGCCTGAGTTTGCTCTTGCTCAGTTGTCGCTGCAGTTAAGTCTTGCCCTTTTATCGATTTAGTGGCAGCCTGAGCTGTAGCTTCAGTTTGTTCGGCTAGAGTTTCAAGCTCTTGTAACTTCCTTGCGTCATTAGCAGCTGTGAGCTTTTCTAATTTCTTAATGCAATAATAAAGTCGACGCATTCTTTGTTCTGAAGGACGAGTAAGAATCATTGGATCATAAGGATGCGGTAAGCTTTCTTGTAAACGCGAAATTAGAGTTCTCACTACAGTAACTACTGCAAACTCTAAATCATCAAGCTTAGCCACCCCAACTTTGTAACTAATCCCTGGAGATAACTTAAAGTTTAAGCCTGTAGGTAAGTAATTGAGTTCTTGATGCCACAGAGCAGCATAATTAGTCACTCCTAAATAAAGCGGAGCAAGATGCTCAACATAACGGAATTTATTATGTAAAGCACAAGCAACATAAAACTCATTATTTTGGGCTTGTACTAATTTACGAATTAAACTCCAACTGGTTACTTTAGGAAAATATACCCCTAATTCTTGATCAAAGGGTAAATCATGCTCTTGGGCATAGAGATAATTCTTTTCTCGAGTTGCTGCATCTACGGCCTGATAAATACTCCGATCTTGTAAACTAAAAATTCTTACTGTGTAGTGATTAAAAGCATTCGCCGTAAGTAAACGCTCATCTAAGCCAATGGTATGATTAAACCACGCAAAGATATCTTGATTAATCTCGATATTTGAGGCAAATTCTGGATTTTCATTGGCAATAGTTTGTAATAAGCTTTGAGCTTTTTCTTGCTCTGAAGTTTGTTGATCAAACTCATACTCAGAATTTTTAATTAATTCGTGGACTACTTGCCCTTGTTTGGTTCCTGGTAATGAACCTGGATTACCCCACGTAAGAGTTACCGGACTATTATTAGCAAAAGAAAACTGGATATTTTGCTCAGCTCCCGCACTAAAATTATCTAAAATCGGGGTACAAAAATTAAATCCATAGTTACGACACATATGGCGTAAACGCATCCCGATACGTTCGAGTTCGGGAGAACGTTTAGTTTTATCTATCCCATAAAAGCTCAAGAGATCATCAAGATCGAGATTAATATTTAAGACCACATCTGCTTTTACCACATCAGGTAAATAAGCAAAATTGGTAAAAATATGGCGACGACATTCTGTTCCCGAAATAGGTACATAATCTCGAGCGGGATCAACTAATACGGCTTCTAAATCAAGATAATACTTATAGTTTTTGGCATCTTGAGGCTCAGAGGTATAAACATATTGTGGCTTAAATTCTAGTTGCTCTAAATGAAACTGTACTACTCGTGCCCATTCAAACCAACCATTAGGATAAGAAGGAATATTATCTTCACGCAAATTATAGACTTCCACATTATCATAATCTGCGGTTGCTCTTTGCACCCAAGAAGTCCTTACTTCTCGAGTCGGTTGCACAGGAATCGAAGAGTCCCAAAATAACTTTTCGTCACGCTTTTCATCTGAGCAGACAAAAATATACAAGTAATCACATTCAATCCTTGCACGGTCAATCATATAGAGATGTCCTTGGTGCAGAGGATAGAATTTACCAAAAATCACCCCGATTTTTAAGTCTTCTTTTGCTTTATTAAATTGATGCTTGCGTTTAGGAGCGAGCATTTTACTAATAAAAACCTGATTTTCAATATCTAAAGGTTCGTAAGAACGACGGTGTTCATGTACCTGCTCATAAGCAGCATCAGCAGACTCTTCAAAAGCAAGCTTGAGTTCTTCAAGCTCTTCGAGAGTTATTGCCTCCGCATAGACTGGATTGGTTTTCTTAAATTTAGATCTCGACATAATTACCGTAGCTCATCTCTGCTTAAATTAAATATTGATCCCAAGAGTAGAGTAAAGAACTTACTCTTTGATTTTGCTTAAAATCATTTGCCAAGTAATAGGCACTTGGAGCAAAAATTCGTAAATTAGTCTTAGCTCTCGTAATTGCGGTATATAACATACTTTTGGAGAGAGCAAAGTCATTTAAATCTAAAGGCAATACCACATAGGTATGAGTAAACTCATCCCCTTGGGCTTTGTGAATAGTGGTAAAGAAAGCATACTCATACTGCTTAATAAAAGATAAAGGAACTTGTTTATAGTCTCCTGAAGCTTCTCGTTGAGGAAAGTACACTCTATACTCTCCACTTGCAGTTTTTACCACTAAACCTAAATCCCCGTTGGCGATTTGATATTCTTTTTGGTTCGCAGTAACTACGAGCGGATAAAAGCTATCTGCCATAAAATACTGCTCGCGCATTAATTCATTGAGGTTATCTACCCCTAAAATTCCTTCACGTAATGGTGATAAAAAACGATTTTCTTTAATCAGGGCAAAAGCCTGTTCTAGAATTGTATCACTTGCTTGTTGAGCATAAGCTTGTTGCAATTGCTCTAATGGAGCAAATACTTGATAAGCTTTACTTAACAGTAAATGTAACACAAAGAACTCATAAACTGTAGCCACCTCATATGGCGTCTGTTGAAAAATTTGTAATTTTTCTCTCAATTTAGGACTTAGGAGTTGTGGCGTTAATTTGAGTTGCTTTAAATCCTCGAGCTCGAGAGTTTGTTCTAAACGCTTTTTAAAGTTATTGCTAAGAGCTCGGGAGTAGATTTGAGGTTGTTTTACCAGTTGGGAATAAAAGTTTAGATTTGCTTTTCCTTTAACTAAAACTTGCTTTTTCCCCCAAGAGGTTAAATCCTTGAGCCAAGCAAGAAAGACTTCTTCGTAAGCTACAAGACTTACCCCCTGCTTTTGAGCTACTAATTCTTGAGTTAAAAACTCCACATGAGTTAAAGCTTGAGCTTGAGTTCCTCCTTGATTTATGTACTCGGCATAACTAGCAATTAAGCTTGTAGGATCATAACGATATGATTGGGTTAACTCATGGACTAAATCTGTAAAGGTTGCTTTTGCATAGACAAACTGAGGAAGAGCTTGACCATAGATAGAAGCAAAAGCTCTCTCTCCCTTAACTTGCGAGGTATAGCAACGTAAACCTTGAGGAGAGGTTACAGGCTGAGTTTGTTGAAACTTTTCTAACTGATAAGAAAGACTCGCTAAAATCTCTCCCTCCCCAATTGCCGGTAACTGGTTTTTATCTCCAAGTAAAATCAGTTTGGTTCTTAAAGCTAAAGAAGCAAGGAATACTGAAAAGTTTTGCAAATTAATCATGCCTACTTCATCGCAAATCACTATATCAGCTTCGAGCTTAGTCTCTCCATATTGTCCTTCAACCTTAAGCGGAGTAATCCCTAAGGCACTATGTAAGGTTTGTTCTTGGGCTAGTTTTAAGGAAGTAACGATAATGGCAAACCACTGTTGCCATTGCCCTAGACTAAAAGCTGGCAATTCTTGACTCAAAGTCTTAAAAAGTAAATCAAACTCTTGCTGTAATGTCGCATGTTCGAGTTTACCAGCTAAGTATAATTCCCAATCTTGAGCTAAAGTTTGTCCGCTTAATTTAAATTTACGATTTTTAATCGAATTACCTAAATGGGTAGCTGCTTTTCCGGTAGGAGCAAGTAAATATACTTTAAGTAAATCTAAATTTAGTGAAGCTCGCTTTAGAATTTCTAAACCTAAACTAAAAAAGAGCATGCGATAAGCAGTGGTAGTTTTTCCCGTACCAGGTCCTCCAATCAGCACACTTAGACCTTGCTCTACGGCAACAATACTACTTAAGTCTTGATTATTAATTTGACTTGCTCTTTGCTCATAAGCGTTAAGAAATCTCGCTAAAGCTACTAAGACTTGCTCTTTTACTTGAGTTAAATTTTTATTTGGAGATACAAGGGCATGCAGTAAATCCTTGCTTTCAAACTCTTGCGGTTCAGTTTTATACTTGGCAATAAAATACTGCAAAATTTGCGTTTCCTGAGCATAAGGCTGAGAGAGACTAATTAATTGTTGCTCTTGCTGATAAACAAAAAACTTTAATCTTTTAGTTTTTGCTGAGACAAACTCAGGTAGAGCATGTTTTACTGCCACTAGTTCTAAACGCTCACTCGACTGAAGAGTTTGACAAAAGAACTCTTGCTGAGCCAAGAAAGCCTGCCATCTCTCGAGTTGTCCCCATAGAGCTAAAGAAGATTGAGCTTGTTGTTGCCCCAAGGCTAAATGGAGGCGAAGATTCTTAAAATAAAAGCTCACAAAAGTATCTTGTTCACTCAGAGGAAAACATTGATTAAGAGCAGGTTGTAATCTCTCGGTTGCTAAAGCAAAAAGTTGTTCTCCCTCTTGATCTTGGTAGATTCCCCATAGGCTTGTTTGACTAAGTAAAAATTCCGCCTCTACCCTGTCTTCTACAAGCTTTTGTGGATAATAAACAAGCAGACGCTGACAAATTTGGGTCACCAGAGCATAAGCAAGATTTAGTACTAAAGGTTGCCCTTGTAATTGACGTTCAAGCAAATTATCTGCTAGAGGATAAGTAAAAAAGTCTCTAACTCCTTGAGCATAGTCACTAGTTTTTATAGCTTGCAATCCCGCACTAATATAGTTTGCAACTAAAACTCGCAAGGTCACAAAATCAAAAGCTAGTTCTTGGACAGTCGCACTATTAGCTCTTAAATAGTCTACACTTGGGGTTTGCGCAAAGCTCACTTCTTGAGTCAAGCTTCGTGAAAAAGGTAAGCCTTCAGGATATAAAGAAGCTAGTCCTTGTAAATAGACTCCAACTAATTGCCCTTGCTGATAATATTTTTGCCATAACTGGGTTACTTGCTCTAAAAACGACAGTTTTAAAGAAGTGTTACTTTTTAAGTGTTCATACTTGAGCAAACTAAAAAGAAACGTAGCAAATAAAGTATCCTGATCATTTTGTCCAGGTTGCAAGTTTACTGAGGAAGTTAACTCTTGGCTTACATAAGGACCACTTAAATCCAGGATCATCAATAAAGCATTAAAATAACTTGGCTCAAGCTGAGCTTGTAAATAAGCACAACGAGCTTCAAGATATAAAGCTTGACTTCCGGGTTTACCCTCCTGAGCGAGAGTATGATAAATTTGATCCATAAGCAGTTTCTTCCTCTTAAGTAAACACTTGTTTCTTTGTATTATAAAGGAATTTTTCTCTAAATTAAATTAAAAAAACCACCTAAACCGAGGTTTTAAGTGGTTTTATTAATTACTTACGATGCTTACGAGCATAAGAGATTCGTGTTACTCTTAGAACTCGACCTACTTGACTAAAACTTGTAGCACACAAGAAACTAAAAATAGCTCCTACCAGCATAAAGCTTGCCATAACTCCAGGTCCACCCGAACCTCCAGGAGCTACTTGGGCATAAAGATAAGAGGTAACTATCCCCGAACTATATTGTAAAAAGCCCAATAAGGCTGCTGCCGAACCGGCAATTTGTGGAACTTGATCTAAAGCTAAAGCTGTTCCGGTAGCAGGAATTAAACCATTCATGGCAAAAAAGAGCATACAAGGTATGATTACGCCCCAAATGCCTAAAAATCCTGTTCCCGCATTAAACATAAACCAAGTACTTGAAATTAATACGACAATTGTCGCCATGGTAAGAATATGGTTAACCTGATATTTGGCTACAAAGCGACGATTAAGTAAAGAAAAGACAATCACCCCTACATTATTTAAGGCAAAAATTAAGCCGTAGTCTTCACTTGCTAGTTGATAATAACTAATGTATAACCAAGAAGATCCGGTAACAAAAGCATAGATGCCAATATAGTAAAAGAAAATACTTAGGCAATAACGCATAAAGTTCCAGTCTGTAATCAGACGCCAATAGTTTTTGAGGACTAGTTTAAATCTTGCATTGGCAATATACTCCACCGGACGGGTTTCAGGAATAATTAACACGCAAAATGTAATAAACAAACTAAATCCAGTTTGAATATAGAAAATTGCTTGCCAAGAATAAAATTTTAATACCCAAGCTCCAATTAGCGGTCCTAACAGCGGAGCAGCGGCCATGAGAAAAATAAGCAAAGACATTACCTTAGCGGCATCAGTTTTATTGTATACATCCCGCACAATTGCCCGTGCCAGCATAGGTCCAGTGCAAGCTCCTAAGGCTTGAACTAAACGCCAAACAATCATCTGTTCCAGACTTGTCGAAGCTGCACAGCCATAAGAACCAAGGGTGTAGAGAGCCATGCCTATGAGTAAAGGAATTTTACGCCCTAAACGATCAGCTACCGGACCCCAAAACAACTGTCCACAAGCAAAGCCTATTAAAAATGCGGTCAGGGTATATTCGACATCTGCCTGAAACTCATGTTGCATTTGGGGGAATGCTGATAAGTACATATCCGTGGATAAAGAAGTAAACCACATGAACATTCCCAAAATCCCCAGCATCCATACAGGAACATAAGCAATCTTTTGGGCTTTAAAACTCAAGCTCAGTTTAGGAGGAATGGTAAGGCTTGCTGTTGCACTTGCATCCGAGGTTAGAGGAGATTCGCTTTCGGTTTCAGGGAGTTTAGGTAAGACCCCTTCCCGTTGATATAAGCCTTGTCCTAATAAAGTTAAAGCAGTTGCAGAATCGGGATGTACCCCTGCATGTTGTACTTCTTCAACATGAGCGAGAACTTGTTCAGGATCAACTTGCGTATGCTCTGGAGGGAGTAAGTGATGCTGGGCATAATCTTGCTCACTCTCTACTTGGTAGGTTTGAGGACTAGTTGTATTCTCTCCTCTTGCCTCTACTTTAGGTTGGGATGCAGAGGCTTGGGGTTTAGCTTTCGATTCTTCCATAAAATTACATTAAACTCATTATCAACTACTTACTTAATTTTTAATTTATTTTACCCTGTTTTTATTCGCTCAAAATAAAATTTTCTCCTCACCTCTGAGTTTTTAACTTTTTATTCAATAACTTAAATTTTTTGCGATAAAATATTTCTGTAACTAAAGTTAAATTATAATAAAATGAGTAGATGTGCATAGACTAAGGAACATAAAAATTTAATTTTTATCAGTCACCTTACGCATATAACTAAAAATACAATAAATCCATTGGAGCATTTCTGTGTCTAATTTAAATACTTTCGTTGTAGTAGGGACTCAATTTGGTGATGAAGGAAAGGGAAAAATTATTGACGTACTTTCCCCAACTGCTGATTACATTGTACGTTTCCAAGGCGGAAACAACGCTGGGCATACCGTAATCGTTGGTGATGAAAAATTCATCCTCCACCTACTACCGTCAGGTATTATCAATAGTAAAGGTAAATGTATTATTGGTGCTGGTCTTGTAGTTGACTTAAAAGTGTTATTACAAGAAATTGACGCTTTAGAAAAACGTGGCAAAAGTCTAGATAATTTATATTTAGATGAACGTGCCCATATTATTTTCCCTTACCATATTGCCGTGGATAAAGCTAAAGAAGAATCTTTAGGAAAAAATAAAATTGGAACGACTCAACGTGGTATTGGACCATGTTATAACGATAAGATTTCTCGTAACGGTATTCGCATTGGGGATCTGCTTGATCCAGAGCGTTTTGCCGATAAACTAGCATGGAATATTAAAGAGAAAAATGATATGCTCGAGCGTTATGGCTGGCCTGAACGCTTTGAGTTTGAAAGCATCTACAATGAATACATGGAGTTAGCACAAAAAATTACTCCACGTATTATTGATGGCGTTGCAGAAATTAATGATGCCGTAGCTGCTGGGAAAAAGGTTCTCTTTGAAGGAGCCCAAGCAATTATGCTTGACATCGACTTTGGAACCTATCCTTATGTTACTTCATCTTCACCAACTGCAGGAGGCGTTTGTGTAGGTGCAGGTATTGCCCCTAATAAACTTAACCGTATTGTCGGGGTAATGAAAGCTTACACTACCCGTGTCGGTGAAGGTCCATTCCCAACTGAATTGGATAATGAACTAGGTGAACAAATTCGTCAAGTTGGAGGAGAATTTGGAGCTACGACCGGTCGTCCACGTCGTACTGGCTGGTTAGATCTTGTAATGGGTAAATATGCAGCTCTTATCGATGGCTTAACTGATATCGTCCTCACGAAAATTGATGTACTTACAGGTTTAGAAACAATTAAAGTTGCCGTAGGTTATAAAATTGATGGGCATGTATATCATACTTACCCAGGTAACTTACGTAAATCTAAACCTGTAGAAGTAATCTATGAAGAATTACCAGGGTGGACAGAAGATATTAGTAAAATCAAAGATTATCAAGATCTTCCATTAAACTGTCGTAAATATATTGAATTTGTTGAAAAAACGCTTGGCGTTAATGTTTCAATGATTTCTGTAGGACCAGAAAGAACCCAAAATATTTACCGCGCAAAATTCTAATCCTCAAGCCCTAAAACTGTGCGTTTTAGGGCTTTAAACTTCTATTTTTTATAAGCAAAGTAATTTATGACTAACTATTCAAGTTTTGATGCTCAAAGCCCGCATAATTTCTATGATTATCCGCTTTGTTCACGCTATGCTAGTGAACAAATGAAGCATATTTTTTCTCCAAACTTTAAGTTTTCAACTTGGCGTAAACTTTGGGTAATCCTTGCCGAGTCTGAGCAAGAATTAGGTTTAGATTTTATTAGCGATGCTCAAATCCAACAATTAAAAGACAATATTTATAATATTGACTTTGCCGCCGCTCATGCTTATGAACTACAACTCAAACATGATGTAATGGCACATGTTCATGCTTATGGCGATGTAGCCCCTCTTGCTCGTAAAATTATTCACTTAGGCGTAACTTCGGCTTATGTAGGAGATAATACTGACCTTATACAAATTAAAGAAGGTCTACTCTTAGTGAAACAGCGTCTTGTTACTTTTATTGCTACTCTCGCAAAATTTGCCGAGCAATATAAAGATTTACCAACTTTAGGATATACCCATTTCCAGGCAGCCCAATTAACAACTGTAGGTAAACGTGCTACTCTTTGGTTAAAATCTTTTATGTTTGACCTTGCGGAAGTGGAACATCGCTTAGAGACTCTTGAGTTCCGTGGCGTTAAGGGAACTACAGGAACGGCAGCTTCGTTTAAAGAGCTTTTTGGTAATGATTTCCAAAAAGTAGTTGCTCTCGATAAAATGGTAACTGAACGTGCAGGCTTTAAACACCGTCAAGAAGTTTCGGGACAAACCTATGACCGTAAACAAGATAGCCTCGTACTACAAACACTAGCTAATCTTGCAAGTTCGGCACATAAATTTACTAATGACTTCCGCCTCTTACAACACCTTAAAGAACTCGAAGAACCTTTTGCAAAAAAACAAATCGGCTCTTCAGCTATGGCTTACAAACGTAATCCTATGCGTTGTGAGCGTATTTCGGCTTTAGCAAAATTTGTCTTAAGTTTAGAGATGAATGGGCATCTTGTACACTCAACTCAATGGTTTGAACGTACTTTAGATGACTCAGCGAATAAACGTCTTTCTTACCCTCAAGCTTTCTTAGCTATAGATGCTATTTTACTAGTACTTCAAAACATTGCTGAAGGTATTGTAGTCTATGAAAAAATGATTACGCGTAATGTAATGCGTGAACTTCCATTTATGGCTACTGAAGACATTATTATGGATAGTGTAAAAAAAGGCATGGATCGCCAAGAAGTACATGAAATTATTCGTGAACTTTCAATGGAACAAGCACGACTAGTAAAACAAGAAGGGCAAGAGAATAAACTCATTGAAGCGATTCTTGCTGATGGTCGTTTACCAATTAACGCTCATGAAATTAAAGACTTACTTAATCCAAGCAATTATATAGGTTTTGCTCCCCAACAAGTTGAAGCTTACCTCCAAGAGGTAATTCAACCTATGCTCGAGCGTAACCAAGAGTTTATCTTAACTCAGTCACAAGAGTTTGGCGTATAACATGATAAAAGCTAACTCAATTACATTTATATAAATATTAAAAAAGTCCTCGGCAACATGCAGAGGACTTTTTTAGTTTCAAGGAGTAAATACTTTAAGGACTAATTTCTCGTACTAAATACGCTCAAAATTTAATCCTTGAGCTTTTTCTTACACTCTAATTCGTTAAATAACGAGGGAATTGTTTTAATTGCTCTTCAATTACTCTTTTCACTTGAGTTAAGCTCGCTTCACCACGAGAATTATCTAAGTAATTTAATTGAGCATCTTGAGTACGCCAAGAGTTTACTTTAGCAATGCGAATATTTTCTAACTCAACTTTTAATGGGTTGCTAGCACTATTACCTACAAACTCAACCTTACCCCCTCCTAAAGCATAGAAGTTAGTAATTTTTACCGCCTTAACTTGTGGAATCTTAGTTCCTACATTATGATAATTATCATAATTTAAATCTAGTTGTAATGGTTGATTTGCTTGGTACACATAGATATTTTTTAAATCTACCTGAGCTACTTGTCCCCCAAACTTATTGTTGGTTAACAAAGCTATACCATTTTCCGCTTGGTTTACCACTAAGCCATCTACTCTTAAATCTTGTAATCCATGCGTGAGATTTAAGCCTAACATAAAACCAAAACCAGAATATAAATAGTTACTTTCAAAGCAAAGACGACTTGCTTGAGCTTTACTTGCACTCAGTAATACCTGCGCCCCTGTAGTTAAGAGATAATTGGTATGTAATACCGCATTACTTACCCCATCTAACACCACGCCATTAGCAAAAGCTTGGTTTTCATAAACTTTTACATGATAAACTTGGACATTGTCCGCTTGTGCCACATATAGGGCATTACCTAGGTAATTTACGAGGCTAATTCCCGCAATAACAAGATTATTAACTTTATCAGCTCTAATGAGTGCTGGTAACTCTAAAACTTGTGGCGAGCTAATTAAATCTTTGCTAATTTTTTCTTGTTCTTTTTGAGCTTTTTCTTGAGCTTTTTGGGCTTTTTCAGCTTGCTTTTTATCACTAAAGGTATAGTTGACTTGTGCTTGTAAATTACCCGAGATCTTACCTCCGCCAACAATTGCTACCTTGTCCCCAGTCACGACTAAAAAGCCTTGATTCGCTCTTGTAGCTAAGGCTTGTTGCACTTCATTTACTTGAGGATTTAAACGTTCAAGAGAAGCTCCACGATTAATATAGAGCACTGTCTCTGCAGGGAGAGTTAAATTTTGTACCTTAAAAGCTCCCGTCTCTAAAACTACCGCACCTTTACCAGCACAAGCTGTTAAAGCACTTTGAATCACATTAGTACTATCACCTGCAGTTGCAGTTAAGCTTTGACAAGGATTTCTTGGTTTTAAAAGCAACTCTTGCACTTGCTCTTGTTGTAATTGAGGAACGGCTAAGGCTAGAGTTGTTACCCCCATCCCTAGAATTCCTAAAAATGTTCTTTGCATCATCTTACTCATATATAGGATTATTCACGTACTCTCATGAGATCTTCTCGATCTTACTTTAGCAGTACTTTTCTGTTGTATGGATAAATCTTAGCTTTTTCTTCGCTAATTCTTCTCTGTTCTAATTTTATTATAGTAGACTCCAAGAAAGTTTTAAAGCAAGAAAGCTAAATATTTTTTTTATTTAAATTTTTCTTT
>NZ_NRJF01000053.1 GCF_003585965.1 Psittacicella gerlachiana | reverse complement strand
AAATTTAACAACTTCATTGGGAGGAGTAAATTTTTCATCATAAATTTTTGTAAATATAATATTAATTAATTGTTTTGCTAATTCTTCATCTCTAGTTGTTCCAATAGCATTACCAGCTAAATGATTACGTAATGAATTAAAAATAGCTTTTAAATTATGCGGAACAATTAAATCTTTTCTTTTATATAACCCAATATCTTCTAATCTTTCTCCTCTTTTAGGTATATTAGGAATCTGTTTAAATACTAATCCATTTTCAGTTATTATTTTTTGCAAATAAACAGGGGTATCTTTTCCATTATACCAAACACCTAATTCAGCAGATGACAGAGTCAAATAGTCTTTTAGCTGGGATATCCCTTCCTTTATCATAGATTGTTTACATTCAACTATAATATAAAGCTCATTTTCCTTTTTTTCTGGTGTTTTAAAGACTGCAATATCAATGGGGAAGCTACCACTAGTATCTGATGGGGATTTTTTTACAAAAAATTGAGGTCTGGTAATAATTTGAGATTTCTCATAATTATAATCATTTACTAGAATTTGAGAAAATGGTTGGGTAGCCTGAGTTTCTTCAGGTGTGTTTTTAATATAGACGTTAGAAATATAATCTAAAATATAACCTTCTCTTGATTCTACTATTTCAGAAGATATAAATTGTTGGCTCATTTTTATCCTTTTTGATTAAATATAAAATAATATTTATTGTTTTTCTGAAATTTCTTTAAAAGAAATTGAAAAAGCATCTTTTAATTTTTCAGGCATCAAACGATAGTCTGTAATCAATTTTTTTTCTTGCTCTGAAATCGAACTTTCTAGCGTTGCTGTCTGAAACATAAGTCCATTTCCAGTGAGCAACCAAGTTATACTTACAGCAAGTCCTTTATGAATCTTTATTAAAGCATCCACATTTGGATCTCTTCCTTCATTTAAGTAATTCATTGCTGAACGATAAGAAATTCCAGTCACGTTAGAAAATTCAGTAACAGTCATATTCTTAACTTCTAACACCTGCTTTAAACGCTCAGATATGCACATTATTTCATATTCCTATTGTCAAAAGTATATTTTTATGATATATCATTCATACAAAATGTGAAAATATATTCATATTTTAATTTGATTAGGATTAAACTGCAACTATGACTCAACACTTTTTACTTTCATCCAAAGCAAAAACGCTTTCTATTCGTCAAGTAGTGAGCTTGACGGATGAACAAGCATTTAATTTACTTTGTGAAATAAGATGGGGAAGCCATACTATCGTCACTTGTCCTCAATGCGGTTGTGTTCATCAAGCCTATTTTATCGCTACTCGTAAGCAATTTCGTTGTAAACATTGTCGCCATACCTTTAGTCCTACCTCAGGAACAATTTTTGCTCATCACAAATTGTCTATACAAACCTATTTATTAGCAATAGTGTTATTTGTTAATGCAGTTAAAGGTATCTCAGCTTTACAACTATCACGTGATTTATGTGTGCAATATAAAACCACTTATGTACTTGCCAATAAATTACGCAAAGCCTTATTAGAACAACGAGAATTAAGAGTATTACAAGGGGAAGTAGATATAGACGGTACTTACGTCCACCCTGCTCCACGTAAAGCTAATAAAAAAGCTGACCGCATTGATTATCGCTTGAAAGAAAATCAAAACCCTCACAAGCGTTGCATTATCGTTGCTCGTGAACATTATACACCAGAAGAAAAATCGGTACATAAGAAAGGGGCAAACATACACAAGTATTAGTGACTTACGCTGAAACAGCAAACGTTGTGAAAAAGTTTGCTCAAAAGTTTATTCAAGAAAAAACTAAAATTAATACAGATGAAAATCGTGCTTATGAAGTTCTAATGCCATTTTATCAACTTTGCACCGTAAATCATAAAGAAGAATATTGCGGCTTTGATGGAGTAACTAACAATCAAGCTGAAAGCTATTTTAGCCGTTTTAAACGCATGTATTTCGGTCAAATGCACAAAATAAGCAACCTTTATTTATTAAGCTATGCTAATGAAGCCGCCTATCGTGAAGATAACAGACGAGAAGCCAACGGTTGGCAATTTAAAGATATATTAGAAAAATGCTTATTTACCACAAATGAAAATAACGAATGGTGCGGTTATTGGCAACGTAAACACATACCACAAGAAATCGTATGGCAATAGGATAAAACAATGGCTTATAATCTTGAAAAACGCATTAAAGAGCTTAAATTTGAACGTAAGCAAGTATTGCAACATCTTAGCGAAATAGACCAAAAAATTAGTGTTTTACAACAAACAATTGATATTATGGAAACAAAACGAAACATTAATCAATTACAATACCACTAATTTTATCTATCGCAGAAAATACCGATTATTTAAAGGGAAAGTCAGAAAATATCTTTTATCGATTATGAAAAATAATCCTCAACAGTATTTTACCATCGCTGAACTCACAATACGCATTTTTGCCATAGAGAATAATGAAGATACTCCCTCGCCAAAGCACTTCGATTCTATTCGTAAACAACTTAATAAATTCCATAAAGATGGAATTATTACTCGCACTCAAATAGATGTTAAGACTGTATATTGGTAGTGGAAAAACTAAGTATGAAGTTTATTTAATCGCCAAAAATCCCTACCGCAATGCTGAACTACCCCTTGTTTTTTTAAGCCTAGATAAAATTCGTTTTGTGGCTTGATAGTGCTTATCTCCCACATCTACAAAAATAGACTGTCCTTGCAAATTAAGCACCTTTTCCGCAATTTCTCCACACATCATCCAATATTCATGTTGTCGTAAAACTTGTGCTATTAATCTTGAAGTAATCAGGCGAGAGGTTTTAGCTGTTTTGTCGTTATCATTAGGGATGAAATAAGAAAGTAAACTATCTATTTCCTTGCTTAAAACATTCATTTGCTCCACAATGATTTCTTGCTTTTTTTGTATCTTGATTAAACTTGCTATTAACTCGTTTTTGTTGAGCTTTTGTGCCATAATAATAAAGTCCTTATTGTTAAATTAAACTAATAAGAACTTTAACAAAATTTTATGGAATGGTCTTTGTGCATTTGCTACATAATACCGGATTTTTGTTTTTTAATCTATGGCAAAACAATTGCAGTTTTCTTCTTAAACTCGCATTAAAATCTCGTTTACCTACAGGAATATTAAACTCTCCTTTACGATTAAAACGAATTTGATTATTAAAACCAAAAATAATTAAAAGTAAAAACAATAATGGTTCAGGATGCTGATTATAATCTTGTTTTAAACATTGAAACGCTTTCTTATTATAACTTCCAACCCCATTGCTACTTTGACAATGGTAATACTCATAACCATGCGTATGGGTATCACTAAAGCCATAGTCGATAATTTTACTTTCTATCTCTTTAATTAGATCTTCGTAGCTTTGCGTTTGTAAAAACTGTAAGAGTTCAATTAGTCTAGTATTGTTATCAATACAATAAACTTTTTTGCTTCAATGTTAATTCCGACATTAGCTCCTCCCGAAAACACATCATAAAAGACTTCTAGCTCTTGAGGAAATTTTTCTTTAAGTTGTGGTAAGAGTTTTGACTTGCCTCCGGTATAGTTAAGTGGAGATTTAATAATAGTTTCAGAATTAATTTCTTGTTCTAGATCTAACTCTACTAAGCCTAATCCTAGAGTAGGTTTACGGTCTTTAAACAATTTACTGCCTTTAAATTGTTTAGATTTAGAGTTCTTAATTTGAAAGTTCTGAGTTTTACTATTAACTTCAGGATAAACTTCACAAACAAATAATCTTTCTTTATGATCTTCAACGTTAGTTTTACCAGTAGTAAAAGCATTAATTGCTTTTTCATAGGTAAAAACTTGTCCTCTTGTTTGTAAAATTTCTAAAATCTCCTGATCAGAGATCTTGGCATTAGAACGTGAGTTAATTTTTGTTCCTGTGTTATTGTAAAAAACAATAATATATTTAGCTTTGATTTTACCAATTAAATCCCTAAACGTCGCTACCGCTCTATTGGTGCAATAAGAACTCTTAAGCTTACTGCGATCCATTTTTCTTGCCACTCCTTTAACTTCAGGTTTTTGGTGCTGAGCAAGATTTTCAAGAAAATGATAAGCATCACTATACTGACGTGAGTTATAAGGAGGATCTATATAAACTATATCTCCTTCATACTTAGTCACAAACTCATTAGCATCTAAACCTGTAATTAAGTTTCCTTGATTAAACTGGTCGTTTAGTTTTGGGAGTTCGAGTTTTAATTGACGTTGTAATTCTCCGTTTTTACGGAAAGCATCGTAATGCCCTACGGTATTAGCAATCTTATCTACTGCATAAAGTAAAGAAGTAATAAGGATTGCTTTTTCTCATTGCTTAATTAGCTTTGAAGCAAACTTTGTTTCTATATCTTCACGTATAAATCCTACAATTTTCATATTGTCGGTACTTAAGATAAGTATCACCAAAGTTTTCACTGTAATAATTATGTTCGAGATCTTTAGCTAGGAGATTATTATAAGTAGCAATAATTTGTTCAAGCTTGGTAAGATCTACTTGATCTTGGGCAAAGAAAGTGTAATAAGCGTACTGATTACTCATTAAAATATCGTTAACCATGATCTGATAATCAGCATTAAATTTATTTGCGACTACTCCAGTTCCCGCAAAAAGATCAACAAAAGTTTGGCAGTTTTTACAATGCTTATCTACAATTTCTTGAATAAAGCTGAGAAGCTTAAACTTACTTCCTAGGTATCTACGATTATTAATTTCAAACATAATTATATTTCCAAATTAGGCAACTAAAGCAACAAACTAAAATTATAACAAATAAAAGTTGTTTTCTTTAATCAAAGCTAAGCAAATTTAACCCATGAAATTTTATTTTGATTTAAAGGTATAAACTAAGAAAATGACGTTACCTTATCTCTGAGGAGATAAAATATCCGTCATTTTGATATTTATTTGTTTAATTTTGTTTAATACTTATTTGTTTAAGTAGAGAGCTGATCAACAAGGTTTGTCCTAAACTCTAGCTCTAATATGCTCTTCGAGCCAAGCATAATTACGTTTTAAATTACTAAATACTTTTGGCTCACTTGCTTGATTATAGTAAGTAAGCATAGAGGGTAATTCATGGAGAATACGAGTTCCCCTGCTATTTACAAAAATCTGCTCTAAATTTCCGTCAAGTAAATAACGGGAATTAAAGAAGATATTGTGTAAAGCTTTACCATTAATTTGTCTTAAATCCAATTTGATTGCTTCACATAAGAGGCGATTATCTCTGAACATTTCAACTGCTGATTTTAAGCTCGCTAAATTCCACTTCCCATAACCTACAACTTTAATGTTACAGTAAGCAAAAAGACGATCCATATTTTCAACTTGCGATACTTCCCATGTTCCTACATCAAATTGATATTTAAATTTTACATCACAATAATGTAACTTACTAAATAAGTCACTTAAGTCTCGTAAATGTGCAGTATCTATAAACCCTAAGTCGACATTTGGAATAACTACATATCTCGTAATTGAAGAGAAGAGAACTAAAATTTCTCTAATTTCTTCTTTACGTAAATTGTGTAATTGATAGCTTTTTAGTTCAATAGTGCCTTGAGTTTGCAGGATTTTTTCTAAATACTCATAGCAAAATGCTACTCCCTGTCGATGACTTTCTTGATGCTGTGGATCAGCTTCAAGATTATAAGCTGTTACCTCTTGGTAATGCTTATTTAAAGTTTCAAGATCTATAGTAAGGTTCGAATTTAAGTTTAAAGAAGTAGTGGCCAAATAAAACATCCAATCTTGTTTTAGCGGAATTTTTTTACTTAAATGCAAAGCTAATTGAAGTAATTTCATCTTCACCACCTTAGAAGGAGTTGATCTTGAATAATGAAGAAAGCTAATGGTTTTATTTTCAATTAGAGTATTGACCTTCTCAACCAAATACACCTATTTGTGAATTTTAGAGAAAAGAGATAGATTTAGTTTTACTCTTTGAAATTTAGAAAACTTTTTTGCTTCTTCTCTTAAAATTATACTAAATTTTTAAGTTAATTTCTTGAAAAGAAACAAAATATAACAATTTTTGTAAAAAACTTAATCCTTAAGCTTTTTAAGCTCTAATTTTCTTAACTTTTCTTACTTACTATCTAAGTGAGCATCTAGTTAACGTGTAGAATATTTATTCTGTTTTTCATGATTTTAAGTTACAAAAAAACTCACTAAATAACAAATCTAGAAAAACTAAAATCTAATGGGTCTATCACAAGAAAAGAATGCTAAGAATAACAAATGAGCAGATTACTGATATAAAATAGGGGTTACCTAATTTTTTATCTTGGCTCTTTGCCTTTGTTTAGTATAATTCGATTACTATTTATTTATATTTATGATCTTATGGTTGCTAAAGTTATTAATTCTTTTGATAAAACAATCTCCTCTTCTCCTAAACAAAAATATCAAGTTGTAAGTTTATTTTCCGGTCTTGGAGGTTTGGATCTAGGTTTTGTGGGCGGGTTTGAGTTTTTAGGGACGGAGTTTACGAAAAATCCTTTTGAAATTAAATTTGCGAATGATATTTTTAAACAAGCTTGTGATATCTATGAAAGCAACTTTAACCATCAAGTAACTCGCAAAAGTATTGTTGATTTAGATCTAGAACAGGACTTACCGCAAGAACAAATAGATGTAGTGTTAGGAGGATTTCCTTGTCAAAGTTTTAGTTATTCAGGGAAAAGAAAAGGACTAAGTGATGAACGAGGGCAACTTTATAAACAAATGCTTAAAGTAGTTTCTCACTATCGTCCCAAAATGTTTGTTGCCGAAAATGTAGATGGGATTAGAAACTCTAAGAAAACCCAGCAAGGAGCAGAGGGAAATATCTCGGCTCTTGAAGTAATTCTTGAAGAGTTTAGAGCTGCTGGTTATCAAGTAGAATATCAAGTACTTAATGCAGCCGATTTTGGCGTTCCGCAAATACGGAAAAGAGTGATTATTATAGGGATACGTAAAGACTTACAAGGACAAATCTATTATCCCCAACAATTATTTAGTGAACAAGGAGAAACAACTCCTAAGTGGATTAGTGCTAAAGAAGCTATAGATGATTTATGGCTTCAGGTTAATACCGGAAAAATTTCTAATCACACCATTCGTGATATTTCTAAAGCTAAGTTTTATCCAGGAAAAAAGATGCAAGGTAATTGCAAAATCTTAGCTGATCGCCCAGCACCTACAATTAGAGCCGAACACCATGGAAACATTGAAGCTCATTATCGTACTACTTTAGAAGATGTTAACGATATGCAAGGTTGGCGTAGATTAAGTGTAAGAGAATGTGCAAGATTGCAATCTTTTCCGGATAATTTTGTGTTTCCAGCTAGTGCCTCTTCGGCTTATAAAGCTATAGGTAATGCAGTACCACCTGTTTTAGCATGGCACATTGCTCGAGCAGTGCTTTATAGTTTAAACGGTTTAAAATAAAAGATATATTCTCTTTATTAGCTCTATTTGAATCTTTACCTCTTTTATCTCTTTTATCTATCTTTAAAAAAGTTAAATATATCATTGGTGGCTTTTCTCATAAAGTCACCAAACTTTTTCTCTTCCTTGAGTACTTTGGTACAACTTCCTCTTCTACCTTTTCCATTATTCACTTTCCTACCAAAAAACCTCCTCTATAACCTACTAAAATAGTCATAAATTCTTCTTTCCTTTGACTCTTTTTCTATCAGGATTTAAGCACCTCAAATCCCACTAAAATCGTCTAAATATTCACAATTTTTTAAGTTATATCAAGATAATTATCATCTCTTATTTAAGATTTTTTAAATTTTCCAAGGATTTTCCCAAGATAACCCTATAAAGGGTCTTTCATATGATATAATCAAAGATGAATTTGGGGGTCTAAAACCAAGGTCTCTCTAAATTTTAACTCAAAATTTATTCTTCATTTTTTATGACTTTTTGGCAAAAAGTCTAAAAAATATATTCTATGTGCCAGTTTGTATTCAAGGATGATTTTCTTAAGCTCTTTAATTTATGATACTCGATTATTGTAAATAACTTTACACTCATTTCTTAACAAGACTTTCTCCTTATTAACCATTTTTAACATCTCTTGTAGTTTGGCAACTACCCTCTCTCCGTTAAAAATGCCAATCTTGCACACAGAACTCCTTTCAATCCATGCTCTCCGAGCATAACTAATTCTCTTTTTATTTTTATCTTATTTAGCTCTTTATTTTATCTCTGCTCCTTTTAAGGTCAGCTAAATTTACTGTACTCAACGCATGAATAAAATTTGCTCTCTCAACTTTAATATAGATCAGTGGCAACTAACCACAAGTAAAGAGTTAACTTCTCAAGATTGGGAACAAGATCTTCCTTACTGGTTAGAAAATGTAAAAAATAGAGAAGTACAAAAACCTAAACTTGAATTTCTTAATCTCAAAGAACGTCGACGTTTAAGTGAAAATGCTCGTTTAATTTTTGCCTCTGCTTGGAATCTCACATCTAAAGAAGAAAATCTCCCTATAGTTTACGCTTCGGTTAATGGAGAAGTTAATCGTTCTTTTAAGCTTTACCAAGATTTTTTAAATACAGGTATGATCTCTCCAACTTCTTTTAGTCTCTCAGTACATAATGCTATTGTTGGTAACTGGTCGATTATTCGTAATATTACCAATGAAACTACAGCAATCTCCTCTACTTTTGATAATTTAGAGGTCTCTCTACTAGAGGCCTATTGTCTATTAAACGAAGGATTTAACAAAGTCCTCGTGATTCTTAGCGAAAGTGAAATAGATAGCCAATATCAAGAACTTAAACATATAACTCATAGACCAATTTTTAGTTATGCCTTAACTTTGGTTATTACCCAAGGTTCATCATACAACTTAACTCTAGTAGGTGATAATTGCACCTCAGAGATATTTTTTGATAATAACTTACAATTTGTTAAAGCTCAGTATTTAAACCTCAAACAATGGCAAAGTCGAGCAAACAAAGGTACTTGGATTTGGACTAAAGCATGAGAAGTTTTATCGCCCTCCTCTTAATAGGTTCAGCGTTTTTGATTTTTGCTTTTGTGGGAACCATTTTAAATTTAGTTCTCTATCCTTATGCTCGTAAATATCCTCATGCTAGTTTAAACTCTCAACTCCAAGCTCGTAAAATCGTTGCTTTTATTTGGCGAGTTTTTGTGAAGTATATCTCTTGGGGAAAAATTATTGAGGTGAAATATCACGGCTTTGATAAGCTCGGACGTCCTGGGCAACTGATTTTAGCAAATCACCCAAGTTTACTAGATGTAGTGTTAATTTTTTCTCAAGCAAATAACCTTAACTGCATTGTAAAAAAAGATCTCCTCAAAAAACCTAGCACTAAAGCGGCAATTAAAGCTTGTGGTTTTATTCCCAATACTGAGTCCGAAGAATTATTAGAGCTTTGTGACCAAACCCTAAAAGAACAAGCCCTCTTGATTTTTCCTGAAGGAACAAGAACCGGATGGGATGGAGAAATTAAGTTTCATCGAGGAGCAGTTAGCATAGGTTTACGTAGTGCGAAAGTCATTACTCCCGTGGTAATTAAAATGACTCCTAAAGGACTAAAAAAAGGACAGCCATGGTATAAAATCCCACGCCAAACGATGAGATATGAAATTTTTGTCGGAGAAGATATAGATCCTCAAGATTATCTTCAAGCAAAACCTAAACCTATAGCTACAAGAATTCTTAATCAAGAATTAGAAGAATACTTTAATAACATGACAAAGGAATGAATATGGATATAGCTACGCAAATTAAACAAATTATGATCGATAGCTTAGCTTTAGAAGATCTAACTATTGAAGACATAGATAATGACTTAGAACTTTTTTCGGAAGAAGGTTTAGGTTTAGATTCAGTAGACGCTCTAGAATTAGGATTAGAATTACAAAAGAAATTTGGTTTTACCTTTAATGCAGAACAAACTAATCTCAACCAACATTTTCGTAATGTAAATACTCTAACTAACTTTATTCAATCACAACTTGCAGTAAAATAATTTTCCTTATGACAGAACAAGAAATCCAAGATATTTTAACTAATGCTTTAGTAAACCTATTTGAAATCGATAAAGATAGTATTACTCTTGATACTAATCTCTATGAAGACTTAGATATCGACAGTATTGATGCTATCGACCTTATTGATTACATTAAACGTAATACAGGCTATAAACTTAATGCCGAAGATTTTCGTAATGTGAGAACGGTAAGAGATGTAATTGCAGCCGTGCAAAAGGTTAGCCAAGAAACCCCTCAAGCTTAGGTTAAGGCAAGGATGAATATCTCGAATTTAACTTCAAGTGAACAAAATACCCTTGACAAAGATCTTCATGCTTTACCATGGGTAAAACAAGTGATTTTGTTCCCTTTTAAGCAACAACTCATTGCTTGGTTAGCTTTAACTCCAGCCGGAGTTGAAATTTATACTCAGCAAGGACGCTCAGCTTTGGTAGCTAAATTACAAGAACATTGTGAAGCAACAGACTTTATCTTTGAAACTCAATTACCTCCAGAAGCCAATGCTACTTTAGGAGAACAGCGTTTACAACAACCTCTTAAAGATCCGCTATATCATGATTATCAAGAGATCAATGGCGAACACATTTGGCAAGGTATGGTTCCTGTAGATCTTTTTTACTTTAAAAATCATTTCCATAATTACCCTTTAGTTCCTGGGGTCGTACAATTACGTTGGGTCAAAGAAAAAGTAAAACAAATCTATCCTCATTTACCGGTAATTAGGCATATTCACAACCTTAAATTTACCAAAGCAATTCGTCCTCATACCCATTTAGAATTAAAAATAAAATGGAATGACAATAAAAAGCAGCTTGCCTTTACCCTCTTGAGTAATCATGAAGTTTGTTGCAAAGGTTGTTTTATTTACTAAATATGAATGTTTTTAGAAAAGTTCTTAACCTTTTGCTCTTTCTTACTAGTGTTTGTTATCCCATTTTTTGGTTTTTCGCTCCTAACTATAAAATAGTCCTTAGCATTATTCTTGCAAGCCTATGGTTAATTAAAGCTCCACTGAGTCAAGGTTACTTCCGTTACTTTGCTTTTTTTCTTGGAGCTTTACTCCTAACCTTGCTCGGAGGACAAGTTTTGGAACTCATGACTTGGTATCCAGCTATTGTCAGTGGCTTTATGCTAATAGTCTTTACAAGTAGCTTATTTAGTTCTCAGTCTTTTGTTGAAAGATTGGCAAGAATCCAAGATCCTAATCTTACTCCACAAGGAGTAATTTATACACGGAGAGTTACTCAAGTTTGGTGTGGTTTCTTTATCCTTAACATTCTTGTCATTACTTTTTGTATTTGGCAAAAATATTGGTTCTTTTGGGCTTTATATTCAGGAATTATTTCTTACCTCTTAATGGGTCTCCTTTTTCTTGGAGAATGGCTAGTAAGACGACGTATTCTTAAACAATAATATATGAATCTTCCATATTCCGAGCTTATTACTCTTGCTCCCAGTTGGAGTAAACAAGACTTTGCTAATAAAGCAAAACAAATATCTCAACAATTAACGCAAGAACAGCATACTTGCGTTGCCCTTTGGTTTAATGATGCTAGTGCTTTTGCTTGCACGCTATTAGCCTGTTTAGAGGCTCAGGTGGAAGTATTACTCCCACCTGATTTTCAAGAAAACAACCAACTTTGGCTCAAAAACAATTGCTCTTTACTTCTAAGCGATCAACTTCAACAAGCAAATTTACCCTTGGCTTCTTTTTCTACTTATGGACAAGAACAGCAAGTGGGTAAAGTGCAGTTGAGAGACTTTTTGGACTTTGAGAATCAAACTGCAATTTATATCAAAACTTCAGGAAGTAGTGGTAATGAGCCTAAGCTCATTAAAAAAACGGCACAACAAATGTGGCGTGAAGCCCAAGCTTTAGCTCAAACTCTTCCTTGGCAACAAAAAATGCAAGTCTTAGGAAGTGTTAGCGTACAACACCTCTACGGTTTAACCTTTAGAGTGTTTTTTCCTCTATACCAAGATTGGCTCTTGGGACGTGAGCAACTTGTATATAGCGAGTATCTAATAGCAGCGAGTAAAGAGCAGTTACCAAGCTTGTGGATTACTAGTCCAACTTTATTAAAAAATCTTCTCTTACCCAATCCTCAACTTAAAGAAACAAAGGTACAAGGGATTATTTCTTCAGGCGGAAAACTTCCGGCAGATACTGCTAATAATTTAAGAAGCTACTTAGATTTTCCCCTTTGTGAAATCTATGGTAGCTCCGAAACTGGGATTATTGCTTGGCGTCTCAATTACTTAGCTTGGCAAGCCTTCCCTCAAGTCGAGTATGGGGTTAATGCTCAGCAAGCCCTATGGGTAAAATCACCTTGGCTAAGTAACCTCGAACAAACCATGGATGAGGTTAAATTAACTCCTCAAGGATTTGACCTCCTTGGACGCTTAGATCGAATTGTAAAAATTAATGATAAAAGAGTATCTCTCGAACTTATGGGAGAACAACTTTTACAAAGTCCTTTAGTTAGTGATTGTTATATTACTCAACATCCTCAATATTCACGTTTGGTTGCTATAGTAGTACTTAGTCCTCTAGGGCAAGAGTTGTTAGCTCAGCACAAACGTGTAGATTTAATTAAGCAGCTAAAAAATCAGCTTTTTCTCCATCAAGAGAAAAGTGTATTACCAAGGTATTGGCGTTTTTGTCAACAAATACCTCGTAATCAGCAACATAAAATTGATCAACAACAAATTAAAGCAATTTGTCTTGCTTCCCATTAATATCACCTATGCAAGAAATTTCTCCAGTTGTGATTATTCCGCATTATAAACATGCAGATAAAATCGGCAAAGTAATCGAAGTGTTACAAGCCAAAAACTTACCTATTATCGTTATTGATGATGGTTCTGATCTTCAAAGCCAAAAGCAACTTCAAACTTTAGCGCAAGCTAAAGGATTTAGTTTAGAATTAAATTCTCAGAATCAAGGAAAAGGAGCAGTTGTAAAACAGGCTTTTAAACTTGCTCAGGCTCAAGGTTATACCCATGCTATTCAAGTAGACGCTGATGGACAACATCAAATCCAAGATGTACTCAAGTTTATTGCTCTCGCTAAGGTTAATCCTCAAGCCCTAATTTGTGGCTTGCCTATTTATGGGGCAGATGCCCCTAAGTCTCGTCTCTATGGACGTAAAATCACCAATTTTTGGAATATGATTAATACTTGGTCTTTGGATCTAGCTGATGGGATGTGTGGCTTTAGGTTATACCCTTTAGCTTCAATTAATGCTTTAATTGAGGCACAGCCTATAGGAGATCGTATGGATTTTGATACTGAAATTCTTGTTCGTAGTCACTGGGAAGCGATCCCAATGTTGTGGCTTGAAACCCCAGTAAAGTACAACCAAGACGGGTCTTCTCACTTTCGGGCTTGGGGAGATAATTGGCTCATCAGCAAAATGCACGCACGACTCTTTTTTGGCATGCTAGGGCGCATCCTCCGAGGCAAAAAAGTATGAATTGGAAACAACAAGAGAAAGGAAATCACTTTTTTCTTTACCTTAGTAAGTTAATTACCAAATATCTTCCAAGATTTTTAGTACGTTGGTGTACTTTAGGCGTAGTTAGTTTCTACTATTGGCGTGATCGTAAACAAGGTTCTAGTACTAAATACTTCGAATTACTCCAAACAACTTACCCAGAGATCAAACTACCTAAAAACGCTCGCTTTCAGCAATATCTCAACTTTGGAACTTCAATTGCCGAAAGATTTAGTCTTTGGCAAGGCTCAAAAGTAACCTCTAAGTTTACGCTCCATGATCCAGCCAAGCTTTTCGAGCAAATAAAAAATCCTCCTCAAAATACACGAGGACAGATTCTTTTCTTCTCCCATTTAGGCGATATCCAAATTTGCCAAGCTTTTTTGCAACAAGAAAACTTACCTAACTTTAAGTTAAACATTTTAATGAATGTACAAAACTCCAAAAAGTTTAATCAAACTCTTAAGCAAACGCAAAAAAGCACTCAGGTTATTCAACATTTTCCAATAGAAAATCTTGATCCTCAAACCATGTTTGAGCTCGAAAAAAGAATTGCTCAAGGACAATGGCTCGCAATTTCAGCTGATCGCTTAGGAGACAATCTTGAAAAGGTACAAAGTATAGAGTTTCTTGGGCAAGAAGCTCGCTTCCCTACAGGACCTTGGTTACTGGCAAATTTACTTCAAGCTCCAATTAATACTATTTTTTGTTTTAAGGAAAAGCAAGGATATTCTTTATACCTAGAACCTCTTGCCCCTATATTACAAGCAAAAAGAAAACAACGTGAACAAGAAATTAATAAGTATTTGCAACTTTACGTCAAACGCTTAGAAAATTTTTGTAGGCAATATCCTACCATGTGGTTTAACTTTTATGATTTTTGGAAATAATTCTCAACTTAAACTTTTACTCTCAACTTAAATTTTTAGAAGGAAAAAAATATGAAGAAACTATCTAAAGGTCTAATTATTGCTCTAAGTCTATTAACTGTAGCTTCTTGCGCTCGTAATGATATTAAATACTATAGTGTAAGCGAATCTTTAAATACTGCAGAAGCAAAAAAAGTTATTGATCCAAATATCGCTCTTTATTTCGGACAGGATGTACCTGGACAACTCTTATTAAAAGATGCAAAAACTAATCGTAAAACTAATGCTTATGGTAAAGAAGATTTTAAAACTTGTAACTGGGCGTTCTTAAGTGCAGTTGTCTCTTTACAAAAGCGTGCTAAAAGCTTAGGAGCAACTAAAGTAACTAATATTTTAAGTAACTACAAAGGCAGTACTTTTAAAACTCCAGGACAATATGAGTGCCATGTAGGTAATGTAGTTTCTCGTGTTTCTCTAATTGGTGATATCAAAAAATAATCTACATTATGAGTAAAAGCAATAAGCACATTTATGCTACCCATAGCTCCGAGTATCAAATTCAATTTTTTGATGTAGATTCAATGGAGATTATGTGGCATGGAAACTATGTTAAATATCTTGAAATGGCACGCTGTGCTTTTCTTGAAGAAATAGCCTACTCTTATGATGTAATGAAAGATAAAGGTTATGCTTGGCCTATAGTACAATTGAACTTAAAGTATGTTCAGCCTTGTCTCTTTAAACAAAAAATCAAGATTATCGTTAATGTAGTGGAGTATGAAAGCTGTCTGCGTCTTGAATACTTAATTGTTGATGCTCAGACTAATAAACGTCTTACTAAAGCTTCTACAACTCAAGCTGCCGTAGATCTACAAACCGGAGAATTACAATTTCAAACTCCAAGCTCTTTTTGTCAAGCTCTTGAAGCCTATCCAGGCTTTACTCCTATAAGCTAATGTAAACTACATAAACGTGTTAGACAAAAATATTAACGGTAAATTTTTTAGCTAAAGAGGGAGTCTCTCCCTCTTCTCACCTTTTTTTATGAAAAAATATTTTATCTCCATCTTTTTACTTTGTTTTGCTAGTTTTAGTTGGGCTTTTTCTCAAAGTCAATTAATTAATCAACTTCAACAACCTGAGAGCTTACAAGGAAACTTTAAACAAGAACGTTATTTACAAAGCATTCCTCTTCCAATTACGAGTACGGGAGAGTTCACTCTTGTTAAAGCTAAAGGATTATTATGGCAAATGCAAACTCCTTTTGCCGTAAATCTACGCTTAAATCAACAAGGAATTAGTCAATGGAATGGACAAGCTTGGATAAACTCTAATCAACTAGTACAAGCAGCCCAAATTAAGCTTTTTCTTGGTTTATTGTCGGGAGATTTATCAGGAATTGAAAGCCAATTTCAACTCCAACTTCAAGGTACAGCGCAAAATTGGCAACTAGAATTAATTCCTCAATCTCTGTTAATGAAACAAATTTTTACAAGTATCTTTATTCAGGGCGGAAATCTAATCCAAAAAATCACCTTAAACGAAACTCAAGGTGATCGCACCGTTATAACCTTTAGCCAAATCCAAGTAGATCAACCTCTTACCGCTTTTGCTCAAGATGCTTTTGCGGAATAGGACTTTAGTGTGAAATATTTATTCTCATGCCTGTGTTTATTGTTTATTCTCTTTTTAGGTCAGAGAATTTATCATCAACAATGGCTGGTAACAGATTTAACTTCTCTCTTACCTCAAGAACAAACTTGGTCGCCACTGCAAATCGCAGCTGACCAACAACAAACACAAACTTTAAATGAACAAATTATTGCTCTTGTTGGTAGTCCCTACAAAGAACAAAGTTTTACCTTAGCTCACAAGATTACCCAGCTATGGTCTGAATCTAAGCTTTTTAGTCACATAAATGCTCAAGTTCAACCCGATCTTGAACTTTTACGTCAAGAAATAAAAACTCTAAGTTTTGCCACGCTCCCAGCAAATATTATCCAAGAACTCAAAAATAATCCTCAAACTTATTTTCAGGACTTTGCCGAGCAAATAGTCAATCCTTTTAATCGTACTTCCTTAGTTCCTTTAGATCAAGATTGGCTAGGTTTTACTCGTTTTACGCTTGCTCAAGCTCTAACCAATAGTAAGATGCAATGGGATGCTAATAGTGGCTATCTTTATCTTGAGGATCAAGGGATTACTTGGGTTTTAATACAAGCAAAACTCAAGGATGCTAATTTAATTGGTTCCCCACAAGAACTCTTAACTCTCATACATCAGAGTCAAGAACTTGCCCCTAAATTTTTAGTAACCGGAGCAAGTCTATTTGCAGCTACGACTCAAGCACAAGCTGAAAAAGAAAGTACTTATATGTCAGTCTTAGGCATTAGTTTGACCTTAATCTTTCTCCTTAGTGTTTTTCGTAGCCTTAAAGTACTTTGGTTATTTGTACCAATTTTTATTGGGTTAATTGCTGGAATTAGTGCTACTTTAATCGTCTTTGAGCGCATTCATGTCATGACTTTGGTTATAGGCACAAGTCTAATTGGAGTACTTGTTGATTTTCCTCTCCACTGGTTAGGTTCTTCCTTGTACCAAAAACCTTGGCATCCTCAAGTTGCTATGCGTAAACTTTATTTTACGTTTTTTATTAGTCTTGTCGTAACCCTATTAGGTTATCTCTTATTAGGTTTTACAGCTTTACCTATTTTAAAACAAACAGCTCTATTTTCGAGTGTAGCTCTTGTTTTTGCAATAGGAGCAACCGTTTATTATCTCCCAGGAAGATTTAAGCATTATCAAGCTAAGCCCATAAACCTGCCAACTCTAGGAATTTTTACTAGATTAGTGCAAAAATCTAGCCTCAAAAAAGTACTTTTCCTTGGGATAAGTTTATTTACTCTAGGCGGAATCTATCAAAGTCAATGGCAAGATAATATGCGTCAATGGATCTCGGTACCTCCAAGCTTACTCAAGCAAACCCAACAAATAGCTCAACTGGCGGGACTAGATTTAAGTACTCAATACTTACTTGTCGTCGCTTCCAATGATCAAGAATTGCTAGAAAAAAACTTAAAACTTAGCCAGCAATTAAAAGGCTATGAGTTTATGGCATTAAGTCAGTGGATTCAACCGCTCAAACAACAAGAGCAACTTGCACACGAACTCTTAAATAAACTTACTCCAACTAGCTATCAAAGTTTAACTAACCTAGGGATAAGTTCAGAGAATATTAACGAGAGTTTACAAGCCTTACCTCAACAAACGCTAGACTTAGCTCAAGCATTACAAACTTCTTTAGGTAAAGGCTGGCAATTCCTTTATCTAGGACAGCTTGATGCTCAACATGTAGCTTCGGTAATTAAGTTTATGCAAGTAACAGATCCTCAACCTTTACAAGCTTTAGCTAATAACCAAGATATCTTTTGGCAAGATAAAGCGGGACATCTCAATCAAGCTTTTAAAGAGACCCGAGATCAAGCCGCTTGGCTAAAACTCGCTTCTTTTGCCCTAGCCCTCATCTTTTTACTTAAGTTCTTTGGCTTTAAAGGAAGTTGTAAAATCTTAGTTTTACCTTTAATGGCTATAGCTTTAACTATTGGGGTTTTAGGTTGGTTAGCTGTTCCAATCAGTCTTTTTGCCATGTTTGGTTTACTCTTAGTCTCAGCAATTGGCATTGACTATACTGCCTATATGTATACGGTAAAAGAACAAATTAATGCTAAAAAACTTACCATTACCTTAGCTTCACTAACTACGATTATTTCTTTTATGCTTTTAGCTTTTAGTTCGACTCCGGCCGTAGCTAGCTTTGGGATTAGTGTGAGTTTAGGAGTTTTCTTTACCCTTATCTTAATTTTTTGTTTAGAAAAAACCTAACCTATGCCATTAATTAAACTTGTTTTCCTTTTATTCTTAAGTTTGGGATTGGCTTCTTGCTCTAACTTTCCGCAAGTAAGCCAAATTCCTCATACTTCGCTAGCTTCTACCTACTTATTTAAAGTAGAAGAACTTGCGCCCAAAAACCGATCTAGCTTGCTAGTGGTACAAATAGAAGCTCAGCAATGGCGTTGGATACTCAATGATCCCTTAGGAGCTCCTTTAAGTCGTATGCTCTTAACCTCTAAAGGTTGGCAAAGAGAAGGCTTTGTTCCTCCTAATGAACAAGCTAAATACCTTTTTGCGGCTATTGCCAGTTATTTAGCACCTCAAACTAAGATCTTTGCAGTTACTCAACGCCAAGAACAGGGAATAATAGATTATTATCAACAACAGAGATTAGTATGGTCATTAGTTCCAAGTGCCTCTAATCTTAAAATTAAACTTTACGACAACTCTCTCTGGTTAGTAACTCCACTAACCCCTTAATCTCAACTTATGCAAAAAATTTATCTTCATAAACCAGCACTTTTAAGTTGTTTAGGTCAAGATCTCGAAGAGCATTTGCAAGCCCTATTTCAAGCTACTTCAGGACTTCAAGCTTCGGATAATCCCTTTGCTGATCCTGCTTTTACCCTTAAGCCTGGAGTTTTTGGGCAAGTAAAGCAAGAGTTACGCCCTTTTCCTTCTCACTTAAAAACTAAACATTATAGCCGTACTAACCATTTACTTTGGCATGCTTTAGCTACGATTGAAGAGCAAATTAAACTTTGTTTGCGTCGTTATTCTCCACACCGCATTGCCGTAATTATGGGAACTTCAACCTCGGGTATTGATGAACTAATTCCCTACTTTAAACATGATCTAGAGTTACAAAATTTTAATGAAAAAGACTTGCAACTTAGCATGTCCGCTCCAGCTGACTTTGTTAAAGAAGTGTATGAGCTTCAAGGTTTAACCTATGCAATTTCAACTGCTTGTACTTCAGGAGCTCGAGCTCTAATTAGTGGAGCTCGTTTCTTAAACAATAATCTCTGTGATGCTGTTATTGTTGGAGGAGTTGATAACCTTTCTCCCCTTACAGTTAAGGGATTTGAATCCCTTTCGGTGTTAGCTGAGCAGCAACTTAACCCTTGTTCACTTAATCGTAGTGGCACAAATATTGGTGAGGGGGCCGCAGTATTTATTATGACTCGTGAACCTCTAGATAATCAGACTTTATTGCTTTTAGGATATGGAGCAACCAGTGATGCTTATCATATAAGCTCACCTCATCCTCAAGGTAAGGGAGCGAATCTAGCTCTCACTCAAGCTTTAAAGCAAAGTAAACTTACCCCAGAGCAAATTGGCTGGATTAATCTCCATGGAACTGGGACTAAACACAATGATTTAATGGAATCTACAGCAATAGCTTCGGTACTTGGCTTAGAAATTCCTTGCACTAGTACCAAAGCTTCTACTGGACATACCCTTGGAGCTGCCGGAGCTATAGAAGCTGCCCTCTTATGGGGAATTATTAGCCGAGACTATAACCCTCAAGGTAAATTACCTCCCCAAATTTGGGATCAAGAGCTAGATGCTGAATTAGCTCCCCTAACCTTTACTAATGAGCAAAGTACTTGGCTTACGCCACGTCGTATAGGTCTGAGTAACTCTTTTGCTTTTGGGGGAAATAATACGGTGCTTATTATTGGAGAAGATCATGCAAATTGATTTAACTTGCCCCATTACTAATATTGATCCTTTACTTCCACACACTGAGCAAATGATCTTAGTAGATAAAGTATTAGATTTTGGTGATGATTTTATTGAAACGACAACCTTAATTACCCCTGACAATATTTTGTTAGAAGATGGGGTGCTAGAAAACTATTCAGCCCTTGAAATTATGGCACAAAGCATTGGTTGTTGGGCTGGTTGTCAAAGCCTCATAAATCAGCGTGAAGTTGGTATAGGTTTCTTTATCGGCTCACGTAAAATTAATTTCTTTTGTTCTCAAATTCTTCCAAATACGCAAGTAACTACCAAAGTAAAGCTCTCCATTCAAGACCAATCAGGCTTTGGAGTTTTTGATGTAGCTTTATATGATAGCCATACTCAAAAACTTCTTATTAATGGAGTGTTTAATGTATTTAGTCCCAAAAATAGAGAAGATTATGCAAAATAAAACTGTTCTTGTCACGGGATCAAGCCGTGGTATAGGTAAAGCTATAGCTTTAACTCTTGCTCAACAAGGTTATAATCTTGTGATTCACTGTCGTAATCGTCTAGAACAAGCTCAAGAAGTAGTAGAGCAGATTCAAGCTCTCGGACAACAGGCTCGAATCTTACAATTTGATGTCAGTGACCGTCAAGCTTGCCTCCAAGCATTAACTCAAGACCTTGAGACTTATGGTGCCTACTACGGGGTTGTCCTTAATGCAGGATTAACTCGTGATAATGCCTTTCCCGCTTTAACCGAAGAAGAATGGGATCAAGTTATTCATACTAACCTAGATGGGTTTTATAATGTTCTCCAACCCGTAATCATGCCTATGATTCGTCGTCGCCAAGCTGGAAGAATAGTTTGTATTACTTCAGTTTCAGGATTAATCGGTAATCGTGGACAAGTAAACTATAGTGCTTCCAAAGCAGGTCTAATTGGAGCTGCCAAGGCTTTAGCTCTAGAACTAGCTAAACGCAAGATTACGGTCAACTGTGTAGCTCCAGGACTTATAGATACTGACATGCTTGATGAAAACCTTCCTCTTGAGCAAATCCTCAAAATGATTCCAGCTCAACGCATGGGAAGTCCTGAAGAAGTAGCACATGCAGTGCAATTCTTGCTTGATGAAAAAGCAGGTTATATTACTCGTCAAGTTATTTCTGTAAATGGCGGTTTATGTTAACAAATTTAAAATAGAAGTACATGTATGACAAAAAGAGTAGTAATTACAGGTGTAGGTGGAATTACCGCTTTAGGACGTAATTGGCAAGAAATTAAACAAGCATTTAGCCAAAAACGTAATGCTACCCAACGCCTTGATTGGGATAATAAATATCCTGATTTAGAAGCTTACTTAGGAGCTCCAATTCCTAACTATGCCCCTCCAGCAAGTTGGAATCGTAAACAGTTAAGAAGTATGGGAAGAGTATCTATGCTTTGTGTAGATGCGGCTCAAGATGCTTTAGCAATGGCTGGATTATGGGAAGAAGGGAAGATTAGCTCTCTATGTCTTGATGGGAATATGGGGGTGGCTGCAGGTTCATCTACCGGAAGTACTCCTGATATTGTCGATGCTTGTAAACTCGTGATTACTGGGAAAAGCGAAAATTTTAGTGCAAATACCTATGTACGTATGATGCCTCATACTACGGCTGCTAATATTGGTATCTTCTTTGGTTTATCCGGAAGAATTATACCAACTTCTAGTGCTTGCTCTTCAGGTAGTCAAGCTATAGGTTACGCTTATGAATCTATCAAGCATGGCTTAATTCCAATGATGCTCGCAGGCGGTGGAGAAGAGTTTTATGTTTCCGAAGTATATGTCTTTGATTCTCTGTATGCCGCTAGTCGTGATAATGAAAATCCAGGATTAAATCCTCGTCCTTATGATCAAGACCGTGATGGTCTAGTGATTGGCGAAGGGGCTGGAATTCTTGTACTCGAAGAACTGGAACATGCCTTAGCTCGAGGGGCAAATATCTTAGCAGAAATCGTCGGCTATGGAGCTAATAGTGATGGTACACACATTACTCGTCCTTCTAAAGATACCATGCAACGTTGTATGGAGTTAGCTCTTAAAGACGCTCAGCTTGAACCTCAGCAAATTGGTTATGTAGATGGGCATGGAACAGCTACCGAGCAAGGAGATATTGCCGAAACCCAAGCTACTGCGACCTTATTTGGTAAAGTTCCTTTTAGTTCGCAAAAAAGTTATTTAGGGCATACTTTAGGAGCTTGTGGAGCTTTAGAGAGTTGGTTTGCGATTGAAATGATGCGTGAGCAAAGCTTTTTCCCAACCTTAAATCTTGTTACAGTTGATGAGCGTTGCGGTGATCTTGATTATATAAAAGATCAGGTGCGTCATATAGACACAGATTATGTTATGAATAATAACTTTGCTTTTGGTGGCGTAAATACTTCTCTAATCTTTAAGCGTTGGCGTGACTAATAAGCGTCAACTTAAAATCAAAAAACCAATACAAGTTATACCATATTAGACTCTATCATATATAGAGCTAATTGAGAAAATTTAGCCTTTAGCACTTTCCCCAAAAAATTTAATTTTTTGGGGCTTAATTTTGTAAATAACTATAATTTGCGTTCCCCCCCCCCTCTTATCTTCTAAAAAATTATCCTCCTTGAACCAACTAAGCTCCCTTAACCAACCGACTAAGCTCTCTTAACCAGATCTATTCTCTTAGCTAACCTCATTATTGTAATTACTTTCATTAGAGATATACAACTTAGGTATAAACCTAACTTTCTTTATTGATTAAATTAAAATTTAATTCATCTTCACTATTCTCTTTAACTATTCAATATTCTCTATTCACTATCTCTTGGTATTTATAATCTCATTACTTCAATATCACCTTAAAACATGGTAACTAAATAGATATTATAAATTATCTAGAGATTACTTAATTTATTTTGGTTACAAGACTTAATTGTGATTTAAACTCAATAAAATCCTCATCTTGCCAAAAGAAAAAAGTAATGCCGTGTAAACGATAAGAAATAAACACACAAAGATAAAACTCGGTTTCTTCTATAAAAATTAACTTCCCTTTCTCCACTAGAGAAAAAGTATATTCAAGTTCTTGTAAAGAATTTACTCGAGATTTAATTAAAGAAAAATCTTTTATCCCCCCTCCTCTTACTTTAGTTAAAGCCTCACGTCCACACCAAAGATAATAGAATCTTTGCTCTTCAGTTGGTAAACGTCTAACCAAAGCTTGATTAGCAAATTCTTTTTCTCCCTGTTCTCCTAGACTTTGAAGTAAAGCAAGAAAATTTCTAGTTTGTTTTGATTCTATATCTATAGCTACACTATATAAGGGAGTAGCGGGAGCAATAATTATTGCTAACCAGTCCCCCGAATGACTTAGATTAAAATCTAAATTAAAATTGGTTAAATAAGGTCTCCCATTCTCTTCTTTACCCCATAACTTCTCTACATCTACTTTTAAATCTAAATGCTTAGCTAAGAATTTTCCTAAAAGCTCTTTTCCTAATTGTTGCTTAAAAGCTCTCAGCTTTTTCCTCTTACTAAGAATATCTAGTGAAGTAATAGAAGTTAATAACTGTTGATAAGAAACAAGAGAAGAGAGTTGAGTAACTATAACAAATACTTTATTTGTCTGCTCCATAAAAATATCTACTCCTAATATTACTTATCTCTTAAATTATCTTCTTGATTTGATTTAATTTATTGAGTTTTCTTAAATCTCTAATCAATATAATTTCTTCTCTACCTTACCTTCTTGCATAATTTATTAAAATAAACTTAACCAATAATTAAGGTTGGCTACAATTTAAATTAAGATAATAAATCCATTAAAGAAATTTTTTTTCTAAAAATAATCTCATTCCAACTTTTGGGATTCATGCCATACAACACCATTACTCCTAAAAAAATCACTTAAGTATTTTACTAATTTTAAGCTACTTCAACTTTTTTACTTCTCTCAAATTCTTATCATTCAACTGCAATTAATTATCATTTATTAACAAAATTTAATTAAATAAAACACAGTTTTTTATCTTTTGAACAGACTTTTAAAGACTTGATAGGGGTAATATTATCTAAATATATAC
>NZ_NRJF01000052.1 GCF_003585965.1 Psittacicella gerlachiana | reverse complement strand
TATTTATGATTTATGAAAAATCCAAAACTTAGATTTAAAGATTTCAATGATAAGTGGGAACACAATAAACTAGAAGTCTTTTTAATCAAAAATTCAGAAAGAAATAAAGATTTAAAAATCAATTTTATCGAGAGTGTTTCATGTAAGTTTGGTTTTATATCCCAAGATGAATTATTTTCTGATAGAAAAATGTATGGAAAAGATTTATCAAAATATATAGTAGTTCAACCTACTTATTTTGCATATAATCCAATGGCTTTGAGTTCAGGATCAATAGCATATAAAGAATTGAATGATAACGTATCAATTGTATCCCCTGATTATGTTAGTTTTACAACAAATGATTTAATGAATCAAAGTTTTCTATGGTATTGGATTCATACAAAAAACTTTGAAAACCAAAGAATTGTCTTAACTAGTGGTGGTGTAAGAAGTAGACTATATTTTGAATCTCTAGTACAGATGCAAATAAATGTACCATCTTTAGAGGAACAAAATTATATAGGATCATTCTTTAAAGATTTGGATCATATTATCACTGCAACTAAACATAAAATTGATAAGCTAAATGATCTAAAATCAAATTTACTAGAAAGTTTGTATTGTAATAATCATCAAAAGACTCCAAATCTTAGATTTGAAGGTTATACAAATCAATGGGATAGTGTTAGTTTTTCAAAATTACTAACTAGATACTCATCAAAAAACAAAGATCTAAAAATAACTTACGTAGAAACTATATCTAGTAAACACGGATTTATCGCTCAAGAAGACTACTTCCAAAGCTTAAAAGTAGCTAGTAAGGATCTATCAAATTACTCTATCATTGAGCCAGGTTCTTTTGCATATAACCCTGGCTGGATACATGTTGGTTCTATAGCATACAAAAAGTTTAATGAAAAAGTATCTATAGTTTCTCCTCTGTACATTTCTTTTAAGGCAAATGAACTTATAGATAATGAATTTTTAATATACTGGTTTAGAACTTCTGAATTTGAACGAATCAGATCCTTAAGTACATCTAATGGCGTAAGATATAGATTTGACTATAGTTCTTTTATCAAATTCAGCATAAAAATGCCGAGTTTAGAAGAGCAAATTAAAATCAGAAATCTATTAAATGATGTAACATCTTTAATTAAAATTAATGAACAATATCTAGGAAATTTAGAAAAACAAAAACAAGCATTACTACAAAGAATGTTTGTTTAGTCCTTCACAATTAAAACTTTAATAGTCTAGCTCCCGAGGCTAGACTATTTTCGTATATCTTACATAAAAAACACTCTTAAATTACGTAAACTCTAGTAAAATATACATAGATACGTAGTAGGCATGCCACTACATTTTCAGTTTTAGGAACTTAAGACTAATTTATTATTTTTAAGTGGAAATTTTTCGTTTTGTGAGGAACTCTATGTCGATAAAGTCTTATGTACAGGCTTTTTTCATTATCGCAGCTCGTACCAAACCAGATAGATACAAGTATCGTCCCGAACAAGTTGAACTCGCTTGTGCCATTGCCGATCATTTAGCGGCCGCTTCTACGCCTAGTCTCAAAGACAAGCGTATGCGTAATATTATTGCTAATCTCATTAAAGACAATCAAAGCTCAAGTCTTGATGCAGAATTAGAAGAGCAATTTTTTGTTAATAAACAAAGAAAAAATGAACTCGAAGCCCAAAGTAAAGATCAAGAAGATGTAGATCAAGCCTTAAAAATCTATAACTTTCTCGATCAAGCAGTTGAACAAGCAAAAAATTATCATAGTTTACTCCTTAACGAAGTTGCGAACTTTGATGATTACAACTATGATCCCAATCGTGATGTTGACGATGACGACGATTCCGATAACGAACCTTTAAAGTTTGCTGGTGTTGACGATGAATCTCCAGAACTCCAAAAAAATCTCACTTTAAATCGTAACTTAAGTTCTTTAGATAATGTAGAGCTACGTCTTGCGGTTATTGAAGCTTTTCGGGCTTTAGCTTATGAGCAAGTTCTTGAACTCAAAGAAGAACAACAAAAACGTACCATGCAAAGAGTTGCTTACCGAGCAATTCAACGTTCTTTAGCTCAGTATTTACCCTCAAAAACTAACGAACAACTACAAAAGCAAGACGATAAACAATTAGATGCTCGTCTTGAGGTTCTAAATAAGCTCTTTAGTCACGACCAAAGTAAAGATATTTTTACTTTAGCTCATCAAATAAAAGACGAAGATAAAGAATTAGCTCAAGCGGTACAAAAAGCTCTTGAAAAAATTAGTCTTACCTCTGAACTCGAGGGTGAAACTAGTGTTGACGAAGAGCAAATTTCAGAAGTACTGCAACCTAAAAGCCTTGCAACAACTTCGAACTCTAAGCAAGATGAAGTTGCAATAGCTTCAGCTCCTGATAATAATTTACGTCTCGCAGCTCGCACTTTCTTAAATACCCAAAGCAAGCAAATTAAGTATGATTTAAATACTTTAGTTAGAGAAGCTCCTACCGGAACTGGTAAATCTTTAGCTTACCTAATTCCAATTTTGTTTTCTCAACAAAAAGTAATAGTTTCTACTTACATGAAATCTTTGCAAGAACAACTTAGCAATGAGTTACCTGATCTCATTTTGCAAGTAAAAGAAATTGCTAATAAAGCCAAAGTTTTACAAGCAAATATTGACCGTAAATTTAAAGAACTTGAAACCAATAATCCTGAGGAAGCTAAACGCCAAAAAGAACAGGTTGCTCAAACTCGTACTGAGATCGAAGCCAACCTCAAAAAAGGAATCGTGGTTCAAGATCCTCAAACTCTTGATCTAAGAGCTTTAGATTTAGATTGGAAACTTGATCATTTAGGGCAAGGAGTAAAACATTTAGTGTTTAAAGGGCAAAGTAACTACTTTTGTCCTCGAGCTTTAGGATTTTTAAAGGAAACTAATGACCCTGAACACGAAAACAAGTATTCACTGCTCAATAGTCTTTATGAAATCAAAAAGAAAACGGGAGCTAATGAAACTACACTTACGGCTTTAACCAATAAATCTATTATCCATGAAGGTAAAGAAGTGAACTTCTCTTCTTACCTCCTTAATACCCTAGATGCTTGGTATCAAGATAGTAAAGATCCAACTAAGTTAGACTTTGAGAATATTCCAAGTAAAATTCGGATTACCGAAGAACAAAGATCTTTTCTCTTTTTAAATCGTCCTGAATGTAGTGGTAATGCTTGTTCTTTTGTTGAACAATGCCCTTACTTTAAAGTAAGAGAAAAAGTAAAAGAATCTCAAATAGTCATCGTCAATCACAATACCTTATATTCACAATCTGATCGTTTATTCCTTGATCAAAAATATAATGCAGTAATTGTCGACGAGGCGCATAACTTACCTCATGTTCTTGTCAATGCCGAGGTTACTCGTTTTACACTTGAGGAAATGATCAATCTTCTTAACGACATTAAACGAGATCTAACTTCGAGTTCGCTCTTAAAAGTTTCCGCTTGTGATCTTGTTGCACCTTTACATGATTTTCATCAAGATCTCGTAGCTCACTTTCCCGATTACGTGGATAGCCAAGCTTTATATGAAAGCCAAGAATTTGCTCAACAAGCTCCAGCTATGTTACCTGGGGTAGATTATATCCCTGTGGCTTGGTTTCTAACCCAAGAGGCTTTTCATGCTTTTCAAGGACATAATAATACCTCTGACAAAGGGGAGGTTAACTTCTTTGCCAGCCAGTTACAGCAAGCTTTTGCTTCTATGGCTGCTAAAGAATACCAAATGTATGTCAACAATGCCTCTTTATGGCCAAAAGCTGAATATGCGAACCTAACTCCAAGTTTATATAGTTTATTTGCAAATTATGATAATCATAAACTCTTGGGAGGCAATGATACGAGTTTAATTAGTAGTCTGAGTGCTTTAAGTGTCCCTGCAGAATCTCGATTAGTGGTAAGAACCCAAAAATGGCGTCAAGGACACCAAGAAACACTATCCGGAGTCGATCCTGAGTTCTCTTTTTGGCTTAACCCTTTACAAGTGGCTACCAATGTAAAAAAACGTTTTGGACAAGGAGTTAACTTTGCCAATGCTTTTAAAAGTGTGCTTGAACATCTAAATTCAGGTAAGGATTTAGATAAAATCAAAAACAAAGATACGAGCAAAAGCAAAACTTCAAGCTCGAATACTTTAGTGCAAAATGATCTTTTTGCGAGTATGCGTCAAGATGAACAGGTTGAAGTGGATCGTCAAGGTAAGGTTACCTCCAGTGCTCAAGAAGAAATTAGTGGGATGATGCTTATTAACTCTCAAGGCGAAGAGTTAAAGTTTACTAACTATAGTTTTCGGGCTTTAAGCTTGCCATCAGGACATGCTATTGAGAAAGGACGAGAAATGATCCATGAATTGCTTGCTCCAAGTATTGCTCTCTTAGAGCAAAAACGCCTACAAGCAATGCACAAGGTTTATGAATATCGTCATCAACAATGGCAGGAAAAATTCCAACTTGAAGCTCAACAAAATGAACTCAAAACCCAAGAGAAACTGCTTGAAGCTCTACAAAGTTATGCTCAAGAGTTAATTGACGTAGAAGCAAAATATGGCGATAAAGCTAAACAAGCTCAACTCCCAAAACTTATTCGTAGCTACCTCAAGGAAGAATCAGATCATCCTCTTGTTCTTGAGTTTAAACAAGCTCTAGAGGAAGTAAAATTACCTCAAGAGCTCGAGAGTTTTACTCCTAAACTTCACTTAAATAACATTAATAGCCAGCTTAGGCGTCAAAGAGAAAAGGTTGAAGCTCTAAATACCAAAATTAGGCAAATCAAAGAAGCCGAACCTATAGCTCCTCTTACGTTAGAACAAATCCAACGCAAAAAGAACTTTAATAAAGGTGAATTGGCTTCGATGCGAAGCCTCGTAAACAAAGGCTTAAATAAACAACTGCAAGAGATCAAACTCGAAATTGAACGCCTCAAAAACAGCATGCGTCGTTTAAACGATACCATTCTCTATATTGGACAAAATATTCATGATCGTGAAGTTGAGAATAATAATGTAAATTACCTTAACTACACCACCAAAGAATATTGCTGGGCAGAGTTAGCGTTTAATCCTCTGCACATGGCTGCTCCAAGTAAAGAGCAAATGCTCTATCGTAAACTTAGCGATCCTTGTGATCTTGCGATTCGCCCAGCTTGGAGTTTACCAGGCAATCTTGTAACTAAACAAACTAATTTTTGGTTACAAGATGAACCTCAACCTCAGCCTTGGCAATTAATGTATGGGTGTTATACTCGGTTACGTCGCCTCTATGAAAAAGTTAAACCGGCATTAATCAATAAAATCCAAGAATTAATGCAGCATGTGAGTGAGATGGAAGATGAACTCAAAAAAGAGAAAAAAAGTGGTGAAGGAGTGCCTGATAAAGAAGGGTTAGAAACAAGTAAAAAAGAACTTTTTGATTACCAAAAAACTTTAACTTCGCTAAATGACCTCTATCAACTCTTTCAATACTTTAGTTTATATCCAGGTTATACCGATACAAAAAAAGAAAAATATCCTTATGTGTTTATCGATACTAACCCCCATCGTAACCAAGTAAACTTTTTCTTAAAACCACTAGAAGCTCATCTTGGCTTTGCGAAGTTGCGAAACAACTTAAAGAACAGTAAATGGATTCTTACCTCTGCGACTTTAAGTATTGGTCAAGATTGCTCACGCTTTACCCAAACGCTTGGTATTAAGTATGCCAATATAGGTATTGTCGCTTCTCCTTTCCGTCATCACAAGCGAGCTTACTTCTATGTACAAAACAGTCGCAGTAAGCAAATTGTGAGTGCTGATACAGCGGAATTAATCTTTAAGAACAAAGGCCGCTGTCTCTGGCTTTGTACTTCTAACTATCGAGTGAAACAAGTAGGACAAGAACTCCAACGCTTACTTGATGCCAAGGTAGAAGAGCAAATTATGCAAGAGTTTGCCGCCCGAAATCTTGTGCCTACACGTGCGGAAAAAGATCGTGAACTCGAGTCTCGTAAATTTAATGTGCTGCAACAAAGTCGTGAGGTAAGTAATAAGTTCTTAGTTAACTCGCTTAAGGAAGAAGAAAATACCGTTATCGTCGCTACGAGATCTTTCTGGGAAGGAGTGGATATTAAAGGGGATAAACTCTCTTTACTTATTCTCGATAAGTATCCTAATCCTCAACTCAATGCTTACTACAATACTTTAAACCATCTGTATCGTCATAATCCAAACTACTATTATGAACAATACTATAATGCCGATGGCTATATGGTATTTAAGCAAGGGATAGGGAGATTAATTCGTACTGAAGATGACTTTGGCTTAATTATGCTCCTCGATAATCAAAAGAGTTCATATTTACAAAAAGTGATGCCGTTAGACTATCCTAACTATGAACTTGACTTCCAAGGCAACTTACAAAAAGCCTTACACTTCCTTGATGAGCAAGAGTTTTATTATCAACAAAGAACTCGTCAGTCACAAGAGCCGAGTTTGGAGGGTAAAGAAAATTAGTTAGACATTGTATCTAGATCTCTCAAACTTAATAAAGTTTAATCTTTGTGATTTACCAACTCAAAAGGTACTTTTATTTTATATTTATTCATAAAAGTAAAGACGCAGGGTTTGTACCTTGCGTCTTTACTTTTTCTTAAACTTTAAAGAGTTTATCAACTTTAAAGCAACGACTCTTTAATATAGTTGCTAAGCAAAATCTATCATTTAAAAAGTCATTTTTAACAATAAATAACCAAACTTGATTAAAGTTGTAAGTATTACAT
>NZ_NRJF01000051.1 GCF_003585965.1 Psittacicella gerlachiana | reverse complement strand
CTATTATTGCTGACCTTTATTTTTCGCTAAAAGTCTGAATAATTCAGATTAAAATTAAAGCAAAAAATAATAAAAAGAATTATAATAACTTCTAATAAAGGTGAGTATATTTGCTTTTAAGGATATAAATATAGTTTACTTGTAATTTAAAAGTAGATTATAGAAAAATATCAAAAAAATTTTAAAAATGTGACTGTAGACCACAAAATATAAGATTGAACTTACATTTGCGATTTAAGTTTTTGAAAAGCAGTTTCATTTGATATTATTTTATACATCTTGAATTAATCAAAAATTACTTTTTATCATTAAAATAACTAGACTATGAATTTCAAAATTTTTCTTCATAAATATTTGACACCTAGACACTTTTTGACCAAGATGGTCGGTAAGTTTGCTAGTGCAAAATGTGGTAAACTAACTACTCTAGCAATAAAAGGTTTTATTAAGTTAAATAAAGTAAATATTTCTGAAGCTAAATACCCTTCTGCAGACCATTATCAAACGTTTAATGAATTTTTTATCAGAGACCTTAATGAGCAGGCACGTCCTTTAGGTGAATCCCAGTTTGTTTCACCAGCTGATGGTAAGGTGGCAATGCTTGGAAATATAGATCATGGAACTTTAATTCAGGCAAAAGGACATAACTATACTGTAAGAGAGCTTTTAGCAATTTCTAAGGAAGAAGCTGAAAAATTTAATAATTGTTCATACTTAACGGTTTATTTATCTCCAAGAGATTACCATAAAGTTCATATGCCTTGTGATGGGAAATTATTAAAAGCTATTTTTATTCCAGGAGATTTATATTCTGTAAATGATAATGCGATTTCTAATATTTCTAATCTATATGCAAGGAATGAACGTTTAGTTTGCTACTTTGAAACTGAATTTGGTTTAATGGTGCAAGTTTTAGTAGGGGCAACTATTACAGGATCTATATTACAATTTTGGGATAATCCTATAATTTCTGATCATGCGGTGCATATAATTGAAAAAGATTATTCAGAAAGTAATATAATTATAAAGAAAGGCGAAGAAATGGGTGCATTTGTTATGGGAAGCACGACAATAAATATCTTTCCAGGAAATGTAGACTTTAAATTAGCCGAGATCAAAGTAGGAGCACCAATCAAAGTTAAATCTAGCATTGGTGATTTAGCGTAAATAAAAATTTTATAAATACTACTTTTTATGACAAAACTCTACGTGTCACGAAGAAAAACAACTCCTGTCCCAACTGCAAAGATTACGACTACAAAGAAAAGTAAAACTCAAAAAACTAAATCTGAAAAAGAACAATTAAAAGTAGTTTTAGAGAAGAATCGCTCGGTAATTAATTATTTAGTTGACTTGGTTAGCTATAATAATTTTTCAAAAGCTACAGAGATTCTAAAAGAATTAAACAAAAATGGTATAGATATCTCAATACATAAGCTTAGGCGCTTTTTGACCGCTGCTAATATAACTAAAGTAGCTAATGGTAAAGGGTTAAAATACTATAAATTAAGTTTAATGCAAAATCGTCTTACTTTGGAATCAAAGGTAGAAACTTTGGTTATGTCTATTCAAAGTAATGCTGTTTGTATCTTAATTAAAACTGTTCCTGCAGGGGCACAAATAATCGCTAAAATTTGTGATAGTTCTGCAGATGATTTAGAAATTCTAGGGACAATTGCTGGTGATGACGTAGTAATGTTGATTCCTAAAGATGTTAGTGAAATAGAAAGGGTTGAGAAAAGAACGAAGATGCTTTTTAAGCTCTAGTTTGAATTTAATCAATGCTTCTTACTTTATATTATTATAGGTTTGAGTTATGAAAGATAAAATGAAAAATGCTTTTGATCGTTCTTCTTATACAAAATTATATATTTATGCAGCTATTATAATTCTAGCCTTTGTTTTATATTTATTTGTATTTAGAGATACAAGCACCAATAAAGACTCGATTTTATTAGCAAAGAATGAAACCGCTACAGTTGTAATCAATAATCAAACAGATAGTTCAGCGACAACTGCAGATACTTCTGATAATGCTGTAAAAGAGCAAACTCCAAGTGTTCCTGTAGAAAATACAGATAAACCTGCTGAAGTTACACCAGCTACTCCAGTAGCGACTGCAACTCCTGCTCCGACTCCTAGTCAACCTGCAACTTCAACTAGTAGCACTAGTACGACAGCAGGGATTCCAACTATTCCGGAAAATCAGATTTATGCTAATCTAGAAACTCACGAAATTACGGTGAAAAGAGGGCAAACTGCGGGTGCTATTTTTGCAAATAGAAGAGCAGATATTTTTGCGATGGTTGCTGTTGATAAAGCAATTGAAAGATTAGGTGAAAATGATAAATTATATGTAAAATATAATGAACAAGGTAAAATTGTAGTTTTATCAATTGAGAAAAGACGTACTGGTTATGCTGGTCAATACGTACTAAATCTTGATAATCGTTATGTTTTCCTTAAATAAGTAAGAAGAGGGCCTTGAGCCCTCTTTTTAAATGCTTATTTTTTTAACAAGATTCTTTAATAAGGTAATCTCATTATTAATCTCTTCTTCTAGATCTTGTAAAATACTTTGACTCACCCCATGGCTTATATTCTGTGAGATATTTAAGTAGATCCCACTAAGTAAATCATTAAATAATTTAGAAAAAGTATTACTTATTTTTTCATTAAAGCGATTAAATAATCTTTTATATGCAAAGTAGGTAGTTAAATTAATACTAGTTACCGAAGAAGAAAATTCAAGATTTGCATATAAGTTATTAAAAGAAAGAATATGTGCTAACTGAGGTTTAGATAATAATGTTTTTATGATTTCTTTAGTAAAAACCGTTACTTTTTCTTCTAGGGAGTCATTTTTTCGATCTTTTAAGATATTTTCTAAAATGCTATTGATCTCAAACTCATAGTTATTTAGTGACTTAAGGATAAGATCTTCGACAGAAATATTACTTAAACCTAATTTTTTAGGGGTTGAATTTAATTGTTGAGCGATAAAAGTTTTTGTTGGTAATTTAGTGCTATTATTCTTGAGTAGATTAATTAGAGCAGAATTTACCATAAGCTCAAATGTCACTCCGAATAAATTTTGTGTACTCATGGAATGAACCTTAACTGCTTAAATTATTTAATCCCAGTAGAACCAAATCCATTTTCACCTCGTTGAGATGAGGAGAATTCTTCCACTTGATGGAGTTGCACTTGTGTAATTAATTGAAATACTAATTGAGCAATGCGCTCTCCATGTTCAATGGTTTGAGGTTGATTTGAACGATTCCAAAGAGATACTTTAATTTCTCCTTGATAATCAGAATCTACTACGCCAACGAGATTTCCTAAAACTAAACCACGTTTATGACCTTGTCCACTACGTGGATAGATAAATGCAGCATAATTTGGATTATCAATAAAGATAGCTATACCGGTATTGATTAAAACCGTTTGATTAGCTTCAATCGTTAAAGAGCTTTTATTTTCTAGATTAGCTCTCAAATCTATACCAGCAGCTCCCTCTGAACCATAGTTTGGTAAGCCAAACTCAGCAAAGAATTCCTTATCAAGAATTTTGTATGAGATGTCTAATTTTTTATTCATGTTTATGCTTTATAAGTATGGGTGTGTTCAATTTGGTATAAAGATTTGGCAATATCTAAAACCAGAAGTTTAGCGATTTTTTCTTTTAAATCATAACTTAAATCAACTATAGAGCCATCTTTTTTATAGAGAATTAAGTGATTAAAATCAGAATTCCATCCTTGATTTTCTTTAGAAACATCATTTGCACAAATACAATCACAACCTTTAGAAATAATTTTTGAGCGTGCATATTCCTCAACATTATTTGTTTCGGCTGCAAATCCTACCACATACTTAGGACGACGTGGTGAGTTAGAAACATTGTATAAGATATCTGGATTTTTAACTAGAGTTATAGTTAGTTCATCTTGGTCATTAGCTTTTTTGATTTTTGTTGTGCTAATTTCTTTAGCTCTAAAATCACCTACGGCAGCACAGCCTATAAATACATCTACATTTAGAAGTGATTCTAATACTGCATTGTTCATTTGTTCAGCTGATTCTACTTTAATAGTACGTATGCCTTCAGGAATTTCTACAGATACGGGACCAGAAATTAAAGTAACTTTTGCTCCAAGTTTTTTTGCCAAGAGAGCTATATATACCCCCATTTTTCCTGAAGAATGATTGGTGATATATCTAACAGGGTCGATCATTTCTCTAGTTGGACCAGCTGTAACTAGAACATGTTTGCCTTTAAAGTTTTCAACATATTTTGCAAACTCATTATCAAATTCACAAGAATTTTTTAAAGTAATAGTTTCTTTTGGTTTGCTTCTTAAGGCTGGAACATCGATTAGAGAGTTGTCTAGATGTTCGGCAATAAAGGTTTCTTTAGATTGCACAAAACCTACAGGTTTAAGATCTAAGTTAATTGGTTTAACTCCTAACTCATTGTTTACTATATCTAATAACTCTAGAGGTTCAAGCATTCTTCCTTGTCCAATATCTCCACAAGCTTGTAAACCTTGGTCTGTATTTAAAACTTTATACCCATATGTTTGTAAAGTTTTTAAATTATTTTGTACTTGAGGTTTATTAAACATCTCAACATTCATTGCCGGAGCAATAAGGAGAGGGATATTTACAGGTTTAGCTAAAATTACGGTTGTCAGCAGGTCATCTGCAGTACCTCGAGTAATTTTTTCAATACTATTTGCGGTAGCTGGGGCAATAAGGATTAAGTCAGCCCATTTTGCGAGCTCAATATGGCTCATAGCTAGTTCTGCATCAAGATCAAATAACTCAGTATAAACTTTGTTCTTAGATAGAGACTGTAGAGTTAGGGGAGTTACAAATTCTTTAGCAGCTTGAGTAAGAATAACTTTAACTTCGTATCCTTGTTTAACAGTTTCTCTCACTAAAAAAACTGTTTTATAAGCAGCGATACTGCCGGTAATTCCAATTAATAATTTCTTTTTTTGCATATATAATAAATCTAAGATGCTAAACTTATACTAACTTAGTTTTGAACTTCTTTATTATACAATTTTTATTTCTCTTGTCATGATCATTTTTCTTTACAGATTAAAACTAATAAGGGATAAAAA
>NZ_NRJF01000050.1 GCF_003585965.1 Psittacicella gerlachiana | reverse complement strand
AACTTTATATTTGTTTGAGTTATAAATTTTTATAGCTCAAACAAATATAAAGTTTAATTTCCCTAAGGATCTTAGATTATGCAGAGTTTAGAATTAATATATACCTGTACTGCACAAAACTTTACCCAACTATGTGTTTCTTTAACCTCTCTATTACAAAATCGCAAGCATACTACTTATAATATCTACCTCTTAGCTCTAGATTTAAGTTATGCCCAAAAGAAATGGCTCAAGAATCACGTCCTCGAATTATCGGAGCACACTTGCTCTTTACGCATTATCGAAGCCTCAAGCTATGTAAAACAACTGCCTCCACAAATAGGACAAGAAAAAATCCAAGAACTCTTACCTCTATTTATTCCGCAAGTATTTAATCACTACCAACTTGAAAGTCCAAGATTAATCTATCTTGATGTTAATACTTTAATTTTAGATAGTCTTGAAGAGTTAGCTCAAGTCGATCTTGAAGATAAAATCTTTGGTGTGGTTAATGATTTTTATATTCGCCAAAAGTATCTCTATCGTCTTGCCCAAATTGAAGATAATTCCATTCTCAATTTTTTAGAGACCATTGAAAACATTAAAGATCTACCTTTACATAGTGTTCTTGATTACTTTAGTGCTAAAGTGATGATCTTTAATTTCTCTGCTTTCAAACAACGTCAACTCGAAGCAGACTTTTTATTACAGCTGTTGCCACTTTACCCTGAGCGTCAATATCTCTGGCAAGATCTTTTTAATCTTGGAGCCTCTTTACATGGAGGAGCCTATTATCTTCGAGGTAGCTTTAACTTTATTCAAGATAATACCAGCTTTATTCCTCGTTTTAATGAACAAAGGCAAAAACTATATATTACTTTAGATCCATTTGCAAATCGCCTTGGCTCAGAGCCTCAACCTGAATATTTGGCAATTCCGCAAACTCAAGTAAACTCCTCAAGTAGAGTTACCTCTAAACTTCAACCTTTAAGTAGTTTACAAAAAGTAAAGGCTAATAAAACAATGCCCAAACAGCCTCCAAGAATTACCTTTGCGACTGAAGAACAACAAGAGAATCCACAAGACTACCAGCTCTTTAATAAAGCAGCTACGCTCGTTAATTATCTTGCCGAACAGCACGAACCTACGCCTGCACCAGCTGTAAAAAGCAAAACTTTTACCTTAGCTGATCTCAAATTCAAAGAGATCACTCAAGAAGATTATAGTCCTTATCATGAACAGCTCTTTGCTCTCGCTTATGCAAGTTGTTACTATCGAGCGGTGGCTGTGTATGACAATGTTGAACCTTTTCTTGATCTAACCAAGATCGAAACGGTAAAAATCTTAACTTATAATCCTGCAGATAAACCTTGGCAAGAAAACTTCTATGCCTTACCGGTGCATAAACTCTATCTGCAGTATTTTTACTTAGCAAATATTCCCCTCGCTTTACAATCATGAAAAAATTAACTATTGTTTTTACTTGTAATGAGAGTTACTTTCCGCATCTAGTAGCTGCCATTTCCTCACTCCTTGCTAATCGTAAACAAACTCATTACGAAATCGTTATTCTTGGACGTAACTTTACTAAAGAGCAAGAAGCTTGGTTAAAGAACTTTGTTAAAACTACCAGTGATCATACTTGCTTCCTAAATATCTTTGAAATGGGATATGAATTACATTCACAAACCCTACAACACATAGTTTTAGGACATATTTTCTCTATCGACTGTTTCTCTCGTTTATACATCCCAAGAATTATCGATCTTAACCTTCTCGGTTCAGATAGAGTCCTCTATCTCGATACCGATATGTTAATTCTTGATGATTTAGGAGAATTACTCGATATAGATCTCCAAGGTAAGTTCTTTGCGGTGGTAGGTGATTATGATATCCGTGAACGCTATTTACGTTTACTCTTAGATTGGCATCACCCAGGAGTCGATGCTTTTAAATATCATTTTCAGCATGTAAAACACTTGGGACTTAACTCCATGCTCGACTACTTTAACTCGGGAATGATACTCTTTAATCTCAAAGCAATTGCCGAAGCTCAAGTGGATAAAAACTTCTTAATTCAATCGATGATCAAACGTCAATATTTGGTCTTTCCCGATCAAGATGTTCTAAATATTGAAGCTCGACGTCATGGAGGGGCTTTCTATTTGGATTACCACTACAATTGCCCGCAAGTAAAAACCTATGGGATTTGTGAAGTATTTAATCCTGAGCAAGATAAACTCTATCTTCCCCTTCAACCTTTAGCTTCTCGTACAGGAGTGGAAGAAATGCCGGACTTCTTACAGTTTCTTAAACCTCAAGAAGAGATGGTAGCTTTACAAAAACTCAAAGAAGAACACAATTTTAGTCCCGAAAACTTAATGCTCAATCAAGATAGTTTACAAGTGACTAAAGCAGCTCAATACTTTAACCAAGACTATCAACCTCAAGAGCTTAATGAGGAAAATGCCCAAATAAGTTTAACGGAAAGTTACAATGTTAAAGCGACTAAAGCTAACTACCAAGAACATCGTCAAGAACTTGAAGAACTTTGCCGTAAAACTATTGAAAACTATTGCTTAGCTATTCCTCAAGATCTCGAAGCTTATCTTGATCCTAGTCAAATTAGTCGTGTAAAAGTACTACATTTTATCGGGACTAAACCTTGGCAAGAAACTTATCAAACTATTCCTTATCACCTCTATTACTACTATCGCAATCAAGCAAATATTCCTCCTGAACTTATTAGTAGTAAATAAAGCAAAACTCAATCTTAAATTTTAGGTTAAGATTGAGTTTTTCTTTTCCTCACTCCCGTAAAAAATGATAAAATTTTATCAAAGCCTTAAAATAATTTTGTCGATTTTGACCAAAATAAACAATCCCTCTACTTAAACAACATTAGAAAAATAAATTGTTTATTTCTCAAAATTTTATTTACTCCAAGCTCCTATTTTCTTTTAAAATATTAAGAGTACTTTTAAGCTTTCTATTTTTTCTATCAAATATCAGAGTTTAAATTATCAAGTAAGATAAAATTTTGCTTTTTTAGATAATTCTTGAGTTAGCTCCTTGGTTATTTGCAATAGATTTTTTAAGCCTCAAGAGAAAACTAATCTAGGCTCAGAGCTTTTCTCTCTTTACTTTCTTTTTTCCTCTTTATTCTTAAAAAATCTTGTCAAGCCCTCTTGAGCTTAACTTTGGGAATATCGGGATTTTCTGATATAATAGCCCCTGAAAAAAGTTAGATCCTCTATTAACTTTTTTCTGCATATTTTTTACTTTTTTAATTAAGTATAAGTAATTTTTTTACTTAGTTTCCGAGACAATAATTATTAAGCACTAATTATTCGCTTAGTTCAAAAAAAGTAAAATTTCTTGTTCACAAAAGCTTTATTCTTTACTTACTCAAATTTACACATTCTTAACTTCGGTTTCAATTTATTTCTTTTAAAAGAAATCCAATATAAGCTTTTGTGAACAACAATTTTTTCTTTTAAATTTTGATATCCAAAATTTAAGTTACTGTAAACCTTCTCTAAATCTAAGTTCTGTTCCGATCAGTTTTAGCTTTAGGGTAATAAAACAACTAGGAATCTTCATGTTAAATATTAATGAAAATGATGTTTTATTAAATCAAAAAGCGGCTAACAAAGAAGACGCTATCCGTATTGTAGCTAAAGTATTAGCAAACAATGGTCACGTTGATCCAGCGTATGTAGATGGGATGTTAGAACGTGAAACGCAAACTTCTACTTACCTTGACAATGGGGTAGCTATTCCTCACGGAACTACTAAAACTCGTGATCTTGTAAAAACAACAGGAGTAGCAGTTGTCCAATTCCCTGAAGGCGTGGTATGGAACGAAGATGGTGATAAAACTTATATCGCTTTTGGGATCGCAGCAAGTTCAAATGAACACTTACCTATTTTAAAAGCAATCACCAATATTATTGGTGAAGAAGAGGAAGCTCAAGCTTTAGCAAAAGCTACTACTCCAGAGCAACTCTTAAAATTAATTAAAGGTGACAAACAAGTAGCAACAGCAAGCAACTTACCTTTAACTTCTACAGCTCTAATTGATGTAGAAGCACATGCAACTGAAATTGCCGGTTTACTTGCTTTAAATGCTGCTAATCTTTTAGCTGCAGGTTATGTAAGTCCTGAATACTTCACTAATGCTTTAAAATTTGCTCCAATTCACTTAGGTTCAGGTTTATGGTTATCTAGTGCAACTGAAGGTGCAAAAGCTAATGGTTTAGCTTTAGTACGTCCTACTAGTGCTGTAACTTGCAATGGTAAACCTGTAAAAGCTTTAGTTAACCTTGTATTTACCGATCAAGGTAATGCTCAATGTTTAGCAACTTTAGTAAATCAAGCTCAAACTCTAGCAACTGCAGATTTAGCAAGTGTGTTAGCAGTATTTGGTTTAAGTGCTCCAGCTGCTCCTGCTATTTCAGCACAAACTCTTGCAATTAAGAAAACAAAAGCTCCTGCAACAGCTCCAGCAGCTACTAATGAAGACGCAGCTGACAGCGTAACTGCGACTTTTGTAATCCATAATCAAAATGGTCTACATGCTCGTCCTTCTACCGAATTAGTACGTGTATGTAAACAATTCAAATCAGAAATTATGGTAGAAAATCTTACTTCAGGTTCAGCTCCTGTAAAAGCTAAATCTATGGTACGCGTAACTGGTTTAGGAGCAACTAAAGGTAGTGAATTACGCTTTGTAGCTAGAGGTGAAGATGCTGCTCAAGCTATCGAAGCTATAGGTAAAGCAATTGCTAATGGTTTAGGAGAATAAGAGGGAGATATGGCAAAAGTTGCAACTATTACATTAAATCCAGCAATGGACTTAGTAGGTCGTGTAGCTGAGATTGAATTAGGTGAAGTTAACTCTGTAGAAACTCTAGGCTTATATCCTGCAGGTAAAGGTATTAACGTTGCTAAAGTATTAGCGGATTTAAATGTAAAAACTACCGTAACAGGTTTTTTAGGTGCAGATAATAAAGGTGATTTTGAAGCGGAATTTGCTAAATATAACCTTGAAGACAAATTTGCTCATGTGCCAGGAAAAACTCGTGTAAACATTAAAGTTACCCAAGATGATGGGGAAGTTACTGACTTAAACTTCCAAGGCTTTAGTGTAACTCCTGAAGCTTGGACAGCTTTTGTAAACAAAACTTTAACGGAGTTAAAAGGTTTTGATTATGTAGCCGTATGTGGTTCTTTACCACGTGGAGTTGAACTAGAAGCATTTAAAGCTTGGTTAGAACAACTTAACGACCTCGGATGTAAAGTAATTTTTGATAGCTCAAATAAAGCACTTGAAGTAGGTTTAACTGCTAACCCTTGGTTAATTAAACCTAACTGGCGTGAACTTGAAGTATTAACTAATACTAAGTTTGAATCAGTAGAACAAGTGTTAGAAGCAGCTCGTAAACTAAATGCTCAAGGAATTACCAATGTGGTAGTATCTATGGGTTCTAAAGGATCTTTATGGATTACTAAAGATGCGGTTTACCAAGCTCAACCACCAAAAATTACTAATGTTGTCTCTACTGTAGGTGCTGGTGATTCTATGGTTGCTGGTTTTATTTACAGTTTAGTAAATGGATTAAATGCTGAAGACACTTTACGCTTTGCCTCAGCAATTTCTGCATATGCAGTAACTCAAGGTAATGTCGGAGTTGAAAGTCTTGAAACATTAGATCCTTTCAAAGCTCAAGTAACAGTTACAAAAATTGCTTAAGTACATTAAGTAAAAACTTTAACTGTCTTGTGCCGTCACACACAGGGTAACAACTGTGTTGTTACCCTTAAATAATTTAACTTTGCCCAACCATTTTGACTAACTTTGCTTTTTAAAAGTAAGGTAAGTTAATTAAGGAAGCACTATGAATATTTATTTAACTAAGACTAAAGCTACTCCGACCGCTTATGTACTTCTTGCAAAAACTTTGCTAGAAAAAGCAGTACATACAGTTGTTGAGCAAGCTCAACAAGCTGATTTACGTGTTAGCCTTGAAAAAAACATTCTTGATCCAAGTGTAAATGGTTTAGAGGTTGCAGTTGTTGATCTTCAACAACTAGCAGATGATACCCAAGCTACTCTTGCAAACGCTAAGCCTCAAGTTGTAAACACCACAGAACAAGTAGCTAACTCTGGCGTGAAAAACATTGTTGCAGTAACCGCTTGTCCTACAGGTGTAGCTCATACCTTTATGTCTGCAGAAGCAATCGAAGCTTACTGTAAGGCTCAAGGTTGGAACATTAAAGTAGAAACTCGTGGACAACAAGGGGTAGGTAACCCATTATCTCCAGAAGAAGTAGCAGCTGCTGATTTAGTATTTGCGGCTACTGATATTGAAGTTGATCTTTCTAAATTTGAAGGACGTCCTTTCTATCACACTTCAACTAAAGCAGCTTTAAAAAATACGGCACAAGAATTTGAAAAAGCTTTTGCCCAAGCAAAACCTTATCAATCAAAAATTGCAACAACTAAGGCTTCTACTGAAGCAAGTAAAGATGCTGGTGGTTGGCAAGCAGTATACCGTCACTTAATGACTGGTGTATCTCACATGTTACCAATTACTGTTGCAGGTGGTCTGTTAATTGCAATTAGCTTCTTATTTGGTCCAAACGCATTCCAAGAAGAAGGTACTTTACCAGCTTACTTAATGCAAATTGGTGGTGGTTCTGCATTTGCAATCATGCTTGCAGTATTCTCTGGTTATGTATCTTACTCAATTGCAGATCGTCCAGGTTTAGCTTCTGGTTTAATTACAGGTTTCCTAGTTAATTCTTTAGGTGCTGGTTTCCTTGGTGCTATAGTTACAGGTTTCCTTTCTGGTTATGTTACGCTTTACTTAAATAGAGCGATTAAACTTCCACCTTCTGTAACTTCATTAAAACCAGTATTAATTCTTCCATTACTTTCAACATTAATTGTTGGGTTACTTACTGTATACTTAATCGGTCCTTACGTATCTTTAGCTTCAGATGCTTTATCTAACTGGTTAAAATCACTTCAAGGTGGTTCTGCACTAGTTTTAGGTTTAATCCTTGGGGCGATGATGTGTATCGATATGGGTGGCCCTATTAACAAAGCTGCTTATGTAGTATCTGTTGGTTTAATCTCTCAAGATGTTACAACTCCTATGGCTGCAGTAATGGCTGCGGGAATGGTTCCACCTATTGGAATGGCAATTGCGACTTGGTTAGCACGTAGCAAATTCACTGCTGCTCAACGTGACTCAGGTAACGTAGCATTCGTATTAGGTTTATGCTTTATTTCTGAAGGTGCAATTCCTTTTGCGGCAGCAGACCCATTACGTGTAATCGTTTCTTCTGCATTAGGTGGTGCAATTGCTGGTGCTATTTCAATGGTTGCTGGTGTTACTCTAAATGCTCCACACGGTGGTTTATTAGTAGCATTCACAGTTAACCACATAGTAACTTACTTAGCAGCAATTGCTATAGGCTCAGTAGTTACTGGGGTACTTTACTCTATCCTTAAAGTAAAACCAAAAGCAACTAACGCTTAATTAAGTTTTATAAAACAAATAA
>NZ_NRJF01000005.1 GCF_003585965.1 Psittacicella gerlachiana | reverse complement strand
AGTTGTACCGTTTTCAGCAACTATATTAACGCCTTGGTTACCAGAGATATTACTGCTTTCAATTGTTGTATCTTCTTTCGAAGTTACATTTGCATAACCATCTCTAGCTTCTAAAGTACTATTTGTTACAGTTGTAGAACCATTTGAACTTAGATTTACATCTGTAGCATTTACATTAGTGTCTGTTAGTGTTGTAGATTCCTCTGAAGTAATCTCAACTTTACCTGTACTGTTGAAAGTATTATTCGTTAAAGTTACATTCGTACCTGCAACACTTACATTACCTGAATTGTAGTTAAAGTTAGATACTTGAGCATTGTTTCCTGCAGTAACAGTTAAATCAGTACCATCACCTAAACTTACACCAGTAGCATTAACTGTAGCATTACCACCAGCGGTTACAGTGAAGTTAGCATTTTCACCAGTTGATAATTTACCATCTGTAAAGTCAACATCAGCTGTATTTGAATTTAAAGTTACCGCTTTAGTACCTGAGATATTTGAATTATTTACTGTTAAAGCTTCATTTGCAGATAAAACTACATTATTTGCCGTAACGTTAGTACCTTCTACTGTTGCAGAACCATTTACTGCTTTAATAGTTGCATTTTCTGCAGCCGTTAAAATAGTACCATTGCCTAATGATAAGTTATCACCAGCAATTGCAGTAATATTTGCTGTAGCATTTACAGTTGTGTTATTTAATGCTAAATCATCACCAGCAGTGAAAGTTGCATTACCTGCAGTAGCATTGAAACTACTATCTGTAGCATTTAATGTACCATTAGCCTCTACACTTACTTCAGTAGCATTAACATGAGTATCAGTTAATGTTGCATCACTTGAAGCATTTACCGTAAATGTACCTGTACCATTAAAGGTATTGTTAGTTAAAGTAACATTTGTACCTTCAACACTTACATTGCCTGAATTGTAATCAAAGTTAGATACTTGAGCATTATTTCCTGCAGTAACGGTTAAATCTGTACCATCACCTAAGCTTACACCAGTAGCATTAACTGTAGCGTTACCACCAGCAGTTACAGTGAAGTTTGCATTTTCACCTGTTGCTAATGTACCATTTGTGAAATCAACATCAGCAGTATTTGAATTTAAAGTTACCGCTTTAGTACCTGAGATATTTGAATTATTTACCGTTAAAGCTTCATTTGCTGATAAATCAACATTATTTGCCGTAACGTTAGTACCTTCTACTGTTGCAGAACCATTTACTGCTTTAATAGTTGCATTTTCTGCAGCCGTTAAAATAGTACCATTGCCTAATGATAAGCTATCACCAGCAGTTGCAGTAATGTTTGCTGTAGCGTTTACAGTTGTGTTATTTAATGCTAAATCATCACCAGCAGTGAAAGTTGCATTACCTGCAGTAGCATTGAAGCTACTATCGCTTACATTCGCTGTACCATTTGCAGCTACACTTACTTCAGTAGCATTAACATGAGTATCAGTTAATGTTGCATCACTTGAAGCATTAACCGTAAATGTACCTGTACCATTAAAGGTATTGTTAGTTAAAGTAACATTTGCACCATCTACACTTACATTACCTGAGTTGTAATTAAAGTTAGAAACTTGAGCATTATTACCAGCTTTAACGGTTAAATCTGTACCATTTCCTAAGTTTACACCTGTTGCATTTACAGTAGCATTACCACCAGCTGTTACAGTAAAGTTTGCATCTTCACCAGTTGCTAAGGCACTTGCGGCTACATTTACATCTGATTTATTTGCATTTAAGCTTAGAGATTTAGCTCCAGAAATATTAGAGTTATTTACAGTTAAAGTATCATTAGCAGATAAAGCAACATTTGCCGCAGTAATATTAGAGCCTTCAACTACTGTAGACCCATTCGTTGCAACTACGCTTGCATTACCTGTTGAATTAATGATAGTACCATTAGTTAAAGTAGCATTTTCACCTGCAGTTACATTTACATTGGTTGCATTTACTTTAGTATTTTCTAAAGTAGCATTGTTAGTCGCATTAACTGTAAATTCACCTATGCCATTAAAAGTATTGTTAGTTGAAGTTACATTACCACCTTCTAACACCACATTTGCAGTATTAATATCTAAATTCGAAACTGTAGCATTACCAGCAGCTTTTACAGTTAAATTAGTACCATTACCAAATGTATAGTTAGCTGTAGTTGCATCTACAGTTGCATTACCACCTGCAGTTACGGTGAAGTTAGCATTATCACCTGTAGCATAAGAAGAAGCAGCTAAATTAACATCTGAATTATTTGAGTTAAAGCTTAAGCCTTTACTACCTGAGATATTAGAATTATTAACTGTTAAAGTGTCATTTGCAGAAAGAGTAACATTACCTGCAGTTACATTTGATCCCTCTACAGTGGTAGAAGCATTAGAAGAACTAATTAATACACTTCCTGTAGCATTAACAAAAGTATGATTATCTAAAGTTAAATTCTCTTTAGCTGTTAATGAAACCGAATCTCCTGCTGTAAGAGAAGCATTTTGTAAATAAGTAGTACCATTAGTAGAAGCTACGGTTAAATTAGCACATGATTCTGCAGTAGTGTTAGTTACAGAAACAGTTTCACAACCAGTAACACTTAAATTACTTTTTGCATTTAATGAAGTATTTTCAACTGTAACATTACCACCACCAATTGTTAAGGTATCTGCATCTAAACTTACATTAGATACTGTAGCATAGTTACCACCATATACATTTAGATCTGAAGAGTTTGTCATCTCTAAAGTTACAGTATCAGTTAAGGTAACATTGTTAGTCGCACAAATGTTAATTACCCCTTCAGTAACCCCTACTTTTGCACTATCAAAAGTAACATTACCACCTACAGCATTTAAAGTAGTATTAGTTTCTGAAGTTACAGAAGAGTTAGATACACTAACATCACCATCTGTAGTTGATAAAGATACTACATTACCTGAAATCGAACTATTATCGGTAACATTTAAGCTTTTTACAGAAGAAGTAATAGTTGCAGTATCGCTACCATTAATTGTAGTGTTTTCAATATTTAATGAACTTCTTGTATTGTTTAACACTAATGATTTAGTTACATTTACACTACTGTTTGCTAAAGTAGTCGTAACTCCATCAATATTTAAAGCATCTGGATTTGCTTGTAAAATTAAGCTTTCAGCGGTTAGATTAGAGTTATTAAACGTTAAGTTAGCGTTATATCTAAAATCTAAGGTACCGTTTTCAACGGTAATATTAGTATCCGTTACACTTGAAGAAGCATAAGCATTAGCACGAATATAAGCTACTGCGGATGAACCATTTGAACCACGTACGGTAATATTTGATTTAGAAATATTTAACCAATACTTATCATCTGCAGTATAAGTTAAACCATTTCCAGAACCTAATACTAAACTATTTACGTTAATTGTTGTATTAGTTACACTAAAGTTAGCATAACCAGTTAAAGTTAAAGTACCATTACCACCAAAGTTAAATGTTGAATTAGTAATGTTATAACCACCACCAGTAGTATAAATAGTTAAGTAGTTATTATTACCTGATAAAGTGTAAATATATGCATTAGTAATTGAAATATTACCAGAAACAGCAATAGTTACACTTGTAGATTTAAGTTGATTGTTGATTGTAGTATCTGTAATTTTTGAGCCAGCATAATCAGTATAACCACTGTACCACCAACTACCACTTACGCTTGTAGATGAGCCATTTACAATTGATAGATCTACTGGGTCAATTAACCAATTACCATAGTAGCTTTTACCTAATTGCGATGAAGTATTTACACTAATGTTATCTGCTACCGTAATGTACTTACCTGAAGTTTCAAGGAAACCACCTTTACCAGCAACAGAAGTAGCTAAGAAACTACCATCTACATAAGTATAATTACCCCAAACAGCGATATTACCACCATTACCAGTAGTACCAGAAGCATCAACTACTGAACCACTTTCTACTATAGTAGTATTTGCTAATTTAACTGAACCGTTACCTTGGAAATCACCACCAACGTAAACTTCACCACCTTCTTGACCAGAAGCATTAATTACAGAATTTGATTCTAAAACAACATTATCGCCTAAAACTTTTACTGTACCACCTTTACCTGAAGCATTAGAAGCATTAAGCGTACCATTGTTGATAACAAGACTATTTGTTGTTCCTGTTACTTCTGAATCAGTTTGTGCTGTTGTTTGTACTTCATCAGAAACTGATGCACCATAAAGTACGATTTCTCCATCAGCATTAATTTTTGCATTAGTTGCTGATGTAGCATAGTTAGACATAATGTCTGAGAACTCGCTTGCAGAAGTATAACCATTAGCTACTTTATTACCTAGTAAAGTTGCACGTTTAGATACAATTTCACCTAAGTTTACAGCTTTATTTTCTGCAGTTACTTTATAGCTAATTAAAGGATTATCTAAATCCTGAATTGTAATGCTTTGACCTGCTAAAAGGTATACTGAACCATTTTTAGCTTCAAGCACCCCAGTATTAATTACTTGTCCACCAACTAAAGCTAAAGTACCATCATCATTAACTTTAATTACACCTTGAGTTAAGATTTGAGCTATAGCTTTATCTTTGTCTTGGTTGAATACGTAATTACCATTTAAGAAATCTTCATTAGTAATATCTAAAGTAGATGCTACTAAAGATCCCACATCAACAGTTGAGTTTGCTCCAAAAACAATCCCAGCAGGGTTCACAATAAATACTTTACCATTTGATTGTAAAGTACCTAAGATTTGAGAAATGCTGCCACCTAACACACGGTTTAATACCGCAGAATCTGATGATTGCTGAATAAATTTAACAATCTCATTTTCATTAATATTAAA
>NZ_NRJF01000049.1 GCF_003585965.1 Psittacicella gerlachiana | reverse complement strand
ATATAAGAATTTACTTGCAGCTATCTATAATATTCTTTCACCTTTTCTTAAAGAAAAGTCTGATATATTGTTCAAGGTAGTTGATGGCGTTAGTTTCACTACTTTGATTTTGGGAGTAAAAGTTAGAAAAAAGATATTTACTCCCGAAGTTGTCAAAGAAATAATTTCTATGGTACAAATTGATTTATCTTCTAATTTAGTTGAAGATAAAGGATTTGTAAAAGTAATTTTTATTAATAGTAATGGTAATATCATTGAGCAAGGTATAGTTAGTCAAGAGGGATCTCTTGGGTTTTCTCAAGATATTGGAAGTTATTATCCAGCAGCTTTAGCTCCGTTAATCGCAACAACAACTTACTTAAACTCTAGTAAACACAAGGAAGTTGCAGAAAAAGTTAAGAATATTTCTTTTTCTGAAACCAAGGTAAAGTTATTTAATTATTATATGCAAGATTATGCTATGCCTGTGGATAGCTTAGTAAAGAAAAAATTAAAAAAGGTAAGTGTTAATCGAGCAATAAATTTATTAAATAGTCAAGAAAAGAAAGTTTTTAGTCCTTATCTCAATGGTTATGTTAGCTTTGATCCTTTAAGTACAAGTAATTTTAGAATTCAGAGAGTAAAGTTTAATAATCTTGGAGAAAATATCTTTTCTGAAATAGCTCAAGTTGCTGACTTCAATCATTTAATTGCTGAGAATGAGTTATCAGTAGCAGAGCAAACAAGACTTTTAAGCTTTTTTCTCAAAAGAGATAATTTGAGCTCTGATATAGTTGGAGCAAAAGAAACTTTAAAAACCGTTATTGAGGAACAGGATATTCCTCTTGTTTCTAAACTAGCTCTTAATGGAATTGCTGATACGGTATTAGTGAGTGAGGATAGCTTTTTTAATTTAAAAGTTAAAAGGTATGCTGGACATGCTTTTGCAAGAATTAATGATGTCTTAAGGATAGAATTAGGGAATCTATGTAAAAAGTATAAAGTTCAAAAGGAAGAAACACCTGCTTCTCAAGTAAATGAAGAGGTTGTAGATCTATTTCCATCTACAGCTCTAAACAGTAGAGAGATAGGAATTTATAGTGATTTCCCTGAGTTTCAAAATCATTTTAGAACTAAGACTGCTAGATCTTCAGAAGGTTTTATTCAGCGTTTGAACTATTTGTTTAAGAAATCAAATCTAAGTGAAGACAGTTTACCTTTAATTAAATTTTTTACATTTAGAAAAGAAACTAACTTTGATAATATTTTAGATACTTTAACTAAAAATGTATTAGTTCCTGAGATAGTTTTTCCTGAATTAGATGATAGTTTCTTTAGTTTTGACAATCCTATTGAAAGGTTAGCACGAAATAGTGATTTTTTTCAGAATACTCCTTTATTGGGAAATAAACCTGAAGAAGTTAGAACCTACAGATTGTCTGGAGCAAAGAAAAATATTTATTCCATTGTAAATCTAGAAGAAAATGATTCTTCTAAGAGAGGAAGAAAAAAAAGAGCGGTTATAAAAGTACAGGGAAGAGAAGTTGAATTAACTCCACAAAAAGAGTTAATTTTTCCGCCACAGCTTATAGCTCCTAAAAAGCAAACTCAAAAAAAGCAAGAGTCTTTTGAAAGGGTAACGGCTACGGTTACCCCTGTTGATTCTGGATTAAATATAACCGTAACTGCTCCGCATAATTTAATTATTACTCCGGCACAACAAGAAGATCCTGAAGTAAATGCTAATGCCTCACGTAATCTAGTCAATGCTGCTTTAGGATTAGATGAGATCTTTTTAAATGAAAGTAGGCAAATTATCACGAGAATTAATGCTGATGAGTATATTTCCTATGGTTCTCAATTCTATTTAAATCCTTTTGATTATAAATCTTCAGTACTTTTTACAAAGCAAAACTATTTAGTTCAAGACACTGAAGAATTTGTACAAGCAACGCAAATTTGTAAGGGATATAGAGATAAATTAAACTTAGATCTTGAAGGAGAATTTGAATTTAAATTTTATAAACCTAAGTTTACGGCACAGCAACGCAAAGAACATTTAGGTGAGTTTAATAAACTTCTCAGTACCTTTAGAAATAAGTACGAACACGATGCTTTAATTTCAGTTTCTAATTTAAATGCCTTTAGTCTTATTGATGAAGTTGCGAAAAAGCTATTAACTGGTGAAGATTTTAGAAGTCAAGTAATTTTCTTATTTGGTAAGCCAGGAGTAGGGAAAAGTTATTTAATGGCATATTTTTATGAAATGCTAGTAAAGAAAGGTTTTGATAAAACTATGTTTAAGCATTATCTAACTAATTTCCAAAGAATTTATGCTAAATGTGTACAAAATAATACCTTAGATTATTTAACTGATGATATAATGAGCAACTCAGTAACGGTTATTGATGAGTTCTCTTCATTAAAGAGAAGTCCAAGTACACGCAAGTTTATTTTTAATTTAATGAATTATCTCAAAGAATATAAAAATAAACTCTTAGTAATAATAAGTTCAGAGCCTTATGATAGTTTATTTTCATCTGAAGATACAGTAGATGAAGAGTTAAATAAATTAAAAACCTACTGTGATGAATGTTTGCGTGTAGATATAGAACTCCCTGATAGAAAAATAAGAGAGCATTTTGTTTTAAAGGCTATAGCAACAGGTAAGTTAAGACCATTAACGCCAGAACAAACTAATAAAATAGTTGTTGCTAGTGAAAATTGTGATTTTAGAGCGTTAAATGGTTTCTTTAATAATGAGGTAGGAGATCAAACCTTTGAGAAAAATCTACAATCGAGCTTTAATTTTACGCAAATAAAATTCCATTGTAGTGTCAACAACTTAATTGATTACGTTTGTAAATCTTTAGAAATTTCTCGTGAGATTTTATTTAAAGGCGGAAGAGAAACCAATACTGTGATTTTAAGGTATATGGTGTGTTATGTTTTAACTAAGCACACGGCATTAAGTATTGAAGAAATCGCAGAGTTGATTCAAATACGTCCGCAGTCTGTAAGAAATATTATTGCCAAAATCGACGCTGATTTACGTAATGCTAGTTTTGATAATAAATATGTGGACTATTTAGTAAGAGTATACGATTATATTAATGATGTAATTGATAGAGTTTTAAGTTCTAATAAGCCAAATACTAAAGGTATTGTGCAATTGGATTATCCTTTAATTATTCCTAAAATTTAATAGTTGGTAATGAAATGAAACTTGTATTACAAGCATATAAATTACAAAAAGCTTTAACTACGGCTAGAGAGGTAGTTTCTAAAACCTTAGATCCTTCAATTGTCTTAAGTCAACATGTACTTTTAGATTTTGCAAAAGAAAATCAAGTTACATTTTTAGCTGGAGATAAGGAAATTAACCATAGTATAACTATTGCGGTTGAACCTGAAGAAGGCGAGTTTTTAGATTTTCCAGAGTCTTTTACTCTTTATACTAAAGAGAATGAGCCAATTAAACAATTATCTGTATCTTGTAATAGCTTTGTCGATGCGATTACAGGGTTAAATGGCAAAACTCTTGTAACTCTAGAATTTACTAAACCTCCAGTAGCAAATGAGTTGACTTATGCAAACTTAACTTATGAAACTACGGTAGTAAGAATTGAAGCTTCTAATGGTCAAGGATATGCTTTACTTAAAGAATCATTAAGCGATGCTGTATCTATTTCGACTTTAGATATTCCTGAAAGAATTTTTAAAGATATTATTCAATCTACAATTTTCTGTGTAAGTGTCAAAGCTTCAAAACATGCAAGTCTACATACTTTAATTTTATCTTTAACTCCTACGCAATTAAAAGCATTTGGTGGTGATTATTCACGTATTGCTTTATGTTCTTATTTCTTTAGAGAACAAAAGCCTTATCATATTGAAGGATTTAATAACTTTTATGAAGAAAATCCTTTAACCTTTAATTTATCACGTAGGGTTGGAGCAGAGTTATTAAGACTTTTAAGTGTAAGTGAAGCTAAAGTTCGTTTAGTATTCCACTTAACTCAATCTGGGCATGTACAATATTTGCAATTATGTAAAGATGATCAAGAGTTAATTTTTAATTTAACTTATTCTAAGCCTCCTATGTATGGGCATATAGTACCTGATCACTTTGATGATGATGTTATCTGTAATGCTTCTGAAATAAAAGATAAGTTAAACCGTTCAACTAAGTTTGGAGAAATTATTCTCATTAACTCTGCAGAAAATGTTCTTACTCTTTCTGCAAGTAATCCAGGTACTTTAGATTCATTTAGTACTGAAATTAAAAATGTAAAAACTAATCCTGAATCAGAACCATTAAATTTAAGAGTTCAAGGTAAGCATTTTATTGAATTAATTAATCCTTTACAGGAATCGGCTAAATTACGTCAAGCTCCTGTAGAAGAAATGCTGTTAAGCTTAAACTTTGTAAATAAAAAAGTTCCTGTATTTGTTGTAAAAGAGTTAGACAATAACGAATTAGATCGTACTTATGTGTTAACTCCTTACAACAATGTAGCTTCTGTTGATAATGGTAATTAAGATACTTCCCCTCTTTTACTAGAGGGGAATTTCTTTTTGCTATATGTTTAGTTATTTTTGCTAAAATATAGATTGAAAAGATGTTTTGTAATAATTTAAGTTTGTAAAAATTTTGTATATTTCTAAGTTAAATTTAATTAATTTCCGCAATATAGATTCTCTTACCATTAATCCTGGCAAGCACTTAAATTTTATCACTGGGCATAATGGTGCGGGTAAGACTTCGATTTTAGAATCAATATTTATTCTTTCTCAACTCAAAAGTTTTAAGGTAAATAACTTAAATTCGGTAATTCAGGATAAAAAAGAACAAACTTTAATTTATGCTCAAGTAGAAGATGAGTTTGACAATAGTAATAATTTAGGTTTAAAAATCTCTTCCAAGCAAAAAGAGTTGTTTTTAAATGGTGAAGTAGCAAAAAATGGAGTAGCTTCTTTAGCCCAGTTATTGCCTATTCAAATTATTTCTCCTGATGTGGTAGAACTGTTGACCGAAGGACCAGAATTTCGACGTAAGTTTATTTACTGGGGAACTTATTATACTTATCCTAACTTTTTACTTTGTTGGCGTAAGTTTAATGATGCTCATAAAAGTAGAAATGTTTTATTAAAGAGAGCTCAAACCTATAAAGTTAATAAACAAAAAGTCCCTCAAGAGTTAATCGAGGAATGTAAGGTGTGGGGAAAAATTCTTGCCCAAACAGCTCAAGAGGTAAATAAAATTAATCAAGAATACATTATGAATTTTTTGCCAGTTTTAGATAAGGTTCTTGATGATTTTTTACCTGAATTAGAGGTCAAAGTAAGTTATTATCAAGGTTGGAATAGCGAGCAAGATCTTGCTACATATTATGAAGAAAATCTTGAAGATGAAATGCAGGCAGGTCGCACGAGCTTAGGATTACATCGTGCTGATTTGAGAATAAAGTGTTTTGGGGAAAATGTAAGTAATGTTCTCAGTCGAGGGCAACTGAAGCTTCTTGCTTGTGCTTTAAAAATTGCTCAAGGAGATTTACTCAAAGAACAAACAAAAAGTAGTTGTGTTTATTTAGTTGATGACTTGGCCGCTGAATTAGATGAACAGAATCAGTTAATCTTTGCTAGTAAATTATTAAGAGAAAAAACCCAAATCTTTATGAGCTATATTGATAATCGAGTACTTGATATTTTTTCTTCTTTGGTAAATGAATGGAATGAATTTTCAATCTCTAAAGGTAAACTAACTCATCAATATGTAAATGGTGAAGAGATTGTCCAAAGAGAGTTTAATTTAGATGATTATATTTAAAAAAGGAGACTTGCGGTTGCAAGTCTCTTATTTTATTTCAGATTAATTATAAATCAACGTTTGCGTATAAAGCATTATCTTCAATAAAGTCACGACGAGGAGCTACATCATCACCCATGAGAGTTGTAAATAATTGATCTGCAAGGATGGCGTCTTTTACTTCAACTTTAAGTAAAGTACGATTTTCTACTTTCATGGTTGTTTCTTCAAGTTCTTCCCAGTTCATTTCACCTAATCCTTTATAACGTGAAGGATTTAGTTTCTTAATTGAATCTGTAGAAAGTTGTTCAATAAATTGATTGAAATATTTTATTTGAGTTTTACTATTACCATGAACCGCAAAACGTTTGCTTCTCTCGTCATCAATAGGAAGAATTTGAGCTATGTCTTTAGCTAAGTTTACAATTTCAAGGTAGTCTCTAGAGTTTATAAAAGTCTCATTGATTTCATAAACTGCAGACATCCCATGTTTGATTTCGCTTAATTTATAGCTATAAAGTTTAGTTTCATCATCAAATTCAAGTTGAGCTTCATAGCGAACAGATTGATCTTGAGTTTTTCTTAAAAGATCTAGTAATCCTTGCATCCATAAGCTAATTTGCTCTTTATCTTTTAAAGCTTCCTTAGTTAATTCGTAATAATTGATTAGAGTTTTCATAACTTCAGGAGAGTATTTACGATTATGAGATTCGATATGAGCATTAATTAAAAGATATCGATTACATAGATCTCTTAATTCTTCTGAAGTATAAACCTTATCGTTTACAAGTAAGCTAGCTCCCTCTAATGAGTAGTCAATTAAGAAACGATCATATTCATCTTTATTTTTAAAGTAAATCGGTTTACGATTTAGCATTAATTTATAAAGAGGTGGTTGGGCAATATATACTTTCCCTGCTTCAATTAATTGAGGCATTTGACGGAAGAAGAAGGTTAAAAGGAGAGTTCGAATATGTGAACCATCGACATCAGCATCAGTCATGATTACGATTTTGTGGTAACGGAGATTATCAAGATTAAACTCATCATTAATACCACATTTAAGCACGCCAATAATATTTGCAATTTCTTGAGATTCGATAATTTTATCAAATCTAGCTTTTTCAACATTTAAGATTTTTCCTCTTAAAGGTAAAATTGCTTGTGTTTGTACATCACGAGCTTTTACTGCTGAACCACCAGCTGAGTCCCCTTCGACAAGATAAACTTCACACTCTTCAGGATTACGTGAGTTGCAGTGTACAAGTTTATTTGCCGTGAACGAGTGTTTTTTATTGGTACGAGCTAGCTCACGAGCTTTTCTTGCCGCTTCACGAGTACGAGCTGCTGAAATAATTTTATCAACAATAGTTTTGGCAATTTTTGGATTTTCTTCGAGAACTGTTTGTAATTGCTCATTTACCGTTGACTCTACAACACCTCTAACCTCTGAAGACACTAATTTTTCTTTAGTTTGTGAAGAGAATTTAGGGTTAGGAACTTTAACGCTAACAATAGCCACTAAACCTTCACGTGAATCATCACCGTCAATGCGCAAATCTTTTAAAGCTTTAGATTTGGCATTCGCAATAACTTCGCGCTCGATGTAGTTATTAAGGGTACGGGTTAAAGCTGCTTTAAAACCTATAAGGTGAGTACCACCATCTTTTTGAGGGATGTTATTGGTAAAGCATAAAACATTTTCTTTATAAGTATCATTCCATTGGAGAGCTACTTCTACAGTAATCCCTAATTCTTCATTAAAACTTGTAAAGTAAAATGGTTCTTCATTAATAATGGTCTTATTTGTATTTAAGAATTTAGCAAAAGCTTGTAAGCCACCTACATAGTGGAATTCGTCGCTACGCCCATCTCGTTCATCTTTTAAGGTGATTCTTACATTTGAATTTAAGAAGCTTAATTCACGTAAACGATTACAAAGAATGTCGTAAGAAAAATCTGTAACATTTTTAAATGTGTTGTGAGATGGCCAAAAACGAACTGTAGTTCCTGTTTTGTTAGTGTCACCTATAATTGCTAAAGGTGCTTGAGGAACACCATCAAAATAGGTTTGTTCGTGAATTTTACCATTTCGACGAATTTGTAAAAATAGTTTTGAAGATAAGGCATTAACTACAGAAACACCAACGCCGTGTAAACCACCTGCAATAGTTTTTGCATCGAATTTACCACCTGCGTGTAAAACAGTCATTACTACTTCAGCCGCACTTACACCTTCTTCTGGATGGATCTCAGTAGGAATTCCTCTTCCATCATCTGCTACAGATACTGAGTTATCTTCATGGATGGTTACTTTGATATTAGAACAATAACCTTGTAGAGCTTCGTCAATTGAGTTGTCTACGACCTCAAACACCATGTGGTGTAAACCTGAACCATCATCTGTATTACCTATATACATACCAGGTCTGGTTCTTACAGCATCAAGACCTCTTAAAACGCGAATTGCGCTAGAGTCGTAACTTTTATTTTGGTCTGCAGCCATTTTTCCCTCTTGGTTCTTCTCAGAATTTTGAGTTATAAAAACTCTTAAATTTTAATACTTTTTTCAGTCTTGAAACTCCTCTACATGAGAGGAGATTGAATATAAATTTAACCTTAGTATTATATCATAATTTCTTATATTTTACTGAGAACTATTGTAGGGTTTATTGGTAAATGACAAAAAAGGTAGAGATAAAATTATCTCTACCTAAGTATACTTACTAATTTGACTATTTATTTAATTTACTACGAACAGCTTGTTCTAAACGTGGATCGATTTCTTTAAATAACTCTAATGCTTTGGTTAGAGTTGGTTCATAAGTCACTCCACTTAGAGATCCTGCATAGTTAGTTGCTAACACTTCCTGTTGTTCTTCTGACATTAAGTTGTAAAGAGCACGAGGTTGGCTAAAGTAATCATTATCATACTCTCTAAAATCAAAGTGAGCTGCTTCTCTCTCTAATTGAAGAGCAGGTTCTTGATTATGAGTTGCTTGATAAGTGTTAAAGCGGTTAGGAGCATAATTTGGGTGAGCTCCTCCATTATTATCAACTCTCATGTATCCATCTCTATGTGTAGTATGGAATGGGCATTTTGGTTGATTTACAGGGATTTGATGATGGTTAACCCCTAAACGATATCTTTGAGCATCTTGGTATGAGAATAAACGACCTTGTAACATACGATCAGGAGAGAAGCCTATACCAGGAACATTGTTACTTGGAGCAAAAGCTGCTTGTTCTACTTCTGTAAAGTAGTTTTCAGGATTGCGGTTTAATTCTAAAATACCAACGTCAATTAGTGGGTAGTCTTTATGTGGCCACACTTTAGTTAAGTCAAAAGTATAATTGTGCTCATGAGCTTTTGCTTCAGGCATAATTTGTACTTTTACTGCCCATCTTGGGAAGTTGCCAGCTTCAATGTTTTCATAAAGATCTTTTTGTGAAGACTCACGATCACGTCCTACTAATTCAGCAGCTTCTTCATTGGTGAGATTTGCAATTCCTTGTAATGATTTAAAGTGGAATTTAACCCAGAAACGCTCATTTTTATCATTGATAAATGAGTAAGTATGTGAACCAAATCCATGCATTTGGCGATAGTTAGCAGGGATACCACGATCTGAGTGTAAAATCATTACTTGGTGCATAGCTTCTGGAGTGTGTACCCAAAAGTCCCAAGCAGCATCTGCAGAACGCATATTAGTGCGTGGATCACGTTTTTGTGTATGGATAAAATCTGGGAATTTTAATGGATCACGAATAAAGAATACTGGAGTATTGTTTCCTACTAAATCCCAGTTACCTTCGCTAGTATAAAATTTTAGTGAAAAACCACGTACATCACGCTCAGCATCAGCAGCTCCTCTTTCTCCTGCTACAGTTGAAAAACGAAGAAGAACTTCGGTTTCGGTGTTAGGTTGAAAAACAGCTGCTTTCGTATATTGTGAAATATCATTAGTTACTTTAAAAGTACCAAAAGCTGCAGAACCTTTAGCATGTACTACACGCTCAGGAATGCGTTCACGAGCAAAGTGTGCTAGTTTTTCTTGATACCATACGTCTTGCAATAGTAAAGGACCTTTAGCACCAGCTGACATAGTATTGTCATTGTTTTCTACAGGTTTTCCTGCAGCTGTAGTTAGGGTAGTGCTTTGATGATCAAATGGACATTTTGTCATGTTAATCTCCTAAAAGTAGTTAATTTCTTCTATGTTATTTTCTGAAATCTAACTTTGAAGTATGAAAATATTGTTTTTGATAGTTAAATATAGATAGTTAAATGTGAACGTTAAATATATAGATAGTTAAATTTAAACTTCAAATATAGATAATATATTTTTGTGCTTTCGTTTGTGTCTAATTGAGTTAAAAGTAAAGCTAC
>NZ_NRJF01000048.1 GCF_003585965.1 Psittacicella gerlachiana | reverse complement strand
AAAATACAGGTTGGAAATTTGCTATTTTTTATAATTAATAAAATAAAATTCTGGATAATTTTTTGCTTATGGAGATTCACATCTGGAAAGCAAAATATAGATAACCCGCTTATTATAAGCGAATTAACAGAAAAATGCTAATAATTATTATATAAGAATCTAAGTAAAAATCGGGTAAAAATTTACCCGATTTTTAAATAAACAGCTAATTTATGTATTTGTAGTTTAAATTAAGATTCTTCAGAGCGATTGTAGAAACGATTACGCTTATCTCGTTCAGGATCTACATACTCTAAATCAAGCATGACATTATGCACTCCACAATAATATTTGAGATCTTTAAAAATATTTGGTGAAAATGAAGTAACATGCTTATGTTCTACTGTACCTACGCCAAAACGAGTATAGAACAAGAAGTGAAATTCTAAAGGTAAACTGGTAATAGGCTTACCGGAAATATATTGCTTATAATAGTTATTTACCTTATTTAGACCATCTGCTTGACGTATATCAAAAAGAGCATAAACCTTGCCTTTACAGTTGGCTAAGTAGGTTTGCAGAGGAATTACTTGCTTGATTCGCATTGAAGTTCTCGTTTCTTTGGTATCCTTATTTTGATAAGAAGAAAACTGCATGGTTACCACGGCTTTGGTATCTTCAACGAGAGAATCTACAAGTTCGGCAATTTGATTGGCAGTAAGACTACTAAACATATCGCCTCGATAGTTTCCTGATTCATCTGAAAAGGAAAGATCTAAGACGTTTTTACTACCATCAAAAGATTTACCTTTACGAGCTGAATCTATATGCACTACGAGATTATGAGTACGATATACATTACGTTGATTACCTTTACGAGCATTGAGCATGACTTCAGTTGTATAATCTGAGAATTTAATCAACATGTCATCAATAGAAGTACAAGTAGCAATGGCATCTCTTTCTGCGGTAAACTCATTTATAGGGTGTCCCGCAAAATAGAAGTTAAAGGCATCATACTCTCGTCTTACTCTTTCTTCTAAAGGCCAAGAAGTTACGTCTTTGAGAATTTCAGGACGAATATAGGTATCAATATTTTCAGTTAAATCTGCAAATAAGTTACCATGAGTAGTGTTTTTTACAGCTGCAATTATAGGTTTTAGTACATGATGGTAAGCTTCACGACTATGACCTTTATCTTTAGCTTGATCAATAAAGTCATCAAAACAACCAGCATTTATCATTACTTTGAGCTGACTTTCAGAAAAGAATTTTCCGCATCGATCAATAAAATCATAAAAGTCTTTAAAAATTCCATGAGCTTGACGATCTTTAACTAGTTCTCTTACGACCTCAACCCCCACTCCTTTTAAAGCTGCTAAGGAATAGATAACTCTGCCTTTATGATCTACATCAAAGTGTTCAAAGGAATAGTTTACGCTTGGACGAATAAATTCGACTTTGATTTTACGAGCGGTATTTTTTAGGTCTTTAACCGTACTATAGATTTTTGAGATATCATTTTGGGCGTTGGTTAACACCGCTGCTAAAAATTCTGCTCGATAGTGGGCTTTTAAGTAAGCAGTTTGGTAAGAAACTAAAGCATAGGCTGCCGAGTGAGATTTATTAAATCCGTAACCGGCAAACTTATCTACAAGATCGAAAAGAGCTTGAGCCTGTTTACCATCGTGACCATTTTTAATTGCCCCTTCAATAAATTTACCACGCTCTTTATCCATCTCCTCTTGTTTCTTTTTACCCATAGCACGACGTAAGTTATCCGCATCACCTAGAGTATAACCAGAGAATTTTTGAGCAATTTGCATCACCTGCTCTTGGTAAACAATAACCCCATAAGTAGGATCTAAGATTTCTTTTAATACTTCAAAATTTAGCTCTGGAGTAGGGTAATAAACTTTTTCTAAGCCATTTTTACGTTGGATATAGTTTTCCACCATCCCTGATTGTAATGGACCAGGACGGTAAAGAGCAATCAGGGCGATAATATCTTCAAACTCTTTAGGCTGAGCATTAACCACCATTTTGGTAATCCCTGCAGACTCTAGCTGGAAAATCCCATGGGTATCCCCTTGCTGTAAAAGTTCATAACAAGCTGGATCATCAAGAGGAATAAGGTTTATATCAAGAAGATCCTCTTCTTTAACACCTTCTCGTCTTTGACGATTATGAATCATCTTAATGGCATTTTTAATAATGGTTAAGTTCTTTAGACCTAAGAAGTCAAACTTAACTAAACCTGCATGCTCAATATCATCTTTATCAAAGTGGGTACTTTGTTCACCATCTTCTGAGATATAAAGAGCCGAGTAGTTATTCATTTCCGTTGGTGAGATTACAATTCCCGCAGCGTGCTTACCGACTTGACGTACTAGACCTTCAAGTGGTTTAGAGTATTCAACAATATGACGATATTCTGGTTCTTCAGTATTATCGTAGTAAGCCTTAAAAATCGGATTGTACTTAACGTTATTATCTAAGGTTCCCTTAGCGGTTTTTACTTCTGCTTCTCCTTTATCATTAACTTCGGTATATTCGAGTTTATCTTGTAAAGAACGGGCAAGATCTTCGGCTTTATGACGGTCAATCCCCATTACCCTTGCTACATCACGTACCACCATTTTCGCACCCATGGTACCAAAAGTCATAATTTGGGATACAGAGTCTTTACCATAGTGATCTTGCATGTGTTCTATTACTCGAGCTCGTCCTTCATTACAAAAGTCAACGTCAAAGTCAGGCATGGATTTACGTGATGGGTTAAGGAAACGCTCAAAGAGTAAGGCATAACGTAATGGATCTAAGTCGGTAATTCTTAGAGAATAAGCCACAAGACTTCCTGCTCCTGAACCACGTCCAGGACCTACCGGAATTTCATGCTTTTTGGACCAGTTAATAAACTCTTGGACAATCAGGAAGTAACCTGGAAATTTCATCCGTTTAATTATGTCCAGTTCATAATTTAAACGTTCATTATATAGAGGACGTTGTTTTTCTCTTTCTTCAGGATCTGGATATAAGATTTGTAAACGAGCCTCTAATCCTTGCCAAGAAAGCTTATCAAGAATCCATTCTTCTTCATCGACATCTGGATTGGTGGCTTTAAACTCCTCAAATTCTTCTTTTAATTTCTTTTCTCCAGGATCGCTTTCATCGAGGTTAAATCTTGGAAGATCGTGATGTCCTAACTTAAATTTAACCGTACACATTTGAGCAATCTTTACGGTATTTTCAATAGCAATAGGCAAATCTTTAAAGAGTTCTGCCATTTCTTCACTAGTTTTAAAGTATTGTTCGGCGGTGTAATCAGGTTGATACTGAGACATGACCACACTTTGAGCAATACATTCACGAATTTGATGAGTATCAAAGTCTTGACGTCTTTTAAAGAGGACATCATTAGTTGCTACAAGAGGCATTTGATATTTTAAAGCATATTCAATAATATGCTTTTCGAGTCCTTTTTCTCCTGGACGTCCACATCTAGCTATGGCTTGGAAGAGTTTATTTTTATAAATAGATTTGAGTTCTTCATAACAAGGATCAGCAAAATCTATTTTATCTTCACGAGCACTATTTCCTAAAGGACCAAAGTAGCCTGGGAGTAAACAAATAACTCCTTGAGCATGGTTACGCATTTGTTCATAGGTGATATAAATGCGGGGATCACGTTTAGTGGACTTTAAACTCCGAGAGAGTTTTTGTTCTTCAACTTTACCTCTTGCACGGACATAGGTTTCGGTCATAATTCGACGGATATTCACATATCCTTCTTCATTTTGGGCAATGAGAGTTACATCATGTAGTCTTCCTTTATCGTCAAGAAATTGAGTGTCTACAGCTGAAATAGGTTTAATTCCTTTTGCAGTTCCTTGTTCATAAAGTTTAATGAGCCCACAGAACATATTTAAATCACTAATTGTAACTGCTGGCATTAAATATTGAGAAGCTAAGTTAATGATGTCTTTTACTTTCATTACTCCAGAGGTAATCGAAAACTCTGAGTGTACTCGCAAGTGTATAAATGATTTCGATAGACTTTTTGAATCAGACATAGCAATATTTTGTTTAGTAAAAGTAATTAATTATCTCTTTGCT
>NZ_NRJF01000047.1 GCF_003585965.1 Psittacicella gerlachiana | reverse complement strand
TCCTACCCCTAAATTCACAAATACTTTATGTGAATTTAGGGGTAGGATTTAATTTAAATAAAAACGACTTTAACTTAAACAAATTTAAAATAAATACCTCTTATATTAAACAAAATCTTTTTATAAATAAAAAAATCTCTTCTTAAAGAAAAATTTCTAATTTTTCTTTAAGAAGAGGAGAATATAGTATGCTCGACCAAGCACCTCATTAAATTAAAAAGTCTTTATCCCTTGCTAAACGCTGTAATAAACCATTACAATCGGGTAAATAATAACCATAGCGAGTACGAATTAATAAACCTACATGTTTAAGAATAATCATACAAGACAAGGTTACTACCGGAATCATATAAGTTGGATTGAGCCAATAGGCATAAAAAGGTACAAATGTTGCGACAAATACATTAGCAATTACCCGATAACCAAAAAGGAAATAAGCTAAAAACCAAAGGATAATCGCAATAAACATTACCGACCAACCTAAGGTCGTATAAAGAGCAATACATACCACTATACCTAAGCGTCCACGAAAATAATTAAATACCGAATAATAGTGTCCTAAGAGTAAGGCAATCACTAGGTAGCTCAACTCTAAACTCGTAAAACCTAGTTTATAACCTAAATATAAAGGAATGATGCCTTTAGCAAAGTCACTAATGGCTAAGCTTATGAGTAGCCAAGTCGACTTTAAACTCCGAAACATTAAATAATTGGGACGACGTTCTAAAAGTTCATGTACATTTAATCTAAATACCCTACTTAAAAGCTTTCCATTTGGAAAAGAGCCGACTAAATAAAAGGTAATAATAGCAAAAAAGGTTAACATAATATTTCCTATAGTTGTTAACTTTGTTTTATTCATTATAAATGAAAAAGGCCAAGAGGGTTAAATCTCTTGACCTTTAAAGGTTCTTCATAATGAAATGAAGACTTCGTAGTTTTTATTTAGCGTTTTTAATTCCTTGAGTGATCTCATTAATTGCAATTGTAGTTGCAGTATAACCACCAAATGCTAAGTACCATACTTTAGAGTCTAAGTACACAATTGCATTATTTTTTGCAGCCGTAGTATCTTTTACCAATGGGTTATTTAAAGTTTGAGCTGCAGCTTGTTTCGTAGTATCACCAATAGCCGCTGAACGGTCAACTACGAAAATGTACGAAGGATTTACTTCTTTAATATATTCGTAGCTAAATTCTACCCCGTGACGACCTGTAGCTTGAGCAGCTTGTCCATCAGCTTTAAAGCCTAAAGTCGTAGTTACTAAACTATAACGGCTGTTTGGACCAAAGCCCATAATTTTACGGTCGTTAGTTTGGATAATCATTGCCGTTTTACCTTTAGATAAAACATTTAAAGCTGCAATTTTTTCATCTAAAGTTTTTAATAGTTCGTCAGCTTTTGCTGAAGCATTTGCAATTTTACCTACATTTAAAAGATTTGCTTTAATTGAAGCATATTGATTGCCATCATCTAAACTTGCATCATAAATTGGAGCAATTTCTTTTAATTGTTCTAAGAATTTTGCTTGACGGTTTTGTACAATAATTAAATCTGGTTTTAACTTAGCGATAGCTTCTAAATCAGGATTATTTAACGCTCCTACCTTAACATATTTTGCACTACCATAGGTATCGTTAATATAACTAGGGAAGAATTTGCCATCTGCAATTCCTACAACTAAGTTTTGTTTACCTAAAGCGGCTAAATTGTCAGCACTAGCTAAATCTAATACCACAATACGCTTAGGATTATCAGGAAGTTCTTGTTTACCTTTTGCTGGAGTTTCTACGGTTAAAGCGTAAGAATTTAAAGCAAATAAACCTGCAGCAAAAGCTACACCATACTTAATCATCTTATTCATAAAGAGTCCAATAAAATTAGAGTTGATTTTAAAATTAGAGTTGATTTTTTAGATATTATTAGAAGCTTAGCAATTTACATTTTTACATAAATTTAGATCTTTAGCTGAGAAAAATGAACTAACTACACAATTTAATAAAAAAAGTGCGATTTTAGACAAGTAATAACAACAAAAAAAGTAAGGGTTTTTTATTTTATCTCTCCATCTTTCTTTTTATACAAGACCTATTTTTTACCTTCAAGCTTAGCTTTGACTACTTTTAGCTTTAAAATAAGTAGCTACATACTGCTCATTAAGCTCATGAATATCAATATTAATTTCATATAAATCATAGAGGCACTGCGGATTCATAATCTCTTTTACCTCTCCTTGAATTATCACTTGCCCATCTTTTAAAGCAATAATTTGATCACTATAAGCAGAAGCAAAGTTAATATCATGAAGAACCACAATTACCGTTTTCCCATGATTATCAACAAGATCACGAAGTACCGACATTATCTGTACTGAGTACTTCATATCTAGGTTATTTAACGGCTCGTCAAGAAATACATAAGGAGTATCTTGAGCCAATACCATAGCAATATAAGCTCGTTGCTTTTGTCCACCTGATAATTGATCTATATACTTATAACGAAACTCGTCAAGCCCCATATAAGCTATAGCTTCATTTACCTTTTGTTTATCTTCAGGTCCTAATTTTCCCTGACAATGCGGATAACGTCCAAATGAGACAAGATCTTCAATAGTTAAACGTAAATTTATATTATTCGCTTGCTTGAGAATTGCTAATTTTTTTGCTACTTCAGCAGTACTAGCCTTTTGTACATCTATACCATCTACCAAGATCTGTCCACTTGTTGGAGTATCTAGACGACTAATTAAGCCTAAGAGCGTAGATTTTCCCGCTCCATTTGGTCCAATAAAGGAAATAATTTTTTTATCCGGCAGGGTAATATTAGTCGGTTTGAGGATCTCTTGTCGACCAATTTTTTTACTTAAGTTTGTAATTGAAATTACCATTTTTTCTGTTGTTTTAAAAGTAAAAGAATAAAGTAAACGCCGCCAATAAAATTAATAATAATTGACACCGAAGAATTAAAGTTAAATACTCTTTGCACTATAGTTTGCCCTATAACTAAAACTGTTATAGAGAGAAAAATACAACCAGGAAGCAAGAGTTTATACTTATTAGTAGGAATAAATTGTAAAGTCAAATTCATGACTAATAAGCCTAAAAAAGTGATAGGTCCTACCAAAGCCGTAGAGATAGAAATACAAATCACTACTAAAAAGAGTAAACGCCATACGATGCGATGATAATCTAACCCCAGATTAATTGCTACATCTCTTCCCAAGCTAATTACCTCTAAATCTCTGGTATAACAAAGAATAGCTAGAATACTCACGACTAAAAAAATTGCAGCTACGCCTAAAATCTTCGTATTTATTGCTTGAAAACTAGCATAACTAATACTTTGCACCACAAGAAACTCACCTGGATCTAGAAGATTAGCCATAAAAGTATTTAAGGAAGAAAAGAAGGTTCCAAAGACAATCCCTAAGAGCAAAATAAAGAAAATATTATGATTTTCTTTACGCAAAACAAACTTAAATAAGATGTAGGAAAAAACTAACATCACTAAGATAGAAACTACAAAGAGATATAGTTGATTCATACTCGCAAAAGTTTTTGAACCTGAAATATAAATAATCCCTGTAATAATTAATACATATAGTGAATCAAGTCCTAAAATACTTGGGGTAATAATTCGATTTTGTACTATAGCTTGGAAAACCATAGAACTCACCCCTATAGCCGCTCCGGTTAAAATAATTCCTACTAAAGCCTGCCAACGTAATTTCATAATAAAGCCACCAAATGCTGGTAACCCCCAAAATAAAAATACTAAGCCGGCAATAATTGCTAAAATCCCTAGAAGATAAACTCTACGTACATTACGCTTACGTTCAGCCACTAATTCGAGATATAGCTTTTCATTTTCTTTAACCATATCTATATCTCCTATAAATTAGATAAATAAAGACTAAACTTCCAAAGGTACCAACTACCGCACTTATCGAAACTTCAAATGGGAAAATAATTAAACGTGATATTAAATCGCAAATTAAAACAAAGATTGCCCCACAAATAGCGTTAATTGGTAAAGTTTTTTGGAGATTATCTCCATAGATTAAAGAAACAACATTAGGAATAATTAAACCAATAAAAGGAATTGATCCTGCAGTTACGACTATAGTTGCGGTTACTATCGAAACTAAAGTTATACCTAGGTACATAACTTTTTTAAAGTTCACTCCAAGATTGGTCGCATTACTTTCTCCCATACCTACGATTGCAAACTTACGAGCATAAAGATAAGTTACTAGCAAACAAGGGATACTTAGATAGAGAATTTCATACCTTCCTGCAATGACTAAAGCAAAGTCTCCCTGAAACCAAGAAGCAAAGCTCTGTAATAAATCATACCTATAAGCAAAAAACTCGGTAAAAGCATCAATAATCTTTCCAAACATTATCCCTACTAAAGGTACGAGAATAATGTCAGTAAACTTGAGGCTACGGAGTAATTTCATAAAAATTAATGAACCTAAAAAGGCAACCACTACCGCAAAGCTCGCTTTTACGAGTAAACCTGCAGCTGGAAAAATTACAATTGAAATCAAAATTCCTAGCTTGGCACAAGAAATTGTTCCCGCAGTTGTTGGAGAAACAAATTTATTTTGGGCAATTTGTTGCATAATCACCCCACAAATTGCTAACCCTGCACCGGTAATTAAGATTGATATCAATCTTGGAACCCGACTTATGGTAAACACTTGCCAAGCGTCACTATCCAAACGTAATAATCCCCCTACAGAAACATTACTTACGCCAACAAATAATGAAAATAAGCTTAAACAGCCTAAAATAAAAAGTAAAAACTTTTTTTGTAAAAACATAAATAATAGAGTCAATTAGAGTGAAATAAAAAATAAAAGCTCTTACTAAATAACGAAAAATAAATTATTTACTGTTTTAATAAGAATTACTATCAACTCACTATTTTAACAAAAAGAAAAGTCTTTTCGGGGATTTTTTATACTTACTTATAAGCCTAAGATATTTTCTTATCTAAGGTAAGTCAGTTTTTAGTTCTTACTATTTCGCTTTTGACTAACAAAATCCAAACTTACTTTTACTTTATTCCTTTACCTTATCCTTTACTTTATTCTTTTAATTAACTTTTACTTTATATCTTACAATTCAATTTTTACTTTACTCTTCTCTACTTTTCTTCATTCTCTTTACTTTTCCTCTACTAATACTAGTATAAAATCCCAGCTTATTGGCTTGAGCCTTAAATCATTTGTTTTTAAGCTAAAGCTTAAAAAATAACCAAGTCCTAAATTATTAAAAATTCACCTCTTTACACGATTAAATATCTTGTTTTATACAGATAAATGATATAATAGAGCAAATATAAAAATATTCTCCCTAAGCTTTAAGCTTAATTATTTAAGGTTACAAAAATGACAAATAAATTAGAACAATTAAAAAAAGTAACTGTAGTCGTTGCTGACACTGGAGATATTAATTCAATTAAAAAATTCCAGCCTCAAGATGCAACCACCAACCCGTCATTAATTCTTGCAGCTTCAAAATTACCAGAATATCAACACTTAATTTCTGAAGCCGCAGCCTATGCTAACCAGCATGATCCTGAAAAATGGGATGCAAATGCTCTTGATTACCTATCAGTAGCTATAGGTTACGAAATTTCAAAAATTGTTCCTGGATATGTATCTACAGAAGTAGATTGTCGTGAATCATACAATTTACGTAATACCGTAGAACGTGCTCGTAAACTAATTGCTCTTTACGAAGAGCGTGGTTTATCACGTGATCGTGTATTAATTAAAATTGCTTCTACTTGGGCTGGAATTAAAGCAGCTGAAGTGCTTGAAAAAGAAGGGATTCGTTGTAACTTAACTTTATTATTTAGCTTTGCTCAAGCTCGTGCATGTGCTGAAGCTAATGTCACTCTAATTTCTCCATTTGTTGGTCGTATTCTTGACTTTTATAAAGGTAAAAATCCAGAAGCTGACTATACTGGAGAAAAAGATCCAGGTGTTATTTCAGTTTCAACTATTTATGACTGGTATAAGAAATACGGTTATAACACCATTATCATGGGTGCTAGCTTCCGTAATACGGGAGAAATTGAAAGTTTAGCTGGTTGCGACCGTTTAACTATTGGTCCAAACCTGCTTGAACAATTAGAACAAGATTCAGGTACTTTAGAAGTTAAATTAACTAATAAATACCAAAACAATACTCAAGAACGTCTACCAGCTTTAACTGAAGATCAGTTCTATTGGGAACATAATAAAGACGAAATGGCTATTGTAAAACTAGCTGAAGGTATTGTGAAATTTGCGGCTGACACAGAAACTCTTTTAAACGTTTTACGTGCAGCTAAATAATTAAAATAATTTTCTTCTTAACTCCTGCATGTTTTTAATTTGCAGGAGTTAAATTTTTAGTTACTTATTAAGCAAAAATCCAAATAAGAATCTTATACATTTAAAACCGCAATAAACTACAGCATGTTTGAAAAATTTAACATTAAGTAAAGATTTACAATATAATTAGAAAGTTTATTAACAAGTTAAGCTAAACTCAAATCAATGTTATTTTTTAACTCCTTTTGTCAATTTCGACGTGCATCTAGAGTTTTCTAGGAAATTGAGAAAAGCAATTAAGAAATTTGCAAGCAATAAATTTATTATCTTATTACTATGTTAACTATTATCTATGCAATTATTGCTGCTGTATTTATTAATAACTTTGTGTTAGTGAAATTCCTCGGCTTATGTCCTGTGGTAGGAACTTCACAAAAACTTGATACGGCTGTAGGCATGGGAATGGCAACTACTTTTGTTCTCACTCTCGCCTCTTTAACAAGTTATTTAATTGCAGCTTATATATTAGAGCCTCTAAATGCAACTTATTTATCTACTATAGCTTTTATCTTTATTATTGCCGTTATCGTCCAGATCACCGAAATGGTATTAAAAAAAGTATCTCCTGGACTCTATAAAGTACTAGGAATCTTTTTACCTTTAATTACTACTAACTGTGCAGTATTAGGAGTGGCAATCTTAAATCTTAATAGCAACTATTCATTTTTACAATCTGTATTAAATGGATTTTTCTCTGCCTTAGGCTTTACCCTTGTTCTTGTACTCTTTGCTTCAATTCGTGAACGCTTAAATAGTGCAAATACTCCAAGTGTTTTTAAAGGAGTGCCTATAGCTTTAATTACTATAGGTCTCATGGCTATCGCCTTTATGGGTTTTACGGGATTAGGTAAATAATAATGTTTATACTTTGGACAGCAATTATTTTTGCTATTCTAGCCGTTGTCATTGGCATTATTATTACTTTTGCTCAAAAGATATTTGCGGTAAAGGAAGATCCCATTGTTGAAAAAATTGACAAGATCTTACCTCAAACTCAATGCGGACAATGTGGTTATCCAGGTTGTCTTCCTTATGCCCAAGCTCTGGCAAATGGCGATGAAATAAATAAATGTGTTCCTGGCGGACAAGAATTAGTTGTTAAACTCGCAGAACTCTTAGATAGAGAAGTTCCTGCAGGACAAATGGAAGAACCAGAAGACTTAATTGCAGTTATACGTGAAAAAGACTGTATTGGTTGTTTACACTGTATTGAAGCTTGCCCAGTAGATGCTATTATTGGGGCGAAAAAGCTTCTCCACGTAATCGTTCCCGATTATTGTACAGGTTGTAAACTATGTGTTGATCCTTGTCCTGTTAAGTGTATTGACATGATCCCTCGCCCTAAAGAAGTTACTAAGTATTCTAAAATAAGAGAAGAAAGTAATTTCCCTAAAGGCGTAACAGCAAACACTTTAATCAAGGTAACAAATGTTGTCCCAACAAGTACTAGTCCTTACTTGAATTTAAATAATTTAAATAGCGAAGAAGCGCAACAAGTTGCTCAAAGCAATGAGCAACAAACTTATAACTCTAAATTAGTTGCTCGACTAGCTGCTAAAATTGCTCAAGCAAAAGAAAATAGCAGTCAGGATAACAGCTTATAATCTTTCAAATTGAGGAAAAATCCTTGCCTAGGATTTTATAATTCATGTTGTTTAATAAACTAAAGTCTGCCCTAACACAAACAGCACAAAAACTAACTAAACGTGATATAGCAGTTAAACTCCACACAAAAATTGGTAAGGACAAGTTATACCATTTCCATGGGGGCTTACATTTAGAATTAGGAAAACACCTTACAAACAAAGAGCCTGTACATTTAATTAGTAATCTCAATTACTATTTAATTAATATGATCCAGCATAAAGGACCTAAACCTATCAGTCTTGTTAATGAAGGTGATAAAGTCAGTGCGGGACAACTTCTAACTAGTAACTATATTCCAGGTGAACTTCCTATTCACAGTCCTGTAGCAGGAAAAATCATTACCATTACAGAATACCTCCAGGCTTCTGCAATTGAAAAAACTTGTCAAACCATTGTTGTTGAAAATAGCTCCCAAGCTCAAGTAAGTGTAACGCAAATTACTGACTTTACTGATGGAACGCCAATTGGACCGGCATACTATCAACCCTTAAATTATTTAAATACGCCAAGAATAGATCTTCTTTGGCGTATAAAAAATGCAGGAATTGCAGGTTTAGGAGGTGGAGTATTTCCATCTGCAAAAAAAATCAATAATCGTTACTTTAAAACTCTGCTCGTTAATGCGGCTGAGTGTGAGCCTTATATTACGTGTGACGATGTTTTAATGCAAAACTATGCACAACAAATAGTTGAAGCTCTTTGTTGTATGCAACATCTGCTCCAAACCGAGCAAGTAGTTGTTGCAATTGAAGATGATAAACTCGAAGCTAAAGCTAAACTTGAGCAACAAATTCATCTTCTTAAAACCGAATATTCTCAACTTCTGCAACAAGTTAATTTTAACTTAGACAACTTAAGTTTAGTTGCTCAAGAAGTAATTCCTGAAGAGTTTACGAGCAAATACAATCCAAATGTTCTCAGTGCAGCTGCTAAACTCTATGCTTTAGAACGAATTAAACTTCGAGTTATCCCAACTCGTTACCCTTCAGGAAATCAAAGAACGACAATTGAAGTTCTTACTGGATTACGTTTAACTAAAAAACAAAACTTAACTTCTTTAGGAGCAATATGCTTTAACGTAGGAACAATTTATTCTATGTATCGAGCTATTGCTTACGGAGAAGTTTTAACGCAACGTTTAGTAACCATTACTGGGGATGGCATTAAAAACCCAGGTTGCTATTGGTTACCTTTTGGAGCTACTCCAGCTTTAATTTTAGATTTATTAGGAGCAAAAGAAGGGTTTACTCAAGAAGTCATTATGGGTGGACCTATGATGGGATTTAGTCTTGACGATCTCAACACTCCAATTAATAAAGCTACAAACTGCTTGATCTTTGTTGGTAAAAAAGATATTGAAACTGATCCTAAACTTTTTGCTCCTGAAGCAGAACAAGCTTGCATTCGTTGTACTGCTTGTCAAGAAGTTTGCCCTATGCTCTTACAACCACAACAAATGCATTGGTTTGAAAAAGATAAAGATGATGAAAAACTCATTAAAGCCAATTTAAGCTCATGCATTGAGTGTGGTTTATGTGATTATGTTTGTCCTTCAAATATTCCATTAGTTTCTTATTTTCAACAAGCTAAGTTTAGAATTTGGAATGAAAGGAAGAAAGTACAAATTGCAGATGAATCTAAAATTCGTTTCGAAATTAAGAGTCATCGTGAACAAATTGCTAAAGCAGAAAGAGATGCAAAACGAGCAGCCGACAAACAACGTAATCTCGAACGTGCACAGCAAATGCGTGAAAAAGCTATTGCTGAATCTGGTATAGACCCAATTGAAGCAGCAAAAGCTCGCTTAAAAGCTAAAGGAGTAAGTACCGGACAAACTACTGCAGTTGAAGCTGGAACTCCGGATAACAGCTCGATTATGGAGCAACGTCGTTTAAGACGCTTACAAAAACAGCAACAAGCTGAAACTCAGGCTACCTCTAGTGAAACTAAAACTAATGGTAGTACCTTAGATCGAGCAGCCGTACTAGCTGCAGTAGCAAGAGCTAAAGCAAAACAAGCAGGGGGGCAACCACAAGCTAATCAGACTACCACTAATGAAACCAAACCTAATGGTAGCACCTTAGATCGAGAAGCCGTACTAGCTGCAGTAGCAAGAGCGAAAGCAAAACAAGCAGGAACTCAACCACAAGCAAGTCAAACGACTTCTGAAGCTACCGCTCAACCTATGACTGCAGTCCAAAAAGCCGTAGCTCTTGCCAAAGCGAAACAAGCTGAAGCTCAAAAACAAAAGGAACAAGATACTTCTGAAACTACTGCACAACCTATGAATGCAGTCCAAAGAGCTGTAGCTCTTGCTAAAGCGAAACAAGCTGAAGCTCAAGCACAAAAGGAACAAGCTACTTCTGAAACTACTGCACAACCTATGAATGCAGTCCAAAGAGCTGTTGCCCTTGCTAAAGCGAAACAAGCTGAAGCTCAAGCACAAAAGGAACAAGCTACTTCTGAAACTACTGCACAACCTATGAATGCAGTCCAAAAAGCTGTAGCTCTTGCCAAAGCAAAACAAGCTGAAGCTCAAGCGCAAAAGGAACAAGCTACTTCTGAAACTCCTGCACAACCGATGAATGCAGTACAAAGAGCTGTAGCTCTTGCTAAAGCGAAACAAGCTGAAGCTCAAAAACAAAAGGAACAAGCTACTTCTGAAGCTACTGCAAAACCTATGAATGCAGTCCAAAGAGCTGTAGCTCTTGCTAAAACGAAACAAGCTGAAGCTCAAGTGCAAAAGGAACAAGCTACTTCTGAGACTGACACTCAACCTATGACTGCAGTCCAAAGAGCTGTAGCTATTGCTAAAGCGAAACAAGCTGAAGCTCAAAAACGAAAGGAACAAGCTACTTCTGAAACTACTGCACAACCTATGAATGCAGTACAAAGAGCTGTAGCTCTTGCTAAAGCAAAACAAGCTGAAGCTCAAAAACAAAAGGAACAAGCTACTTCTGAGACTGCCCCTCAACCTATGACTGCAGTCCAAAGAGCTGTTGCCCTTGCTAAAGCTAAACAAGCTGCTGCTCAAGCTCAGCAAGCTAATTCTGAAACTGAAGCTCAATCTACGACTGCAGTACAAAGAGCGGTAGCAAAAGCCAAATCTCGTATGGAACAGCAAAAAGAGGAAGCTAATAATCAAACTATTACCCTAACTACAGAAAATGAGCCAGCTCAAAATCTAACAACCAAAAGTAACCTTGGAGATACTAATGAAAAACACTAATAGTATTATGCTTAGTGTATTTGTAGCTCTAATCCCTGCTTTATTTGTCAAAATATACTTTTGGGGTTGGAATACGCTACTTTTACTAATAATTTCAATTGCTACAGCAGCCTGTATTGAAATTCTTGTAGCAAAAATGCGTCAAAAAGAAGCAGGTGCAGAATTTAAAAATAATTCTGCTCTTGTTACTTGTATGCTCATTACTTTGAGTTTACCTCCGAATATTCCGTTTTATGTAATTCTTATTGTTACCCTTTTTGCAATCCTTATTGCAAAACAAGTGTATGGAGGAATGGGACAAAATATCTTTAATCCAGCTATGATTGGAGTGGCTTTATTTATTGTTACCTATCCTCAATTTATTACATATTGGTCTATTCCTCAAAATAGTAATTTAGTGCAAACTTGGTCTAGTTTTCTTGGTAAAGAACATATAGATGCTTTTACCCAGGCAACACCTTTAACCGAAGTAAAAACTATTTTACAAGTAGGGGGTAATAGTCAAACCCTATTAGAAACCATTAGTAAACTTACTACCGAAAATTACTTTCCTTGGTTAGTTTACAATTTAGCGTTTGTTCTAGGAGGAGTTTACCTCTTACTAAGAAAAACTATTACTTTACTGTTACCAGTTTGTACTTTAATAGGCTTTCTTGGTGTCGCAAGTATCCATTACCTAAGCACCGGTTATGCTCATGCCTCACCGGCATATGCTTTAATTTATGGATCTGCGATTTTTGGAGCTTTCTTTATAGTTACCGATCCAGTAACTACTCCTCAATATAGAACTGCACGTATTATTTACGGTCTTTTAGTTGGAGCACTTATGTATATTATTCGTGCCTTTACCAACTACAACGATGGGGTTGCTTTTGCAGTTATCCTTTGTAATATCCTCGTTCCTATGTTTGATCGAGTTTTTACCCCTAAGGAGTTTGGTAAATAATGTTTTTTAAATATTTATCAAGAAATACCATTACCTTAGTAGTTGCAACTATTGCGGGAATAGGTTCTTTAAGTTTAGTTAACTACGCCTTAAAAGCTCGTATTGCTGATGCTCAAGATAACGCTCTTAGACAAACTATAGTTAACCTTGGGCAAGCTTTCCCAAGCTCGAACTATGATAATGATATAAGCAAATCTTGTTACATTCCTAAACTAGGAGTATACAGTAACGATCCCAAAGTTGATACCCTCATGCTTGCAACCAAGCAAGGACAGATTACAGGATACATTCTGATCTCTTCTACTTGGAAAGGCTATTCTGGTCTAATAAGAACTATGCTTGTTACTGATAGCCGAGGAACAATCAAAGCAGTACGTATTCTTGAACAAAATGAAACTCCAGGCTTAGGAAACAAAGTTATTACTACTGATTGGGTACATAGCTTTGATAATTTACAATTATCACAAGCCCAACTCCCTTATTTAGCAGTAAAAAAAGATGGAGGGCAAATTGATGAGTTTACCGGAGCGACTATTACCCCTCGTGCTATAGTGAATCAAATTCGCATTAACATGCAAGAGGTAGTTAAGGATCTTGTAAATAATCCTCACGCTCTACAAGATAATTTTATAACTTGTAGTACAGCTCAAGGAGATAAATAATGTCAGGAACTAAAGAAATTTGGCTCGCTGCCTTATGGAAAAATAACCCTTCATTTGTGCAACTTTTAGGGTTATGTCCTTTACTAGCAACTTCAACTGGTGCTACTCCGGCTCTTGGGCTAGGAATTTGCACCATGTTTGTAATGTTTATGTCAAATACGGTAATTTCATTATTGAGGAATCAAATTCCTAATGAAATACGTATCCCCGTATTTGTTCTCATTATTGCGGCTTTAGTAACTATTACCCAATTAATAATTCATGCTTTTGCCTTTACCTTATATCAATCTTTAGGGATCTTCTTACCTTTAATTGTAACTAACTGTATTGTTATAGGTCGTATTGAAGCCTTTGCTTACAAAAATAACGTAAGAGATTCAGCGGTTGATGGCTTAGCTATGGGATTTGCTGTAGCCTTAGCTCTAGTAATCCTCGGAGCTATTCGTGAATTAATTGGACAAGGAACAATTTTTAAAGATTTAAATTTAATCTTTGGTCCTATTGCTAAAAACTGGTATATTCAGGTTTTTCAAGTTGATAATAACTTTTTACTTGCAATTCTTGCTCCTGGAGCATTTATTACTTTAGGGTTACTAATTGCAGGTAAAAATTATCTTAACCAACGTCAAGCTTTAAAAAACAACCAACCATTTGTCGTGAATAACAAGGCTGGTTGCCATTAATTCTAATGACTTTTTTATCAATTTTCGCTATAATAGGAAGCGTTTTGTTAAATTATTTTCCTCAAGATAATTTAACAAAATAATAGAAAAACCTATCAAAAAGGATACATCCACCGATGTATCCTTTTTTATGTTAAACTATAAAAAATATCAATACTTTAAGGATTTGATCATGAAAGCAATTGTGCAACGAGTGAAACAAGCAAGAGTAGAAGTTGAAGATAAAATTGTTGGACAAATAGATAAAGGTTACCTTGTTCTACTTGGAGTTGAAAAAGGAGATACTCAACAAACTGCTGATAAACTCTTAGCCAAAATTTTAAAGCTCAGAATTAATGAAGATCAAGATGGAAAAATGAATCTCAACATTCTTGATGCTCAAGGCTCTCTGTTAGTAGTAAGTCAATTTACTCTTTGTGCAGACTCCTCACGTGGGAATCGTCCAAGTTTTAATGGAGCTCCTCCTGCATTAGCTAAAGAGTTGTATCTGTATTTTTCACAACAGGCAAGCCAACACCTACCGGTAGAAAATGGCATTTTTGCAGCTGAGATGCAAGTATTTTTACAAAATGATGGTCCAGTTACTTTTAGTCTAGAAGTAGCTCCTGAATAGTTAATAGACTTAGCTCGCCTAAGTCTATTTCTCATTCTTCTATTATATTATTTATCTTCAACTTATATAATTTATCTCTGCTCTATGAACTTAGTCTCTACAAGATAATTTATCTCTACTATGCTATTACTCTCTATCTAATTTTATATTCCTTTCTCTAAACAATTAGTTTCTCATCAAACTTATCTTCATAATTTTAAAAATTTTTTCTTGTAAACTTTCTCAAAAACCTAACACAAAATTTCTAGAAATAATCTTAAATAATTCTGCATGAGGCTTTATTTTAGATCCTACCTATATTATCTTCTCCCTAAATTTTTACTTCTAAAACCTAGGCAAGATAAAAAAATAGTTATATACTAGTAAATAAATTAGTTGGATATTTTTTTAGAATTCCTCGCATATACATTACATTTACCATTACAAGATCTACTTTATACATTATTTTTTGGTCGATTATTTATATACTTTCTTATGGAGATTCAAGGCAACAATAAGCAATTAATATCTTATTTTTATTAAGAAAATATCAATTTTCTTAACAGGTTTTGACAATACTTTGCAAATTATGAACTTTTAGTATATAATCAATAATTATTTTTGTTTTAAATTCAATACAGCTTGGTTATCTTTGCA